>NZ_QVFV01000006.1:120804-273644 GCF_004212215.1 Leptolyngbya iicbica LK
CAGGACAGCCGAGACGGCTGTCCACACTTCGATTCAATGCCCATACTTTAAACTTTTGGGCTCTCGGCACCTGACTGCGGATTGCTATACCAGTAGCCCAGAACACGAAAGAGGTCGATGATGGAATGTCCATCATCGACCTCTTTCTTTGGCACATAGCGTATGAGCGCGGGGTAGTAAGTGTTAACGGAACATACTGCTAACCGAGCTCTCTTCATGAATCCGCCAAATCGCTTCCCCCAAGAGACTGGCAACAGAGAGGGTCGTCAGTTGTTCAAACTTGCGCTCATCGGGCAGGGGAATGGTATTGGTCACAATCACCTCTTCAAAAATGCCGCTGGCTAGCCGCTCAGATGCAGGCGGTGAAAAGACCGCATGGGTTGCGCAGGCGTAGACTTGCTCCGCACCTTCCCGCCGCAGCAGACGACCACCCTCACAGATGGTGCCAGCGGTATCAATCATGTCATCCACAAGCACAGCTGTTTTCCCTTTCACATCGCCGATCAAATTCATCACTTCGGCGACATTGTGGGCTTGACGTCGCTTGTCGATAATGGCCAACGGCGCATCATTGAGCTTTTTTGCAAAGGCTCTAGCACGGGCTACGCCACCCACATCAGGGGAGACAATAACCAGGTCATCGATTTGCTTACTCGCAATGTAATCAATGATGGTAGGGGAGCCATAAACGTGATCGCAAGGAATATCAAAGTAGCCTTGAATCTGAGCGGAGTGCAGATCCATCGCCAGTACCCGACTAGCCCCGGCCTTGGTAATCAAGTTGGCAACTAACTTGGCCGTAATAGACTCTCGTCCAGCGGTTTTGCGATCGGCCCGGGCGTATCCATAATATGGAATGACTGCGGTGATTTGCCGCGCTGACGCCCGCCGGCAGGCATCAACCATAATGAGCAGTTCCATTAAGTGGTCATTTACCGGGTAACAAGTCGGCTGTACCAGATAAACGTCACATCCCCGAATTGACTCTTGAATTTGCACGTACAGTTCGCCGTCAGCAAAGCGCTTGCGAACCATTGGCCCCAAATCAATTCCTAGATAACGAGCAACCTCTCTGGACAGGTTGACATTGGCCGAACCTGAAAACAGCTTAAGGCGGCTGTTATCGTTTAGGGATGGCAGCGTCGTCTGAAGCGGCAGCGTGGCAGAACGGATCACAGCAAACCCCCAAATTCCCAAATCATCATGGTCATGCTAACATCACCAACTCAAATCTCCACTAAGTAATCCCTCGCACTTCTCAGGCATCAAAGCTAACGTCCCCAAAGACTCAATCGTTGCGTTTGTTAACGGTAAAGCTCACCCGCTTCAAAAATTGCAAATTGTATTGCCAGACATTGGTAGCAGGGTGAAGCATCCCTGGCTTCATCAAGGATTATTGCAGGATGTTCAGTTTTTTCGCACACTCATCAATGTCCCTGATCAGGACGTATCAAACGACACTAACCTGGCACTAATTAAAGTCAAGCAACCATTCTGAACTTCGTTCACCTAAGTTCAAGGGAATACTGACAGCTTTACCAAGGCGGGGCCGATCGCGCGTATCGTTAATCGCCTGACGAATATGATCGGCTTGCCCCCATCCCACCAAATAGGTCGCTACCTCATTTAAGTGAGCCAGGTACTCTGCTTCCGTCAGCGGAAATGACACTTGCTCCAAATATCGCCACATCACTTGCAAAAAAATTTGGTCTTGCAGCCGTCGAAACTGCACATCAAAGGAGTATCCCCATTTAGAGATAATGAGTTCATGCAACTCTGAACCGGTCATAGGCGATGCCTCCAAGGATGGCGTTCACACTTCGCAACACTGATAACATTTTGTAACATTGGTGGACTGGTTGGCTACTGCATCAGTAGCGGTCTTGATTGGTTTCAGGGGTGGTTGCCAGAAGGTTTATTAGATAAAGGTTCTAGCTTATGGACAGCCGGTCGGCAAGCGATCGCTCACAGCGACGGATCGTCTCTATATTTATGCAGCCAAACAAAATTGGGAAATCAGACGGGAATGATCCCCGTTTGCAGCAACCTTGGCGTCGGCAAAATGCAATAATGCTTAGCAAGAATCTGACCTTGTTCTCATCTTGCTGATTTTCGAAATATTCACGGTTGTAAGCGTCTTCGAATGCTGACGCTTTGCACCCTAAAGCTGTGGATGTGCGGTTATTAGCCTGATTATCATTTGGTCTGTTGCCCAACATAAAAATTGTCTGATAGGACTATGACTCAAGCTTCTGGAATGTCTGACACGCCCAGCCTGGGACGGCGTCAGTTTATGAATCTCCTCACCCTTGGTGCGGCCTCTGGAGCAGTTGGCGGTATGTTGTATCCCGTCATTAGTTACTTTGTGCCTCCGTCGAGTGGAGCCGCTGGTGGTGGGACTTTAGCAAAAGATTCCCTGGGCAAAGATGTAGTGGCGAGCGAGTTTTTGGCTAGTCACGGCCCGGAAGCGCGCGTCTTGACTCAGGGCCTCAAGGGTGACCCCACTTATCTGGTGGTGACTGAAGATGGCAATCTGGAAAAGTACGGCATTAATTCTGTCTGTACTCACCTGGGCTGCGTTGTGCCCTGGAATGCCAGCGAAAACAAGTTTATGTGCCCTTGTCATGGATCTCAGTATGACGCTACCGGTAAGGTGGTGCGGGGACCCGCTCCGTTGTCTCTGGCGCTTGCCCATGCTGACATTACAGAAGACGATAAGGTGTCGCTGACTGACTGGACTGAGACTGACTTCCGGACGGGCGAATCGCCTTGGTGGGCTTAACTAGCTGCGTCAGATCGACTTTGTTTGCTGTGTTGTTTTCAAGTTTTGGATAACGAATTTCCCGATGAAGACCCCAATTCTGAAGAGTTGTCTTCGCGATCGCTCCTGGCTCGGAGCCGAAACCGTTAAGCGCTTATCGGTAGCGATCGCAGCAGCTTTTATTTTGCTCTCTGGTGTGGTTGTGATGCCAGAGTCTGCCCAGGCGTATCCGTTTTGGGCTCAGGAAAATTATGAAGCGCCCCGTGAAGCGACCGGGCGTATCGTATGCGCTAACTGCCACCTAGCTGAGAAACCGACCTATGTCGAAGTCCCTCAGGCGGTCAAGCCTGACTCAGTTTTCAAGGCTGTGGTTAAGGTGCCCTACGACTTAGATACCCAGCAGGTGCTGGGTGACGGCAGCAAAGGTGGCTTGAATGTGGGTGCCGTCCTCATGTTGCCGGAAGGCTTTAAGCTTGCTCCCCCAGATCGGATTCCGGAGGAAATGAAGGAGGAAGTTGGTAGCACTTACTTCTTGCCTTATTCCGAAGAACAAGACAATATTCTGCTGGTTGGCCCGGTACCGGGTGAACAGTATCAGGAAATTGTTTTCCCCATCTTGTCGCCGGATCCAGCTCAGGATCGGAACATCAAATTTGGTAAATACGCCGTACATGTTGGTGGCAACCGGGGTCGCGGCCAAGTCTACCCGACTGGCCAAAACAGCAACAACGGTGCAGTCAAATCCACCGCAGCGGGAACGATTTCAGCCATCTCTGCGTTGGACGCTGGTGGCTATGACGTTACGGTTACGGCTGACAGTGGTGCTACCACGACTATCTCAGTGCCTGCTGGCCCTGAACTAATCGTCTCGGAAGGTGATGCCATCACTGCCGGCGGTCTGCTGACTAATGACCCCAATGTGGGCGGTTTTGGTCAGGCTGACACCGAGATTGTGCTTCAGAGTCCTGGTCGCATTAAGGGCTTAATGGCGTTCATCGCGGCTGTCATGCTGACACAAATCATGTTGGTGCTGAAGAAGAAGCAGGTCGAGCGGGTGCAGGCCGCAGAAGGCCTCAGCCTTTAGAAGATCGCTTCGTAGCATAGGATTCTAGCAAGAGGGCACCGCTGGGTGCCCTCTTTTTTGTTGCGATGAGCCAGCCTGATTGGTTAATCGGTCGGCCCTGCTGTGGACATCAAAGAAGCGATCGCAGCCGTTAAGCTTCGCGCTCGACGACAATGACGTTTTCGGTGACTTTTTCGAAGGTGTCGTCGTGGCTGATGACAAAAAGCTGATTGAAGCTGCGAATGCGGGCGATCGCTTCGGCTAAACTCTCGCGTCGAGGCCGATCCATATTCGTGGTCGGTTCGTCGAAAAAGGCAATGTCAATGTCGGCCAGCACTTTTAACAGAGCGAGCCGCACCGCCAGCGCCGCACACATCTGTTCCCCCCCCGACAAATTCACAAACCGACGCTTGTTGGGGCCTTCCTGCACCAGGATTTCGTAATCGCGGGTCCAGGTGAGGGCAACGTTGGGGCGGTTGATCAGCTCGCGGAAGAGGCGATCACCCTCACGCGAAATCTGCTGGACATAACGCTCGGTGATCCGCGGCCCGGCTTCCTTGTAGGCTTTGCGAGCAAAGTTGATGAAGCGCTTGATGCGATCGCGCTGCTGTCGTTCTGCGGTTGCGGCATCTCGTTTGTCGGCTACTGCTTTCAGCGCATCGATTTGCCGCTGATAGTCTTGCAGCCGCTGCTGCTGACTGGGCAGACTCCCGGCCAAGCGATCGCGTTCCGAGCGCACGGATTGATAGCTGGCATCGACCTGCTGTGCCCGTTGGGGATCAAAGTCAGCGAGAGCTTGATCAAGCTGCGTTTGTACTTGTTCACGAGCCTGCTGTTTTGCCACCAGAGCCGTTTGAGCGGTGGCGAGGTCTTGAGTCAACCGAGACTCGTCTTGAGCGGCCTTTTCATTTTGCAAATATTGAAGATAACCTGCTTGATGGGCCTGCTTGGCTTGATTGTGGGTGGCGATCGCTGCATCCAGGTCGTCAAATTCCGCCAATTCAGCCGTCAACTCGTCAATTTGTTTTTGGATCCCGGTTTGCGCTGTCTGCATCTCGTCATAGCGCTTTTGGACGGTGGGCTGCTGCTGAAGCGATCGCGACAACACTGCCGTGCGACCTTTGGGATCTTCGAGCTGCGCTAGGGCGGTCTGGAGGGTGGCGAGTTGGGTCGCGAGATCATCCCCTGCTGCGAGCTGCGACTGGAGGGTTTGGGTATGCTCGGCGAGGGTTTGTTGCTGGGTCTGCAGGCGAGTCAGCTGCTGTTGCTTGGCAGGCCGGGTAGCCAGGGTGGCCTGCTGTTGGCTCAGTTGGGTCAGGCGGCTTTTAGCGGCTTGGAGCTGCGATCGCAACTGGTCAGCGTCGGTCTGAGTCGACAGGTCGGCCAAAATCTTTTCGACATCCGCCACGATCGCCCGATTGATGGTCACACCTGACTCCAGGGCTGATTTGAGTGACGTGATCGAATCAACAGAGAGCACAGGGATACTTTGCTGCAAGTCGGCAAGCGTATCCAGAGCGGTATTCGCCTCACTTTGATGGCGATCGCAACTAGCCTGTCCCCGTTCTACCAACTGGCGTAGTTCGGTTTCAAACTGGCGGGCGGCTTCGATACGGCTGAGTTGCTGTTGCAGGCGATCGCGCTGCTGTTCCACCTCGTGCAAGGTCGCGACGGCCGCTTCCAAGGCTTGCAGGCGCGTGAGTTCTTGCTGGAGTTGCTCAACTTGCTGGGCTTGCTGCTGGGTCTGTTTCTCACTCGCCTGCAGTTCTCCCCGCACTTGCGCCAGCGCTGTTTGTTGCTGCTGCAGGGTCTGGAGTTGCGCTTCCAATCGCGTTTGCTCTTGAACAGCGGGGGCTAACTGCTGAATTTCTTGGGCGGCGGTGGCAAACCCTTCCAGCTGGACTTTGAGACGGGTGAGGTCAGCGGCGCGGGTGTCCAGAGTTTTTTGGAGCTGCTGCTGCTTTTTCTGCCGGGCTTGGCGATCAGTTTGACGTTGGGTCAGGGCTTGCAATTCCTGTTCTGCCGTCTGATAGGCCTGATAGGCGGGACGGGTCTCGGCGCAGATTTTAGCGGCGGCTTGGGCCTGGTTGAGGGATTGGGTGAGGAGGGCGATCGCTTGCTGCTGGCCATCAAGTTGAGCCTGGACCTGTTGGCGTTCGGTTTGCAGCTTTTGCACGGCGTCGGTCTGGGCTTTAAGGGCATCGCGCTCCTGTTGCAGGGTGGCGAGTTGCGTTTCCAAAGTTTTGATCTGCGCCTCGCTGGTGCTGATTTCGGTAATCACCTGCTGATGGCGAGCCTGCAACTCCTCTAAACCGGCCAGTTGCTCCTCATATCCCGCAATTTCCGCATCCACCGCAGCGACTTTCGCTTCGGCAAAGCGGCGCAGGCTGTTCAGGTCTTTGTAGACGGTCTTGTACTCCTCGACCTTGAGCACCTTGTCAAAGACGGCTTTGCGATTTTCGGCGGACTGCAAAAAGTCAGCGGTAAAGGTGCCCTGGGGCACCCCAATCGTGCGGGCAAACAGTTCGCCCAGGTCGGTGCCGGGGGAGACTCCGAGATGATCCCGCAGCCACGGCAGCACTTCGTCTTTGATGCGGGTGTAAGGCAAGCGCTCGTTCAGCTGCGGGTCAAAAATCGTATAGCCCTTATTGGTATGGCGCTGCACGGTGTAGGTACGCCCATCTTGGTTGGAGATGAACTCCACCGTGACTTCCGCACTGCCGCTGCCGTTGCGAATCAGGTCGTCTTTGGCATAGTCGCCGATGTAGTTAAATAGTGCCCAGGCGATCGCTTCCAAAATGCTCGTTTTGCCCGCGCCGTTTTCACCACAAATGGCATTGGTGCCAGGGGCAAAGGTGAAATGTTTGTCCTGATGGGTTTTGAAGTTTTTGAGCGTGACGGAAAGAATCTGCATACCCACTCGCTGAACGGCTCACGGCGCTGGGTCAAAGACGCCAGCATCTGATGGCTATGGTAGCGGCTGGTTGCCGGAAAGTCGGGGGGCGATCGCGGGCGGGTTCATATCAGTCCCATCCAGTGAGCGACATTTGGTTAAGAAATCCGTGAGGGATGTTACCCAGGTCGCCCAACGGCAATTTCCTTGCTACTCTCACAGCATTTGTTGTGTGCCGAACCGGAAAACAGTCATGAACAGTGTGGCGACATCGCTGATGGGTCAATCGTTGGCCGTCGTGCAGACGACTTTGGGCGATCCTCTTAAACAGCAGCAAAGTGCTGACGGGCAAACGACTTTTTATCTGCACGGGACGCAATTCTTAACCGGCATTTTTCCCGTCAGGCTAGCGGGGTTGGTGAGTGTCTTTCGGCAGGACCGCTGTATGGCGTTGCGCATCATTTTTGATCGGCAAGATCCCCAGTTTGCGGGCTTGGTGTATACCCAGGACCTGGCCCAGCAGCTCTTTACCCGCATCGTTGGCAGCGGCAGCTCCCAATGGCGGCCGTTGGAAACCACCCGCACCAGTGACCAGCAATTGCACCATGTGGTTTGTCTGGGCAGCAATCTCGCGACCGCCTGGGATGCTGCCCCCACTGACAACAGGCTGGCGAATGACATTATTGTGTATCTCGAACGGCGCTGTAACGGCGGCGCGGCGGAACCCATGGCGATCGCGAGTCCCCCTCTGGAGCCGCAGACAACAACCACAGCCAGTCGGTCTTTTAGCGATATGGCGGGCAACCCTTACGAGGTCGCAATTCTCAAGGCGGCGAATACCTATCACCTGATTGCGGGGTATGCAGACGGCACCTTTCGGCCAACCCAAAGCATTACGCGAGAACAGGCGGTGACACTGCTAATCCGAGCGATGCAGCAAATGGTGACGAATCCGCAGGCGATCGCCCTGCCCGACACCGTCACCACAGCTCCCTTTGTCGATGTGCCTACCACCCATCGCAGCGTGCGGCAGTTTCAGTACGCCAAACAACAGGGAATTTTGACCGGGGACACCCAAAATCGCGCCTACCCCGATGCAGCTCTGAGTCGGGTGGGCCTGATGGCGATGATTCGCAAAGCGTTGCAGGTGGTGGTGCTCAAAAATACTGGCGCGGCGACGCCGTTAAGCGAAGTGGTGGTCGCGATCGCCCCTGCCATTGCTTACACCGATATTCAAGGCCATTGGGGAGCCGCGGTCATTCGTGAATTGACCACCTACGGCATTGCGACCCCGCTGAATGAACAGGGCACTCAGTTTGCCCCCAACGCCAATGTCCAGAGAGATTTTGCGGCGGCGGCCCTGGTGAGAATGATCGAAACCGCGATCGCCGAGCCCACGCCCTCCGCGCCCGACGACGTCACAACGCCCTCCGACCATCCCCTGCATGATCCCAATCCTCAGCCGGAAATTGAATTTCCCGATATCGAGGGCAATCGCTATGAGCTCCAGATTGAGATTGCCGCTAATCAATACCAGTTGGTCAAGGGCTTTGTCGATGGCACCTTTCGGCCTCAGAGTGTGATTACGCGCGAGCAGGCCGTCGTCATCTTGCTAGATGCGCTGCGGGAGCGCATTGTGAATGAGACAGTCTTGGTTGTGCCCGCAACGGTGGAGCAGCCCCCCTTTCTCGACGTGCCAACCAATCGCTGGAGTGCGCCGAAGCTGCAACTCGCTAAACAAATTGGCATGGTGGCGGGCAATGCGTTGGGCTACTTCATGCCGGAAGACCCGGTGAGTCGGGCTCAGCTGATGGTCATGGCGCATCAAGCGTTGGCCTATGGCGTTTGGCAAGACTTTGGTCGCCGTCCCAGCCTGGACCAGATTTTCAACACTGACATGGTCAACACTTATAACTTTGTGGATATTCCCAGTAATCACTGGGCGGCGGAGGTGATGGAGGTGACCAGCGTCCTAGGCTTGGCCGAACCGCCCGATGTGAATCAACCCACCCGCTTTGCGCCTGACGCCCCGGCCCAACGCGACTACACCGTGGCGACGGCAGTGCGCATGGTGCAGCTGATGTATACCGACATGCCCAACCCCATCGAGGCTAATGGCTTCCGCGATATTGAGGGCGATCGCTTCGAGACCGAGATCGGCCAGGCAGCGCATCCGTATCAGCTGCTGACCGTGCCCGCAGATGGCTACTTTCAGCCACAAAATCCAGTGCAGCGGGCCACCGTGGCCACGATGCTCGTTAATGCGATCGCCCCCCTGATATCGGCACCGGGGGTCGTGAACCCACCGGATCGCTTAACCACGGCGCCCTTTACTGACGTACCCGCAGACCATCCCGCCGCATCGGCCATTCAGTGGGTGACCCAGGTCGGCATCATGGACAGTGACCCAGCGCCCCAAACCTTTCAACCTGAGGGCGAACTGACCCGCGCGAATCTGATGACGATCATCGACCGGGCCGCTCAGTTTGTGGCCACCACGAACTATGGCCCCGGCGTGACCTTAACCTCAGTGATTGACACCAGCCCACTCACACCGCAAACCTTCACCGACATTGGGGGACATGAAGCGGCAGCGGCGATCGCTCGCATGGCACAGCTCGGCATCGCCCAGCCCCAAACCGCAAACGGGACCGAATTTGCCCCGGCGGCCACTTGCCTGCGAAATTATGCCGTGGCGGCAATGGTCGGCTTGAGAGAGTTGCCGTTCTTGCCATAGCGCTGGGCAGTGGTCTTGGCAGCAATGGGGGTGAGGCGGACAGTTAGCATATCCACGGATGGAAAGCGATCGCGATCGCTCAGTCCGACCCCAACGCCTCCGATAACATGTAGATTGAACGTTGGTCTGCCCGGTCCCGACTTTGATGGCACGGTAAAGGGCGGCTGAGTTATCTACATCGCGATCGCCCCGTAGCCTCACCATGACTGGTTTAACGAATGCCCCCACCCCCAAATCGGCCCTGATTGATGAACGATTCTGGCGCAATTTCATTCCCGTGCCCGCAGGCAATCGTTTTCAGTTAGGCGATCGCGCGCCTGACTTCACGCTGATCGAAGCGGGCACCCGCCAGCCCTACCGCCTCTCACAACATTGGGGCGAGCGTCCCGTGGTGCTGGAATTCACCCGCATCTTTACCGAACGGCACTACTGCCCCCTCTGCTTTCCCCATTTAGTAGCGATGAACGAGGCCTATGCCAAGTTTGCCGCAGCGGGAGCCCAGGTCATTTTGATTACGAGTACGACGCTAGCCCAAAGCCAGGTGGTCAAGACCGATCTCAACCTGCAGCCACCGCTCTTGTGCGATCCCTTTTGCGAAGTCTTTCGGCAATATGGGGCCGGGCAAGCGCTGGGAGCCCCGCTGTCAGCCCAGTTTGTGTTGGATAAGTATGGTCGCCTGCGCTATTGGCATCACTTTTCCTTTTTGGACTACAATGCCGAGCCTTTGCAGTTGCTCTATACCCTATCGACCCTGCCCTCAGACTGATTGACCAGCTAGGCGGTGAGCCGACGGCACCATAAGGAGTCGTAACAAAGCTAGGGCAAATGGGGAAAAATTTGGCATTATCTAGAGCATAGAGCGGCGGCATTGTGCGCCCGCCAGACTTGCTGCCAAGGTCAATTGCTTACTTGATTGCCATGACTGAACCCGTTGAACCCATCGTTTTGCCCCCTGCTGAAAACCCTGAACAGGAAGGACAGTGGCTCAAAGCGACCCTACATGAATGGCTCAACACTGAGTTTCCGCCGGAAGCGGTCAACGCTGACATTGCTGAGCGGGCCTCGCAAGTGTTTGTGCGCCAGCGCATGGAAGGCGAAAACGACCTGGGCTCACTGGTGCTAGCGGTGTTGACCGAAATGCAAGCCTTTGACTTTTCGAAAAGCTTTTATGGCGAGTTTGCGATCGCCAACGCCGTGAGTGACCTGCTGCTCGACAGCCTGGGCATTGACCACTGCTGCGGGGCCGGATAAGAAACCGACATCTCAAGCCTGGAGATTTCTGAGCGGTGACCTCCGGCTTGCCCGATCGCCGCTAGCTCCCCAGCTTAAAGGCTTCGACAAAGAGGCTGTAAGTGAGGCCAATTTTGAGGGCATTCATCACCTCTAGCGTCAGGCTAGTGCGCTGGACTGGGGGGCGTGACGGACGCCGATAAACCAGCCAGCTAATCAACTCCACCAGGCCCAGCAAAATCGCGGAGACAACGACATCGAGCTTGGCCGCTTGACCCGCGATCGAAGAAATCGCAATGCCAAAAAAGTTGCCAAACAGCAGGCCAATAATTACCAGTGACAGCCGTCGCCACGGGTTAAAGACCCAACGGCCAAATTGGTTAGAGGCAGATGAAACCAGAGTAGAGAGGCGGGTGCGCTGCATGGCAGTTAAGGAGGAGACAATGAGCCACAGGCCGGATGGAGACCCCCTTGGGCACAAATAAAGGCCAGCTGCTCTGGGGATAAATTTAACCCCCGGCTAAAGTCTACCCCAGCGTACTGATTACCGGGCGTCAACTCGGGCGCGGCTGCCACAAACCCATCCCCGGTAGTTGGGGCCGCATTGGGGGTCGTCAAAATAGCCCCCGCAAAATCGGTTTGGTCGATGATGGCCCCCTGTAGCCAAGCCCCTCGCAGGTCGGCATCGCGGAAACTCGTGCCCGTGAGGTCGGTGGCCTGGAGATTGGCATCTTGCAGGGCGGCCCCAGTGAAATCGGCAGCCGCCAGGGTGGTCTGGCTCAGGTCGGCACTATTGAGTTGGGCCGCGATCGCCGTTACCCCCTGGAGATTGGCCCCGGTGAGTTGGGCTCCTGCCGCATTCACTTCGGCGAGTCGCGCCCCCGCCAAGTCAGCATCCAACAATTGAGCTTCCGTCAAATCTGCCTTTGACAGTCGCGCTTCCGTGAGGGTGGCTTGGTCGAGCACGGCTTGAATGAGACTGGCATGTTCTAAATTGGCCCGACTGAGATTAGCCAGGGTGAGATTAGCCTGGTTGAAATTCACCCGCACAAGGCCACTGCCCACCAAGCACCCCAGAGTGAGGTCAGCGCCCGCCAGGTTGGCGTGGCTCAGGTCAGCCCCGCTCAAGTCGGTCGTGCGATCGTCGTAAGTGTCGGGATAACTATCGGGCCCGGGACTGTAGAACTTAGCCCCTTGAAATTGCGCCCCGGACAAAATCGCCCCTTGCCACTGGGTATGAGCTAGCGATTGGTTTTTGAGCACGAGCTGAAAGTCGCCTTGCCCCTCAGTGACAAATCCCAGATTCATCCGACTAAAGTCCAGCGGCTCTGGGTGTTCCGCAGTTTCTAACAGCAGCAATTTGGTAATGATGCGGTTGACTGTTTGCAGGCGAATAATAGTGGTGCGTCGCATCGCCGGATCGCTTTGCATAGCCAGGTCGGCAGCGAGCCCTTGGTTGAGCCGCCGCAAAGCCGGAAATGCCGCCGCCCCTCGGGCTACGAGGGCTTGTTGCAACGCATCGAGCCACAGGGGATCGTTGGTCTGGGCAATCAGGTCGACCAGTAAGGGCGTGACGCGATCGTCGGGCAGGTTGCCGAGGGCGAGCACTGCGGCACGCCGGGCTTCAGCATCGAGTTCAGGATTGGTCAGCGTCGACACCAGATCGGTATACAACATCTCATCTGCCGACGGCGTGGTAGAAATGGCCGGGCGACCCAGTAAAAAATAGCCGCTGATGCCAGCCAGGCCCCCCAGCGTCAACAGCAGGCCCAGCCCCATGCCCAGCTTCGGCAGGGTGAGATCTTTGCCGCGCCACCGTGCCCCATCAGGATTGATGACAACGGCGGTGGGGCCAACCGTTTGCAACCAGTCGGAAGCACGACCCAGCCCCAGCGGCACTTTGGCCTCGGCCTGCCACAGGGTCGAAAGATGAATCATCGCACCCGTCCGCTCGTCAATGACGCAGGTGCCCGCTAACCAGTCATGCCAGGCGCGGCGGGGGCGATTGCCCAAACCGGTCAAACTCTCGGCGAGGAGAGCCGCACCGCTGAGCCCCACCAATACGCCCACCACGGGAAACGCGCCGCTGAGGTGCCACACCGCATAGGCGATCGCGAGGGGACTGCCCCATTTACCCACCGCTTCCCGAATGAACGCCCGACCGATGCCGGGAGATTGTCCCTCTAGGGTCAGCACTTGCAAGCCCAGCCAGCGCTTGGGCCAACTGCTGCCCGATCGCCCGACCATATAAATGTGTCCCGCCGCCAGCAGCACGGGCAATCCGAGGGCCGCCGACCAGCACAAATTCGTCAGCGGGGGCACTTGAGTGGGCAGCGATCGCGGCGACAATCCCAACGCTTTGGCGCCCTGCTGCTGCACGGCTTGGAGCGGGGCGGCCAATTCGGTTTGGGAGGCTGCGGTCGGTTGTTGTTGGGCGCGTTGGTTCACCACCTGGCCCAAATAAAACGGCCCCACCACGCTGCCGGCCAACACCGCAATCTCTAAGCTCCAGGCCAGCAAGCGTCGCCCCACAGTGGGCAGCATGGGAGCCACTACGAGGGTCGGAGGGACAGGTTTTGGCGGCGGCCGGTGCGATCGCGGCGTGGCGGCACTGTCCTCAGCGGCAGAGTGAGCAGCGGAATCATGATCAGGTCGTCGGGATGAAGCACTCATAATCGACCAAGGCGGGCACTATGCCTCCTGTTTTACCACCGTTGCCGCGATCGCAACGCCAAATTGCGCGACTTGTAAAAAAACTGCCGGAACGGCGATGTTTTTGCAATTCTCAGACTCTAAGGAATCAGGATTTTTAAAATCCAAGTTTTGTCGGGCAGACATCTTGCCTGCGCTTGAACAGCCGAGACGGCTGTTCACACTTAATTTAATTCCAATTCCTTAGAAGATCTTCAGCAACAAAAATACCCAGCTGCGGTGCATTACGGCGTTTATGACACCCGACGAATGGGTAATTTTTTCGGAGTTCTCCTGAATGCAGTGGTGAACCTTTCAGCTTGAGCTTGATTGCGCTACCCCAGCACCGCCGCCTAATTCGAGGCATCAACCGCTCGCTAGAAAATTGGCACCGTCGCGTTGATGCTCAGCCCAAAAAACGTGTCGTCAAAAGTGATGCGGCTCTCAGAAGAACGGCCATTGCTCAGTCCGCCAAACAAAGACAGCCGCACTTCTGGCGTGATGGCATAACGCAGCTGGCCCGTCAGGCGCTGATACGTCTCGTGGCGTGACTGTTGCGTAAAGTCGGAAATCGTGAGGCGATAGCCAATCCCGGTATCCCATTGCGAATTGATTTCATAATTCAAGGTCGCCCCGACTGAGTTCAGCACATTACTGAAGCGTTCAGGATCGCTAAAAAAGATCTGACCCTGGTAGTAGCTATCCAGCGTCAGTTGCGGCGTCAAGCGATCGCGGCGGCCAAGGGTCAGGTCGATCCCGGTATTGGTAAAAAACTGCTCGGAAAATCCCTCCTCATACAGCAGCTGGTGACTCAGACTCAACTCGCCATAGGCATTGGCCGACAAGCGCTGGCGAATGCCCGCTTGAAACCGCACCTCGTCATAATTCGAGGCCGTTTGCTCTTGATAGCGAAACAGGGTCGTCCGTGCCGACAATAGCAACCCCGTATCAGGCCCTAAGGTGGGAAACGCCAAGATACTGATACCAGGGCGCACGAGTTGGTCCCCAAATCGTCCTTGTATCGGATCTTCGAACAAAAAGATATTGTCACTACTCGACGCAGCCACAAACGTCGACAAATAGGCGAGCGGGCTACGCGGCGTCGGGGGCGCGATCTGACGCAGTTCTAAAATGCCTAACTCCGGATCTTGCAGCGGGCTCCGCAGTTGAATGACGCCTAATTCATCATCACGGCTAACCTGGCCCACCTGGATCACGCCCAACTCGGGATCACTCGGTAGCTCGGCGACTGTGGCGTCATCCGGCATCAGCGGCTTAGCGCCAGGCCGCACGCTGGACTGGGTGCGTGAGAGATGCCGCGAGGGTCGCACCGGAGCGGCCTCCGGCACCGCTAGAAAGTCACTCAGCAGGGGAGCCGCACTTTTAGGGACTTTCTTAAAGTCGTTCTGAGATTTGGCCGGAGGGCTGACATCCGCCAGAGCACTCTGAGCGATCGCTCGATTGCGGGCGCTTGGTGGGTCTGCTCCCAATACCTCGGAGGTTCGTGACGCACTAGCAGGCGCGGCGAGCCTGCCCTCGCTCTCAGTCCCCAATTTCAGAAGCTGTTTGTGAGGAGCGTCAAATGACTTTGCCTGCACCGGGGCGATCGGCACCGCCAGCGCTAAAAGCAACCAATAGAGCCGCTGAGCCCTCAACAAACAATCCATATCGCTGACCAGTGGTAGCTTCACAAGACCAAGAAAATCGTGGGAACTGCTGAATTTAGAACGTGCTGCCTATGCCAAAACCGGCGATCGCCCCCTGCCATTGCGACTGTTCAGCCAGGATAAATCATCCATCTCGTCTGCCCTGACAGTAGCCCCCCTCAAACTCATCACCAAATACCAACAACCTAAAGGGAACACACGGTGAGTTGCCATTGATTCACCGACTTACAAGCTCACTGACGATTGACTCCAGTTAACAGTGCCAGAATTGATGAGATTAAAATATGTAGAGACTGAATGTAGATGCCCATGCGCCAATATCACCCCCAATGGTCCAGACTGGCAAGTCTCATCGGCGTCTTTGCAGCCATTGCCAGTCCGGTTTTAGCACAAGCTGAAGTACCCCTCACCCATGGCACCGTCCAGACCTTTCGCAACCGGGTCGAGTTGCAACTGCAAGGGGGGTTGGTGCGGCCCGTGCGCGACCAAGATCGGCTGGGCTTTGGCGATGCCCTTCGAACCAATTTGGCGTCTCAAGCAGATTTACAACTCAGTGATGGTTCATTTATCCGCTTAGGCGAGCTGACCACCTTTTGGGTCATACCCAATACGCGCAACCTGTGGCTGGCCCAAGGCACTGGCTTGATCTCGTTAGCGCCCGATGGGGGCAGCACTCAGATAGAGACGCCCAATGCCATTGCCCAAACCCAAGGGGCGACAGTCGTGATACGACACGTCCAAGGACCCGACGCCGACGCCCCAGCAGCCCTCCCCGGCAGCGAAGCCACGCTACTGAGTGATACAGGGCGAACTGCTGTCATGGTGCTGGCAGACCCTAAACGCCAGGGGGTGCAAGTGAGTCTGCGCGACGCTCGCCGCGTTGAGCTCACCACCGGACAAATGGCGATCGTGGATGGTGACAGCCTCTATCTATTCGCCTTCAACCGCGACCTCTTTTACGAAACCAGTGCCTTAGTTCAGGGCTTGCCAGCGTCAGTGACGCCCCCCGACACGACCACCGCTGCGCCCCCACCCACCAACGATCCCGCCGCTGCGTCCGCCGCCTTTACGGGTGAATATTGGCTTGACCCTCGGTTTTTATCGCCGGAGGCAGATCGCACCGCTGAAAGTGGCTGGCTGTTTCCAGCCAATCCTCAGCCTGCGGCACCAGACGTCCCCCTTTCAGAGACGCAGACTGACAGTGCAGCCCCCGAAGTGCCGAGTCCGTCTGAACCGACGATGGCTGATCCCGACCCCCTTCGAGAGACCACACACAATGACTTAACGGTTGAAGATGAGCTAATGCCTGCCTCGCCTGTGCCACCGGCTACCGACGAAGCTCTGCCAGCTCCCGGCCAAGCCAATACAGAAAGCCTCGATCTCCCAGCAGGTGTCATTGAGCCGCCGTCTGAGCCCTCGGCACCCGAGCCACCCACCGCCGACCCGCCACCCGCGATCGCCGATCCTCCGCCTACAGAGGGCACTCCCTAACGACGTCAGTCATCGACCGGACGGCCCGACGACGAGAGGCTAGCATCCCCACTATCTGACCAACGTAAATTGGACGCTCAGCGATCGCGCCATCACGCAAGGCCGCATCGACCCGCCCAAGCCGCCAGACTGTTACGAAACATGGAGTTTTCTGACAATGCTGTCGCGGCTCCATAAAGGCATCACATGCCAATGCAGAAGTGGTGGACGATGCTGGATCCTCAAGCTTAAGACCACCGCGATCGCAAGGCATTTGCCCTAAAGAACTGTGAAGTTTTTACGAAGATATCCTGAGCCTATGTGAACAAACGAGTAAGCGCGAGTAGGTTATAGTTGTAATTACTGAGACCCTTACGTAAGCTTGAACGTTTTCTAGCGGGTTCTAGATAACAGTTTGTAAAGTTTTGGCAAGGCTGCTTAGTGATTCATCGTCAGAAGTATGACGATTTCGTGTTCCCGTCCGTTTTGTATCCACCATCTGTAGATAGACATCAATAGAAACTCTGTCTTTGGGTGTTTGTCTGGGCTTAGTCAAGAGTTGAATCTGGTTCAAGAGAGTCTTCGGCTCAGAAATTGATTCTGTAGCGCGAACGCCTCTCGGTTGTCTAGAACTGGTGATTATGAATCGCTTTTTCCGAATGTCATCACTCCAGTTAGTGGGCTGGCCTAGTCTAGTATTGGGCTTACTCGGCATATTGAGCGCCGCATCGCCCGCCCAAGGGCAGGTTCCCCTGACTCGTGCCGACGTCGAGTCACTTTATAATCAGGTCGAGTTTATTCCAGAGGGGCAGACTGCTCGCCCGGCCCGACTGAGTGATTGGTTAGCGGTGGGTGATGCCTTGCGCACGGCACTCGGAGCCAGAGCCGAACTCCGCTTCAACGACGGTTCTCTAGCCCGGGTCGGTGAGCGAGCCACTTTTTGGTTTGTGCCCAATACCCGTGACTTTCGCCTCTCCAATGGGACTGCCCTCTTTCTCATTCCCCCCGATCGCGGCCCGAGCAATATCCGCACCCCGAGCGCGGTGACTGGCATTCAAGGGACTGCTCTGGTTGTTCGCCACATTCCTCATCAGGCGTGTGACGCGGCTGAACCTTCGGTCAATGAATTGACTTGCCCAGGACGAACGGTGGTGATGGTCTTAACCAACAGTCCCAAAGGGCCGGTGGAAGTGACTGCCAGTAATGGCAACTCGGCCTTCTTGTCAGCCGGTGATTTAGCGGTTGTGGAAAATGGCGATATCCAGGTAATGGAGTTCAACCTCCAGCTGTTTTACGATACGAGTCCACTGGTATCAGGGTTAGAGCTCGATAATCCCAACTTTGAGGGCACGGGTTTGCCGACGGATCCGGTGCGGCAAGAGACCTGGGAAGGGCTGCAATCCCAGACTGATTTCAATGGCAGTTACCTGCTCAACCCCAGTGTGGTGGCTTTAAATGCGCAGCTAGGGACGACGGTGAGTTGGCTTTTACCCGCTGATGGGGGCGACTCACCGACCTTTGCCAATGACACCGCAGCGACGCCTCTAAGTGCTTTAGAAAGCCTTGAGAATACTGCCATCGTCCAGAATCCTGTTAGGCAATCACTGATGTCTACTTGGCCGCCCCGTACGGTACCAGGCTTAGAGGTGCCCCAGGCGTCTGTGCCGGGTGTTGTGATACCGACAGGACCTAGCTCACAACCGGCGGGAGTGATTCGTCCCGTCATTCCTAATGTCGGTGGGCCGGGGCCAATCGGGCCACCCAGCCGAGAACCAGGCGTCGTCACAGGCGGGCCACCGGTTGGAGTACCACCAGTAGAGCAACCGGTTGGAGTGCCCCCAGTAGAGCAACCGGGCGGCGGACCGCCTCCAGAGTTTCCTGGTGCACCCGAGGAATTCCCTGGCGCGCCAGAGGAGTTTCCGGCTGGGCCAAACGATGATCCGCCCGAGGTGCCAGACCCAGGAGACAACGGCCCAGAATTAGAAGTGCCCTTTGATCCTGCGGGCTAGTACCCTGTCCTTGTTGTCTGCGCTAAAGGCTCACTCATCGTAGAAGCCCCAAACTTGTCAGAGGGGGTTAATAAGTCTTTCTGTAGCCTACGACGCTTGTTCGGTGTCACGGAGGATTCAAGGTGGTAGTGAGGATTATCTCGGCTGTGCTGAGACCGGCTCCATCAGTCAGGTGCTGATCAGATGGCAATATCTACTTCGGACTCACCGATGTATGGAGGGCGATCGCGGGTCTACTGGTCACGTATTAGTCGCCTTCAACGGCTCATCAGGAGTCCGCATCTTGCCTTCTCAAATACGGTTGGTTATGGTGTGAGAGACTTAATGTCTCAGGGGCATTTTGCTCAGTTAGCTGTTTCTGCTGGCTACCACTGTGCGTTCCAAAAAAGCTCTTAAGATTGACTTACAAGCGGAGTATCCCTGCCCTTGTCGGCGAAGTGGTGTGCTCAAGCCCATTGCGCTGACCGAAGCTTTTGGGTGTCACCGATGTCAGCAGATTTTCGTCATTCAAGATGACGGCTACCTGTTGGAACAACTCTCAACGCATTACCCATACAAGCGGGTTTGGTACTGGACGGGAAACCAATGGCGCCTAGATCATTCCGCCCTCAGTAACCATTACTTACCACTAGCCACCATGCTGTTTGGCGTCGGCATGTTCGTTTTATTGCTGGCCATTCTGCAGCCGCCCAGCAGTTTGGGCATGTTTTTACGATTGCTTACGGTCGCGGCTGTTGCTTTATTGTTCTTAGTGGTTTTTTGGCTATCTTGTCGCCGCTAAACACGACTTCTTTGATTCCTGGAATAACGCGATGACTTCTGTTCAGTCTCTGGCCGAGCTATCGGTGCTTATACGGCAGATTCGCCAGGCGGCTGAGGCGCTCGAAGTTAGGCCAACCACCGTGGCGTTACAAACAGCGGCGCAAGCCTTTCGAGAAGCCGCTGACGACATCTTAGAAGCCAATACTCTAGACCTTGAAGCCAGCCTAGAAATGGCCGTGCCTGAGCTCGTAGTGGAATGGCTCAAACTCACGCCAGAGCGGTTGAACACTGCCATCGTCATCTTGGAACGCTTAGCCCAGCTGGATGCGGTGACCACTTCCACACATCGACCGCAACCCGCGATCGCCCCCACTGACCATGCTTACTGGCTGCGCGAACCCCTGGGGGTGATTGCGTTGGTGTACGAAGCGTTTCCTGAATTAGCGATTATCGCCGCTGCCCTGAGCCTGCGGGCCGGCAACGGTTTGATTTTGAAGGGCGGGCATGAGGCCAGTCAAACGAATCAAGTCATTGCCGACGTCTTTCAAGGTGTCTTAGCTCAAGTTGACTTGCCAGAACAAATCATTGTTTCGCTATCACCAAGTGAAGGGGAAGCCGCACGGCGCTGGTTGATGCAAACCAGTGAACTAGATTTAGTCATTCCTTACGGTCGGGCCAGTCTGGTACAGCAAGTCATGCGCGATGCCAACTCGCCCAGTTTGAGCACCGCGATTGGTAACTGCTATGTGTATTGGGCACCAACCGCCCCCGTTGAGGTGGTGGCGAAGATAATTATTGCCAGCCATCGGGGGAATCCAGAGCCCGTGAACGGCATCGAAAAAGTTTTGGTGGATGAAAAGGTGTCACCCGTCGCCGAACGGGAATTAGAGCATTTGCTGCAAGACAGTCAACTCTCAGTGAAAGACGTGGCTAGCCCCACCCTGTCATCTGACCTTGATGCCACTGTCGAAGAACTGTGGCAAGAGGCCCAGCTCGATCGCACCGTGTTGATGACGCGAGTGCCTAATTTATCGGCCGCGATCGCCCTGATCAATCGCTTTAGCAGCGGCCATGCTGACTGCATTGTGACCAACTCTTATCAAGAGAGCATGCAGTTTTCCAGTCAGGTGCGCAGTGCGTCCATCTATATCAACTCGTCGCCCCAATTCCAGCGCAATGCGTCTCATACGAGTGCGATCGCCCTCGGCATGTCGCCCCAACGAGGCCTCAAAAGCGGGCGCATCACTCTGGAAACGCTGCTCATGCATAAAGCCATCGTCCAGGGCATGGGAAATTTATGATGGCTTTGACAATCGGTCGGTGACCCAAGATGGCGAACGAATTCACTGCCAAACTTTGATTTTGCTGTCGGGACGTATGGCGAGGCCCCAGCCCAAGTGCGAGATTTGCTTAAATTTCCCTGTCCAGGCTGCTTGAATCACGGGAAACAGTGCGATCGCTGAGTTGGCTCCGTGATTCAAATGGGCAGTGATTCAGAGTCCCGTAGTGGCACATTCTGTGGCCGCACAGGTAGTCCATCTCAGGTAGCCGTGATATGATTAGAAACTCTGTGCATAAATTATATTCACGCTAAAACGCAACTCGTACCTCTATGGCACTGCTACAAGAACGCAAACAGGAACTCATCTCCGAATACCAGGTTCATGAAACCGACACAGGCTCTGCTGAAGTGCAAGTAGCCATGCTGACTGAGCGCATCAACAAACTCAGCCAACACCTACAAAGCAATAAAAAGGATTATTCTTCTCGGCGCGGACTGCTGAAGATGATTGGTCGCCGCAAGCGGTTGCTGTCCTACATTGCTAAAAAGGACGTTAATCAATATCGCGAGCTGATTGGTCGTCTTGGCATTCGTCGCTAGAGCGTTGACATTGCAGGTCTTGGAGCGTTGTCATGTCCGCTGATGCAGAGAAAGACCGCTTGCCGTTTGAACCCAATCGCAAGCGTAAAAAGTCAGCTAAAGAAAAGGTTCAGTCGGCAACCGAGCAGCCCAGCGAGGCAACTAAAGCCACCGCCAGCGCTGCTACAAATCGACGAACCAACAAATATTCCCGAGAAGAGACCAGCATCCCAGAAGTGGTGAGTCGTCGCATGTTGCGCCGGATGCTTTACTTTTCGGGCCTACCTGTAGTCTTGGGAGTGTTTGTTTTTTTTGTGAGCTACGTGCTGATTGTGCAGGAAATCGCTGTACTCCCAAATGTCGTAGTGTTGTTAACGACGCTGGCCTGCTTTGGTTTAAGTGTCGTTGGTCTCAGCTACGGAGCGCTGTCGGCGTCTTGGGAAGAGGACACTCTCGGCAGCCTACTTGGGTTCGAGCAATTTCAGGTGAACTTTGAACGGCTGATCGGTTCCTGGCGACAGGCTCGCGAAGAGCGTCGCAACAGCTCTTCATAGGTCTGACAGAATCGGTTTAGTGGGTTTTGCTTAAACTCCCTGGGGCGATCTCGCGATCGCCCCAGGGAGTATTTTTTTGCAGACACTTTTCACCCCTCTCCTGTCGTGCCCACTCGGGACCGGACTGAGTGAGGCGGCAGTGCAGGACGCCATGCCAATTTTGCTTAATGGATCAAAGTTGTCTTTGTATCCCAAATAACGAGAAGATAAGGGCATCGATCGCCGCTGGTAGCCCTCTGCGTCATGTCTAACAACGACTATCTCGAAAAGATTTTGACCGCCCGAGTATACGACGTTGCCCAAGAAACCCCTCTGGAAGTCGCCCCTCGCCTGTCACAACGGTTGGGGAATACGCTACTACTCAAACGAGAAGACATGCAGTCCGTCTTCTCTTTTAAACTGCGGGGGGCCTATAACAAGATGGCCCATTTGCCGCCGGAACGCTTAGCTCAGGGCGTAATCGCCGCCTCAGCCGGCAACCATGCCCAGGGGGTCGCGTTGGGGGCCAAGCGGCTGGGTACGTCGGCGATTATTGTGATGCCCGTGACCACACCGGAGCTGAAAGTCAAAGCGGTGGAAGCCCGGGGGGGCATTGCCGTGCTGCACGGCGAAACCTTTGACGATGCCTATGCCCATGCCTGTCAATTGTCAGAAGAAAAGGGCATGACCTTGATTCACCCGTTTGATGATCCAGAGGTGATTGCGGGTCAGGGCACTATTGGTATGGAAATTTTGCGGCAGCATCAGAAACCGATTCACGCCATTTTTGTGGCGATCGGTGGTGGCGGCTTGATTGCGGGCATTGCCGCCTATGTGAAACGGCTGCGACCGGACATTCGCATCATTGGGGTCGAGCCGGTGGATGCCGACAGTATGAGTCAGTCTTTGCAGGCAGGGCAACGAGTCACGCTAGACCAGGTAGGCCGGTTTGCCGATGGGGTCGCGGTTAAGCGCGTGGGGGAAGAAACCTTTCGCCTGTGTCAGCAGTATGTGGATGAAGTCATTTTGGTGAATACCGATGACACCTGCGCTGCCATCAAAGACGTGTTTGAGGACACGCGGTCAATTGTGGAGCCCGCTGGGGCGCTGGCGATCGCGGGGGCCAAAGCCTATGTGGAGCGCGAGGGGATTACGGGCGAAACGTTGGTGGCGATCGCCTGTGGCGCCAATATGAATTTTGACCGCCTCCGCTTTGTGGCGGAACGAGCGGAAATGGGCGAACGGCGGGAAGCGATTTTTGCAGTCAACATTCCCGAAGGGCCGGGCAGTCTGCGAAAGTTTTGCAAATGCATTGGCAAACGCAACCTGACGGAATTTAACTATCGCATTGCCGACAAGGCCGAAGCCCATATTTTTGTCGGGTTGCAGGTCAAAGACCGCCAAGATGCCAGCCAGATGGCGGCGACGTTTGAGGCTAATGGTTTCAACACCCTCGATCTGACGGATGACGAACTGACGAAAATGCACCTGCGCCATATGGTGGGGGGGCGATCGCCCCTGGCCCAAGATGAGGTGCTGTATCGGTTCGAGTTTCCCGAAAATCCCGGGGCTTTGATCAAGTTCCTTAACTGCATGAGCCCCAACTGGAACATCAGCCTCTTTCATTACCGCAACAATGGTGCTGATTACGGCCGCATTGTGTTGGGCATCCAAGTGCCGCCCGCCGAGATGGATGACTGGCGCGCCTTTTTAGACACCGTGGGCTACCGCTATTGGGATGAGAGCAATAATCCGGCTTACCACTTATTTTTGGCCTAAGCAAAACCTGCCCCGGGCCGATGAATCTGCCCGGGGCGACGAAATCACCCTTGTGCCTCTAATCCAGGAGTGGGTGGGGGTGGTTGCATGGGCAGTGAGAAGTAGATGGTCGTGCCCTGGTCAATCTCACTCTCCGCCCAGATTTCGCCATTGTGCCGATGAATGATGCGATTGACGATCGCCAGCCCGATCCCCGTGCCTTGAAACTCCTCTTGCTTATGCAATCGCTGGAAGGGACTAAAGAGCTTGTCGGCATAGGCCATGTCAAAGCCGACGCCATTGTCGCGGACAAAGCAGGTGCCATCGGGCTGCTGCCCAATGTGGATGCGGGCGGGGGTGCGATCGCGGCTAAATTTCACCGCATTACCGATTAAATTACTGAGCACCTGCTGCAGTAAGGCCGCATCGCCATAAACCGTGGGCAACTCATCGATCGTAATTTCGACATGATCCAACGTTTCATCAGGACCTTCGGTGAGGAGAGCGATAGCCTGCTCTACCAGTGGCCCCAACGGCACGGGGCGGGTACTCATTTCGCGGCGACCGACGCGCGACAGCGTGAGCAACCCATCGATCAGCAGACTCATCTTTTGGCTACTGTTCTCAATGACCTCGATGTAGTGCAGTAGTTTGGCATCGGGCTCGGGGGTAGTAACTGCTAAGCGTTGTTTCAGCGCCGCGATAAAGCCATTGATATGACGCAGGGGAGCCCGCAAGTCATGAGACACCGAATAGGAAAACGACTGTAATTCTTGGTTAGTGGCTGCGAGTTGCTCGGCTTGGTGCTCTAACGCCCGCTGCGCTTCCACGAGGTCCGTAATGTCGCGAGAAGTGCCGATCAGGGCGTAGACTTCGCCATCGGGACGTTTGAGGGGAATTTTGTAGGTGTCTAAATGCACCAGACCGTTGGGGGTTTGGATCGCTTCCTCCAGGTGCAAAATCTCTCCCGTTTGAAAGACCTGCTGATTTTGGGCCTCATAGATGCGGGCTTGGTCAGAGCTGAAGCATTCATAAATGGTTTTGCCCTCAAAGTCTTGGCGTTGGGTTAATTGGGCAAACTCTGCCACCACCTGATTACCGAAGGTCATCGTATGGGTGCGATCGACCACAAAAATTTGATCGGGCAGGGCATTCATCAAGGTAATCAGTTCAGCGGTTCGCAGTTCTACGAGCTCTTCTAAGTGTTGATTCTGGTCGGCTAGCACTTGATTCAAGCGTCGCACCTCCTCTTCGGCGCGGCGGCGTTCGTCAATATCGCGGATCAGAACGAGTGCTTCATTCTCCGTAAAGGGCACAATTCTCGACTCTTCCCACCGGAGGTTGCCATCAATCTCGAGTTGATATTCAAACACCTCGATTTGTTGGGTGGCGATCGCCCGTTTTACCTGGGCGATACGCTGATTGGCCAAGTGAATGGGCAAAAAGTCGCGGAGATTCTGGCCAATGGCTTGTGACTTAGGTAACAACGCCGGAAATTCGGGGGGATGGTGAACATCCAAACACCTGCCCTCGACGCTGATCCGGGTGAACATATCGGGCAGTGCATCCACAATGGCCCGGTTGAGGGTTTCGCTGTGTCGCAAAGCCGCTTCGGCTCGTTTGCGATCGTCAATATCGCGCACCAGCACCAAGACCTCATCATTGGGCATCGGCACCACCCGTGCCTCTTCCCAAAGCAACACGCCATCAATGGGTAACTGATATTCATAGAGTTGTACTTCCCCGGTGGTCAATGCCCGCTCAACCGCCTGCATCCGTTCGGCAGCCACATCGGGGGTGAGGGTGTCTTGCACCAAGCGGCCCACATGTCGCTCTTTGGGACACACCACAGAAAAATAACTGGGATATTGCATGTCGAGGCACAGGCCATCGCGGCGCATCCGAATGAGCAAATCAGGCAATGCGGCCAAAATGGCGCGGTTGAGGGCTTCACTGGCCTGTAAGGCCGTTTGCGTGGCGACTTGCTCCGTTACATCGACAATCACCCCATCCCAAAGGTAATCACCATTCGCTTCTTGCTCTGGCCGCGCTAACATTTGGAACCATTTTAGTTGTCCAGAGGGTTCGATAACGCGGTAATCAGCTTTGAATGAGGTGAGGGTTTGGGCCGAGTGCGATAGCGTCTCTCTCAACCGGGGTCGATCATCTGGATGGATCAAATTCCAAGCGACTGAGATATCAGCGATCACCGCTTCGGGTTCAATCTCCCACAGTTCTCGACAGGCGGCACTGAGATAGCTAAAGCGATCGCTCCCGTCAGCACTGCGGTGATAGCGATAGATAATCCCTGGTGTATTGTCGGCCAGTCGCTGAAACCGAGCTTGGCTAGCACTCAGATCGGCTTCAGCTTGTCTGAGATCGGTGACATCGACGGCAACTCCATCCCAGGTATATTCGCCGTCGGGGTGAGCTTCTCCTCGGGCCACCGTCTGTATCCATTTCACTTTGCCGGAGGGCGTGATGATGCGATATTCGTGCAGCCAGGTGGTGCCTTGGGCGATCGCCGTCGCAATGGAAGCCTTGAACACTTCGAGATCGTCAGGATGAATCATGGCCCAAGCGTGGCTGGAGTCAGCACAAATCGCCTCGGGTTCGTATTCCCACAGGTCGGCACTGCCAGGACTGACATAGCTAAAGCGATCGCTGCCATCGGGATATTGGTGATAGCGATAAATCATACCCGGCATGTTGGCCGCTAACCGCTGAAAGCGAGCCTCACTTTGGCGAAGGGCATCTTCGGCGCGGCGGCGCTCAGTGACATCGACCCCAACCCCCCAGGCCCCAATCTCAGGAATCGGGAACAGATCGGAAACATTGGACCAGGAAATGATGCGCTCACTGCCATCTTTGCAGGTGATTAGCCATTCCCAATCACGGTAGTTGTTGCCCTGCTCTTGCCAGCGGGTGAACATGATTTGGCGATACTCGGCGTTGGGATAAAAGACCTTCAGAGCTTCGGGATTATTCACTACTTCGGCTGCGCTATAACCCGTAACCCGCTCACATTCCTGATTCCACAAAGTCAACAGACCATTGTCATCCATGGCGTCTAACAAGACGGGCATATGGTCGAGAATTTTGCGCCAGTTCGCTTCGTTGGCTTGGAGTGCCTGGTGCGCCCGCTGCCGTTCAAGTTCAGCACTGGCGCGAGCGGCAAAGATGCGCAACAAGGTGACGGCATTGTCTAAATGCTGAATCGGCTCGCTATGGAGGAGGCAGATTTCCCCTAGCGGTTGGCCGTGGGTGTCGGTGAGGATGACGCCGATATAGCTCTCAGCATTAAGGGCGACCAAATCTGGGTCATCGGGGAAAGCGGCCTGCACCCCTTGCGGACAGCAGTAAAAGCCCTGCTGCAAAGTGAGATCGCAGGGAGTATTGGCCCGTTGATAAGTCATGTCGGCTTGCTGTCGTTGGTGACTCCAAAACACCAGGGTGCTCAGGGTGTCGGCATCGTCATCTAGCTGATTGATAAACACATGATCGACCCCCAAAGTGTCGGCCAGCTGACGAGCCAGCGCCGGGAAGTAAGCTTCTCCAGTCACCGACGCGGTGCCTTCAACCACGCTCCGCAGCGATCGCTCCGCCAACACTTGTTCCGTCACGTCCTTATACACCGTGGTCAAAAAGGCAGGCTGAGTTTGGTCGCCCTGCACCGCCGTCACCACCAATTGCATATGCCGCACGGAACCATCGGCACAGATAAAACGCAGATCAATCTCTTGGGCGGTCACTTCACCCCGGATCACCCCGTCCATCATGTGCATGTCATGGGCCAAGTCGTCAGGATGGGTGATTTTGTCGAAATGCTCGCCGATCAATGCTTCCGCAGGGTAGCCCACCAATTGACAAAACGCAGGGTTGACTTTGATGTAGGTGCCATCGAGGGCGAGTTGCGTCATCCCGACCGCTGATTGTTCAAAAATGGATTGAAAGACGCGCTCACTCCAGCGTTGGGCGGTTTCTGCTGCGACGCGATCGCTCACCTCGCGACAATTCACCACAATGCCCTGAATGTTGGGGTCATCGAGCAAACTGTTAGCCACCACCTCAAAGTAATGCCATTGCGGCTCCGACTGGTGACGCACCCGGCACTGAAAGACCGGTTGGGGAAGGCCTGGCTGCACGATCGCGGCGGCCCGCACGGCGGCAATCACGGGCCAATCTTCTGCCGCGACCAACCGCAGGACGGATCGGCCTTGCAGATCAGCCGGGTCATAGTTCAGCAATCGAGTGATGGAGGGCGTGACGTACTGGATGCGGCCCCGGCGATCGAGCAGCATCACGACATCCGAGGCATTTTCTGTCAGACGGCGATAATAATGCTCTTGCTGGCGGAGGGCGGCTTCGGCCTGTTGGCGTTGGTAGGCATTGGCAAAGAGATCACCCACAATTTGGAGCAGCGCGATCTCGTTTTCTGACCAGGTTTTGGTCTGGGTTAAGGCAAAGCCAATATGCCCCAACAGCCGCTGGTGGTGATACATCGGCACCACGGCGAGCGATCGCGTGCCCATCATGGTCATCGCTTGGCGTTCGTTAGCCGCCTCAGGGGGCAGGTGCTCCACATCATTAATCGTCATGATGGATTGCTGCCGCAACTGCTCCATCCACCAGGGCACCTGAGTTTTCGCGACCTGCTGCCACGCGGCGGGAATAGGCTCAAGACTGGCAATGTGCCACTGACTATAGAGCTGACTCTGCTGGCCATCCGGCGAAGACAGGTAAACGTAGCTGCGGTGCGCCCCAGTGGCTTCGGCAATGGCCTTGAGGGCTTTGTGCATACCCGCTGCCAACTGATCATTCGGCAAGTTGACAAACTCAGTGGATAACCGGCTCAGTAAACGCTCAAAGGTGAGGCGATCGCGCAATTCCTGCTCCAAAGCCTTTTGCGGTCGATGATCGCGGGCAATGGTGGAAAGCAGCTGCACTTCACCATTGTCATTACGATGGGCCGTCACCGTTTGCAAAATGGGAATTTCGGTGCCGTCAGCAGCTAAGAGAGCGGTTTCTCCCTGCCAGGTACCTTGGGCGATCGCGGTCGGCATCGCTTCTTGAAACAGTAATTGCGACGCCCATTGCGGATGATAGTTGCGAATGTGGTTGGCAGCAGTCGGTGGCAAATATTGGGTGACGAACTGAGTCAACGCCGGATTGCAATAAACAACCTCACCCGTGGGGCGCGCCATGCCAACAAAATCGGGAGTCGCTTCCAGAATTTCTAACAGTTGCTGCTGCTGCAACTCACTCTCTTTGAGAGAGGTCAAATCGCGAATGCTGGTAACGATGCCCGTGATCGCCTCGCCGTCGACCCGATAGGGCGTTAGGGTAATGCTCCGAAAGCGTCGCCCCAGATGCGGAAACTCGAACCAGCGATCGTAGTGGATGGTTTCGCCTTGCAGGCAGCGATCTAGCAAAGGTTTGAGGCGATGATCAAATGCCGCCTGGCCTAATACCTCGGCCACAGTTTGGCCCAAAATGGGTTGGCCGTTGTAGCCGTACCAACTGCGATAGGTCTCATTAATGACCTGATAGCGATACTCGGCGTCGAGCAGGCAAATGGCGTCGTTGGCGGCTTCGACCATGTGGGCATAACGCTGGAGCGATCGCTTGGCCAGCACCCGTTCGGTAACATCCTCGTAGCAGCAAAAGATGCCCATCACGTCACCCTGGGGGGTGACCAACGGCGATTTGATGGTCGAGACCCAGCGCTGGTAACCATCGGCATAGGTTTGCGCACATTCGTTAAAGGCGATCGCTTGACCGGCGTCCATTATCCGCCGATCCCGTTCGAGAAATAATTCCACCGATTCCGGAGAAAAGACACCGAAATCATGGTCGGTTTTGCCAATTAACTGACTGGGATGATCGACACCCATGTCTTGGGCAAAGACCTGATTACACCCTAAAAAACGCCCTTCATAATCCTTCCAAAAGACCCGCTGGGGCAGGTGGTCAAACACCATTTGCAACAGCGATTTAGATGCTTGCAAATCGAGTTCGGCCTGTTTGCGATCGCTAATATCCACATGGGAGCCAACAAAGCGTATCGGTTCACCTGCGTCGTTAAAAATGGCGCGGCCTCGCGACAAAATCCAGATATACTCACCCGACTTGTGCCGCAAGCGATATTCCGCTTCATAGGTGTCGCTTTGGCCCTGCAAGTGGGCTTGCATCAGAGCATTGACCGGCTCAAAATCTTCGGGATGCACCCGCGATCGCCAAACTTCGCGATCATTTTCCAGCTCGTCATCGGCATATCCCAATAACTCTTTCCAGCGCGGCGAATAAAAGACTTGATCATCGGCAATCTGCCAGTCCCAGATGCCTTCATTACTCCCGGCGATCGCGAGTTGCCAGCGTTCCTCACTCGCTTGCAGGGCGAGCTTGGCCTGCCGTCGCTCGGTGATATTTTGCCCCAGCGACAAGATGGAAATGATCGCTCCGTCGGCATCGCGCAGCACGGAGTTAGACCATTCACAAAACAGCTCCTGCCCATCGCGGTGAACGTGGTGAATCACCACAGTGGGCGGATGAGTAGGTGATTGTAATAAATCAGTAATGTGGTCAGTCCAAAGGGCTTGCTCACCAGCCGCAAAAATCGTTAATTCGCTCACCTGACGACCCACCATTTCGGCTTCTGACCAGCCAAAGAAAGCGGTCGCTTGGGGTGACCAGTGCTCAATCTGATGGTCAGCATTCCACTCAATGACCGCGAGGGGTGAATTGCGAATATGCAGCTGCAACCGTTGGGCCATTTGGTCGAGGCGATCGCGGGCTTGCTTCAGCGTGGTCAGATCGCGCACGCAGGTGATCACCCCACCAATGTCACCGTTCGCTTCGGTGTAGGGCACGTAGGCAATGCTGATAAAGCGCTCGACGTTTTGGCTGGGGTTAAACAGCCATTCTTCAAAAAATTGGGAGTGGCCCGCTAGCGCTGCGTCAAATCTTGGTTTGGCCACCGTGGCAAAAAAATCTTCCCCAAAGAGGTCAAGCAGGTGTATACCTTGTAAATCAGCCCCCTGGTTAAACCAATCGCGATAAGCCGCATTGCTCAGCCGATAGCGATAATCTGTCCCCAGTAAGCAAACGGCATCGGGCATAGCCGCGATCGTGCGCTCGTATTGGCGCAGATGCGCTTCGTTTTGCTTGGTCGGGGTGATGTCGGTGGCGATGCCTGCCATTTTGGCGGGTTGCCCCACCGCATCCAAAATGATGAAGCCGCGATCGCGCACCCAGCGAATCTCGCCATCGGGCAGTTGCAACCGATATTCCAGATCAAAATTTTCGCCCCGAGTAATGCAGGCTTGGATGCTCGCGGTGGCGCGATCGCGATCGTCTGGGTGAATGCGCTCTAAAAAAGCGGCAGGATTGTCGGCGACCGCGGCACGGGGCAACTGCCAAAGCCGCTCAAACGCTGGATTCACATACAAACTGCGCCGCGTTTGCACGTCAGTTAACCAAAACACATCTTCCAGATTTTCAGCCAACAGGCGAAACCGCTCTTCGGATTGGCGCAACGCCATTGTCACCTCGGTCTGGGCCGTGATGTCGCGAGTCATCCCCACCACCTGCACCGGTTGCCCCGCCGCATCTAGTACCGGAAAGCTGCGCTGCAATAGCCACTTGGTTTGTCCCGAGGGCAGTTGAATGCGATACTCCAGTTCGCTGGGTCGGGGATTGGTGAACAGCACCTCAAGGTATTGCGTGAATGCTGGGCGATCGTCCTCATGAACTCGCGCCAGCAATGCCGTCACATCATCGGCGATCGCCGTGATCGGCAAGTCCCACATCGCCTCAAAGTTGGGGCTGTTGTAGATGACACACCGCGTTTGGACATCATTAATCCAAAACACGTCTTCAATGGTCTCGGTCAACAGTTGAAAGCGTTCTTCGGCGCTCTGGGCCGCTGGAGACAGTAGTGTACAGTCGCTCACGCTGATCACATAGGCCGGCGGTTGGTTCGGCGTCATCTCCCACCGACTGACGGCCACTTGCCCCTCGACCACCGCCCCCTGTGCCGTGGCAAACGGCAGGCGCTCCGTTTCAAGACCCTGGAGGGGGGCGTCACGTTCTACCAACGCCGCCACCCGCGATCGCCCCGCCACCGTCAAAAAGTCACGCCACGGTTTGCCAATGACCTGCGATCGCTCATAGCCCAGCCAAGCCAGCCAGTGATCAGTCACCGCCGTTAGTCGCCCCGCCGCGTCCATCGCCTGCAACAATGCCGGAACCTGATCGTGAAAAGGGCGATCGCACGTCATGACGACTCCATCTCTCAAAGCAAGTGTTCAGCACCGCCCCCGAACCAACAACCACCGGGACAGCCCACCTTGGCTACAGCATGCCCCACTTCTCCCTCCGATGACCGCTTTCTCCCACGAGTCTTAACGCCCGCGCCCTCTGTGCTTATCCTTAACTCCTTGCCGCGTGTCAGCATTCTTGTTGGATAGCCATCCTGGCCGTCCGCATTTGCAGATCAAGTTGTACAGATGTCGTTGTGAGCGCGATCGGTGAGGGCGGCAGACTGGAAGTCTACCCGACAGGCGATCAATAAGACTTCAACCGACAGAACATCGCGATCGCCAACAACACTCCCCCCAACTTCACCGCCATCCGTTTTCTGAGCCCCCCGCCAAAATTCGCTCCCCCCGCTCTCCCACTCACCTCACCCACCCCACCGACTTCACCGAATCCACTCACACCCCCTACCCCCCACCCAGCCACCCCACCACTCCCTACTTCCTACCCCACTGCTGCTTCAACCGCTCCACCCGTTCCAGCAGACTCTCATTCGTCATCCGCGTGCCCAACCGCTCCACCAACAGCGGAAACGCGAACGGAGCCGGACGCGACGTTTCCTGCCACACCACCTGAAGCTGACTCAGCTTTTCCAGCAACTTCGCCAGCCGATGAGTCTCCAACTGTTCCGCCAGCACTTCCCGCTCCGCCTGCTTCAGCAGCAAATTATCCGGCTCATATTTGCTGAACACCTCGTACAGCAGCGAAGAACTCACCTGCAACTGCGCCGACGTTTTGCGCGAACCGGGATAGCCCTTAAACACCAGCCCCGCCACCTGCGCCACCCCACGAAACTTGCGCTGGGTCAGCTCCGAAATATTCAAGCTCGCCTTCACATCCGCTTCCAGATCCTCCCGGCTGAAAAATTCATCCGAAAACAAGTCCTGAAACGGATAACCCTTAGGAGCCAAAATCTCAAACCCGTAATCATTTACCGAAATCGTGAACGTGGCGCTTTTTTGCCGCGCAAACCGATAGCCCCACAAAAAGCCCAGCCCCTCATGGACAAACCGCCCCTCAAAGGGAAACACATAGAGATGCTGCCCCTCTCGTGTTTTGCAACACTCCACCAGCAGCTCATCCGTCGTGGGAATGTGGGAGAGCCGCGCCTGGGTTTCCAAAATCGGGGCGATGCAGTGAATCTCGCGGTTCCAGTCGCCCGGTTGCCGCACAAACTCCACCTCTTGCCGCAGATGGGTGCTCAACGTGTCCGAGATGGCGAGTTGTCCCCCGCCCCAGGTGGGCGTCACGGTGGATTGGCGGCGCGTGTTCTTCACATACACCACCATGTCCTTCATTTGAAAGAACTCCAACTGCCGCCCCGCAAAGAAAAACACATCCCCCGGTTTCAGCCGTGAGACAAAATTTTCCTCCACGGTGCCAATTTCGCGGCGGTTGGTGTACATGAGTTTGACCGCCTGATTGCCCGTGATGGTGCCAATACCCATGCGGTGCATCCGCGTGATTTTGGGGTCGGTGACGCGGTAGCGATCGCCCTCCCACCCCACCTTCTGATAGCGGGGATACGCCCCCAAACACTTGCCTCCTTTCTCCACAAACTCCACCACCCACTGAAACTCTTCATCCGTGAGGTGCTGATAGGCCACGGTTTGGCGAATCGCCGCCAAGGTTGTTTCCGGGTTAAAGCCATCGCCACAGGCTAATGTCACCAAATGCTGCACCAGCACGTCATAGGGCTGGTCACGCGGTCGCCGGGTTTCGATCGCTCCCGCCGCCAGCCCCCGCCGAAACGCCGAAATCTCCAACAGCTCCAGCGCATTGGTCGGCAAAAAGAACACCTCCGAGGTGCCCTGGGGAACATGGGCCGATCGCCCCGCCCGCTGCAACAGTCTCGCCAGATTCTTGGCACTGCCAATCTGCACCACCCGTTCGACAGGCTGGAAGTCCACCCCCAAATCCAGCGACGAGGTACAGACCACCCACTTGATGTCGCCCGCTTTCACCCCCGCCTCGATCGCTTCCCGTTCCTGCTTATCAATGGAACCGTGGTGCAGCGCAATCTCGTCCTCATGGTCGGGCACCGCAAACTGCAATGCCTGAAACCACCGCTCTGCCTGGTTGCGCGTGTTGGTAAAAATCAGCGTGGATTTTTCAATATCCAGCGCCGCCACTAACGCCTCAAACATCCGCAACCCCAAATGCCCCGCCCAGGGGAAGCTGTCCACAGATTCGGGCAAAATGCTCTGAATCACCGTCTCACGGAGAATATCCGCTTGAATAATCGTGGGCGCGGTGCCCAAACCCACGGCAGTTTGCGCCGCTTCCGGCAAATTGCCCAGGGTGGCCGATACCGCCCAGGTGCGCGCCTCCGGCACCAGTTCCCGCAGGCGAGAGAGGGCCAGTTCCGTTTGGGTGCCGCGTTTGGAACTCATGAGTTCGTGCCACTCATCCAGCACCACACACCGCAAAGATTGAAACCGCTTCTGACTGTCCTTGTACGACAGCATCACCGACAGCGACTCCGGCGTGGTGATCAGCACATCGGGCATCTTTTTGAGCTGCCGCGATTTTTTGTGGAAGCTGGTATCCCCCGTGCGTGACTCGATCGCCACCGCCCAGCCCATCTCCTCCACCGGACGGCGAATGGACTGCTCAATATCTCGCGACAGAGCCCGCAACGGCGTGATGTAGAGCAGTTGCAATCCCTTACCCGGCGTCTCCAACATTTCCGCCAGCGGTCCCATAACAGCGGCGTAGGTTTTGCCCGACCCCGTCGGCACCTGAATCAGCCCGCTCTGTCCGGCTAAGTAAGCCTCCCACGCTTGTTGCTGAAAGCGCAGCGGTTGCCAGCCCTGCCGCGCAAACCAATCGATGATGGGGGTGAGTCGAATATCCATGCCCCCATCATTACGAATTTGTGGGGGCCTTGGCTAGCGCGATCGTTCAGGGGACGCACCCTTGGCAAGGGTGCGTCCCCTCGGGTGCGTCCCCTCCGTCCATCTCCTCAGCGGCCAATAGCCAGTAATCTGGAGTTTGACGAAACATCTCACAACATCAATTACAGGAGCCGCGATCGCATGATTACGCACATCATTTCAGATATGGGCGGCGTACTCGTTGCGCTGGAATGGAGCGAGCGCGTCAGTGGCTTGTTGGGGCGATCGGTGCCCATTGATGAGCTGCACCACTTGTGGATCAACGCCCGCAGCACCGTCGATTTTGAATCGGGCCGTATCGACTTCGATACCTTTGCCCAAAATTTCATCCAAGAATTCGACCTGCAAATTTCTCCTGAACAAGTGCAGCACGAGTTTTTAGAGTTTGTGCAAGCGCCCATGCCTGGGTGTGATGAGATTCTGGAGGAACTGAAGCAGCAGTACCATCTGTCACTGCTCTCCAATACCAATCCCGCCCATTATGAGCGGTTGCGCGATCGCTACGATTTCTACGCGCCCTTTGAGCAGGTATTCCTCTCCCACGAAATTGGTGTCATGAAACCCGACCCGGCAATCTTCCACCACGTTTTAGCGAAGCTGGAGATCGCCCCTGAAAATGCAGCCTTTTTTGATGACGGTGCGCGGAATGTGACGGCAGCGCAAACGGTTGGCATCCACGCCTATCAGGTGCATTCTCCCCAAGAGTTGGGGGCGATCGTCGAGACTTTCGAGACTCCCGCCCTGAATCCTTAACCGACGTTGAACCAATGACCTACTGGTCTAATCTTGGGGAAATTCCGGTCCATTCATGAAATGCAGGGTTTGCTCTAGATTCGGCGGCAGAGGTTCTTGGACATGGGTGGGCGTCTCCAACGATTCGTCCTCCATTGGCGCAGTGGGCGGCACAGCGGCTTCACTAATCAGCCGCAGGACATCTGGGGAGGGCTCGCCCACGCGGCGAAACTCAGCACCAGTAAAGAAACCAAAGTTCATGCTGCCCAGGCGAATGAGGTCACCATCTTTCAAAATGTAGTTCTGCCGAATCCGCACACCATTGACGTAGGTTCCGTTAGTGCTGTCCAAGTCATACAACACAAAGCCACAGGTGCTGTCGTAACGAATGGCCGCGTGGCAACGAGAGAGGCGGCGATCGCGAATCGGTAAAGAAGATTGATTGGGATCGCGCCCAAACGTCCAAATTTGGTTATTGAGATGCGGTTGCAGAAAGATCTGTGAACGGTCCTCTGAAACATTCGTTATGAGCAAAGCTTGCTTATCCGTAACCAGCCCCAACACGTAAGAAAAATTACCGGGATGCACCGGCATTTGTTTGTCCACCGTTGCTAAATTGAGAATCTCGTTTAGCAGGGCTGGATTTTGCTCATACAAACGCTTAAAAGTCTGAAACAAATTCAAACTTGTCTGAATGCTTTCCGTGGAAACATCCATATGAGAGAGGGCATATTCACTCAATACTTTGGGATCAAACATGTTCTCCCGTCAGGTTTCAATCAAACATTTGCTCAGGTATTCTGATGCCATTTAGCTTTTGGCAAGCAACGCTGGCACAGACTTAGCGTTTAGACAGCCTTGAGCGACGACACATCGCTGATATCTTTGACATCAGGCTCAATCATGGAACAACCCAATTAAAGTCGCGAGCTCAGTTTCGGCCCATAAAGTTCCTGGTAACACCACAGTTGATCCAGATATCAACAGTGTACCCACCTACCTAACTGATGTCCCAGCCCATCCGAAACAGCCTATGCTGCATGGCTCATCTTCCGGTCTCGTCAGGCGTATTCACACGAGCGATCAGCAAGTCAGTAAATCGCTTCGCCACTGTTTAATAGTTGTATTTTATACATTTAATGCTTTCGTGTGGACTCTGATTTTGAAGCTTCTGTATGTTTGTAATGCCCGAAAATCAAGCCAGCATCAACTTCTTCATATACAGACTGGGTGAAATCTGGGTAATGTAGCAGATGCGCAATTACACGGTTGGTGGATGCAACGAATGTATGCTGTCAGTCGCTTAGTGTGCTTTGCCTTGTAGGCTCCGAATCGCTGTGAGCATGCCTTGCGATTTATTCAAAGTTTCCTGAAATTCGGACTCAGGCACTGAGTCAGCGACTAAACCAGCGCCCGCTTGCACACTCACCTGATGCCGTCCCGGTTGCTCAGGGCGCACAATCATCGTGCGAATGGTGATAGCCGTATTGAGCTGGCCCTCAAAGTCATAGTAGCCATAGACTCCAGAGTAGGGGCCTCGGTGGTCTGGTTCGAGTTCATGGATAATCTGCATGGCACGAATTTTGGGGGCGCCACTGACGGTGCCGGCGGGAAAACAGGCTTTGAGCAAGTCCCAGGCGGTTTTATCCGGGGCGAGTTGACCAATGACATTACTGACAATGTGCATGACGTGGGAGTAGCGCTCAATCACCATCAATTCATCAACTTTGACGGTGCCACTCGTGCAAACGCGACCGAGGTCATTGCGCCCCAAATCCACCAGCATGACGTGTTCGGCAATCTCTTTCGGGTCGGCGAGTAGATCGGCAGCATAGTCGGCATCGGCGGCTACCGTTTGTCCGCGGGGACGGGTGCCCGCAATGGGGCGCACGGTAGCAATTTTACTGCCCGGTGCTTGCGGGTCGTTTTCTGCTTTCACCATCACTTCCGGGCTAGAGCCGATGAGCTGCCAGTCTTGGAAGTGAAAATAGGCCATATAGGGGGAAGGATTGACCAACCGGAGCGAGCGGTACAGGTCAAAGGGATTGCCTTCATAAGTCGTCGACAGGCGCTGCGACACCACCACCTGAAAAATATCGCCTGCTCGAATGTAGTCCTTGGCCTGGCGGACTGCGTCACAAAATTCGGCCTGGGTCCGATTACTTTGATAGTTCAGGGGCACTGCCTGGGTCTGGGCTCCAGGTGGATGCCATTGGGTGAGGGGAGCCAACCCTTGGAGAGGGGCAGTGAGCTTTTGCACCAGGGTTTGAATGCGATCGCACGCCGCCTCATACGCTGCCGCCAAATCGCGTCCCGGTTGGCGCAAATCGGCATAGGCAATCACCCACATTTTGCGCTTCACTTGATCAAAAATCAGCAGGCTATCTACCTGCATCCACAAACCATCCGGCAAGTCGGCCTCAGCACGGTCATACACCGGTACCGTGGGCTCAATCCACTGGATAAGTTCATAGCCCCAAAAACCAAATAGTCCCCCAATCCCTGGCGGCAGCTCAGGCAGCTTGACTGGCTGATAGGGCGCTAAACAGTTCGGCAAGATCGTGAACGGATCACCGCTGTAGGCTTTCACCGTGCCGTCGCGAAATGTCTGGGTGGTGGTTTCGCCTCGGGTCTCCAGCACCCAGAGCGGGTCGCAGCCTAAAAGGCTATAGCGTCCTAAGGTTTCTCCCCCTTCCACCGATTCCAACAAAAAGCTGTAGGGAGCGGTGGCGCACACTTTGTGCCAGGCCGAGACGGGGGTATCCAAATCTGCTGCCAACTCTTGATATACCGGGATGAAGTTGCCTTGAGTGGCTAAGGTTTGGAACTGCTCGAAGGAAGGTGAAACCATGGAAGCGGCGATGAAAAACTGGATAAAGACAGGACCGCGATCGCAGTCAGCCGATAACAAAACAGGGTATAGCAATGCTACACCCCGTTAAGTCTGATTGATTTATAAAGACACAGTCGATCCAGGCTTAAACCTCGTAAGGCTCCTTACCACTAAACTTAATGGTTGCCGGATCGGGGTTCTTGCCGATGCTACGGTCATTGCGGTTGACCGATTCGCGCCCTTCATTCACCTTCTCGGGGAACACGCCATCTGCTGGATGCAGATACTGAGTTTCGCCGCTGGGGTAAATGCGATAGATTTTGTAATCTTGGATTCTGGGCTTGAATTTGGTGCGGAGTTGAGCGCCTAGAGCTAGGCACTGTTCTTTACGCGCCAAATACAGTAAGTTCTCGCCTTCATTCATGATGGCGGAACCACCCGTGGGCATTTCAAACACTTGCTCTTTCGAGCTCGTCCAGGTAATCGCGTATTTTTCTTCGACTGCTGCCGCTGTCAGAAGACCGCCAGTGCTGCCGCCAAATTTAGGAGTTTGTCCAGTCAGAGTTTCTGCCATAAAACGTTTTCTCTCAACCGTTTTGAGGCATCCTATCACCGGCCAAGGTCGCGTTTATCGAGTTATTGAGGAAAAGTAACAGTTCTTCAGAGTTGCTCTCAGCTTTATGAAGGATCGGCAGGATATTGGGCGATCGCCATAGCGATGCCCCGGTCGCGATCGCGGTTGGCACGACCACGCACAGATCACTCGAGAATGTACGGATTACGGCGTTCTAGCTCGCTGAGCGAGAGCTCGGCTTCGTCGAGATCGTCTTCGAGAATCAGGCTGCCCCGGTCATGGCGAACATGCAGCGCGGCGCGACCTTCGGCGATCGGTAACGTAAAGTGAAATTGACTGCCGTGGGATTTGCCTGCCGAGGTGGCCCAAATTCGGCCCCCCAGCCCTTCCACGATTTGGCGACACATGGCCAAACCGAGCCCGGTGCCCCCAGTGGTACGACGCAATGCCCCTTCCTCTTGATAAAAGCGATCGAACACGGCTTCCAGCCGATAGGGCTCAATCCCCCGACCGGAGTCGGCGATGGTGATTTGAATCATGTCTTCATCCACCCGCTGGGCTGAGATGGTAATCGTGTCGCCGGGGTCGGTGAACTTGCAGGCATTATCCATAAGTTTCACAATCACTTCGACGACCCATTCCCCATCGGCTCGGACCATGGGCAGTTTTGGTGGCAACTCGACTTTGATTTCAATCTCCGGAAAATGGCTACCATGACGGGCCTGAACGCTGCTGAGGGCCAAGTCGATACACTCCAGCAAAGACAGCGCCTCGAAATTCCATTCAATGCGTCCGCTTTCCAAGCGCGAGAGCGTGAGGAAATCCTGTACCAGTTTGCGCATCCGCTCGGCGTCATCCAACGCTGAGGTCAGCATCGTGTTGCGCAACTTATCCGGCATGTCGGGCTCAGTGGCCAAACTTTCTAAACACACCTGAATGGTTGATAGTGGGGTGCGCAATTCGTGTCCGGTGATGGCAATCAAATTGCTGCGAGTCCGTTCTAAGGCTTCGAGCTGCTGGTTGAGGTCTTGTAAGTGCGCATAGGCGTCGGCCTGGATGATGGCTACGCTCAGCTGTGCGGCGACGGCTTCGACTAAAGCTAAGTCGTCCTCACTCCATTGATGGGGCTGTTCTTGACAGTGATGCAGCTCAATCATGCCGAGCAACCGCTGTTGATAAACCAACGGCACCAGCGCCCAAGAGCGAATCTGCCACTCTTCAACTAAATAGTTCACAGCATCTAAGGCAGTGGACAGCGATCGCGGCGGGTCTTGCGTGTCAGGAATCACGAGCATTTCGTGTTCCTTCTGGATGCGCTCTAGTAAGGGATTATCGGCAATGGGCCACTCGACGTTCAGCAAAGAGGGCATCTGGGGCTGGCGAAATTCGTGGTGAATTTCGATGTCGGGTCGCTCGGTATGGCAGCGATAAATAATACAGCGGCAGATGTCGAGGGCAGGCCCCAGCTCTTGTACTGTGATCTGAAATAGTTCTTCGGGGTCTAACGATCGCCGAATGGCTGACGTGATGGAGTTGACTAAACGCTCGCGGCGTTCTTTGACCGCGATCGCCCGATAAGCCTTGAGCAACTTATATTGACCCGCTTGCAGATAGGTCACTAACCGCTGAGTAAAAGGATCAACACCAGCACTGCCAACCTCTATCGCTTCTGTCGGCGGCTCAGTGAGGTGATAACGAACTTTTGCTGCCTGAATTTTGGGAATCAGTGTCGCGTCATAACCGGCGATTCGATCTAGCAGTAAATTGGCGGCCTGATGACAAATGCCGCTTTCTTGGGTCCAAACGCCCTCAAATCGGCGCGTTTGGTCTAAAGCAGGAGCCCCAGGAGGCGTGATCGCAAGGTCTGAGTTTTGCACCAGATCACGCTCACGACAGATCAAACAGGCACTGTAGTTGTCACCAATCACCACCAGGTGCCATTCTTGGCTGAGCGCATCGTCGGGCTCAAAGGTAATGGTGGCATGCTGCTCAGCGGCATCGTCAAAGCTAGTGCCCGCTGCCGAAAACACATAAACCTGATCGCTAATGTCGGCAATGCGTTGATAACGACTGGCTTCCTGACGATAAAATCGCTCCTGCTGAAAACTGGCGATCACTAAAGGCTGTTCCATCCCAGCGAGCACTTGATCCTCCATCGCATGGGATAAGGCCGTGAGGGAGGTCTTAAAAAATAGCTGCGATCGTAGTTGAGGAATTGCTTGCAGCAGTTGCTCGACAACAGAATCGGGATTAGGCATGGATGCAGTAACGAGTCGAAACAGCCAGTGGCAAACTAACGTTGCTGCCAATAGCCAGCAGCTAAAACCTACCCAGCAAATAAATTGAGGTAAGCGCAATTAGGCCAATCATACGCTTCTGTAAAACACCCTAGCAGCCAGACTCCCTGAGGATTAAGGATTTGTTACCAAATTGCTTGGTCGACAGGCATACCAGGGCTCAGCCATCCAGTAAAAAGGAGGTGCCAGCAAAGCTGCTGACACCTCCTAGGGAGTCAATATCGGTAAATTAATCCCGACTTGTCATCACCCAGACAGGTTAGGAGATTCCACCCATGTCGCTGGTGTCTTTGAGGAAACCACTGTAGGCTTCCATACCGTGCTCACCGATATCCAGACCCTTCATTTCTTCTTCGGGGTCTACGCGAATGCCCAAAGTCGACTTCAGAACGACCCAAACAATGGAAGTAAAGACAACTGTGAACAGGCCAATGCTCAGGATACCGAGGATCTGTGCCCCTAGCTGACCGAAGCCGCCGCCGAAGAATAAGCCACCTTCAGTAGCAAACAGCCCCACAGCCAAGGTGCCCCAGATACCGCAAACCAAGTGTACGGAGATAGCACCAACGGGGTCATCGATTTTGATGCTGTCAAAGAAACCAACGGAGAACACGACGATGACGCCAGCAATCAAGCCGATGATAATCGCGCCAATGTAGTTGACACCGGCACAGCCAGCAGTGATACCGACCAAGCCAGCCAAAATGCCGTTGATGATCATTGACAAGTCAGGCTTGCCATTTAGCGCCCAAGCGGTAAAGGTTGCCGCTACGCCACCAGCAGAAGCAGCCAGAGTGGTCGTGACCGCGATAAAGGGCACAGCAGTGCTAGCCGCTAGTTCAGAACCGGGGTTAAAACCATACCAGCCAATCCACAAAATCAAGCAACCGAGCATCGCAATGCTCATGTTGTGACCCGGGATAGCATTGACGCGATCGTCTTGGTACTTACCAATCCGAGGCCCCAAGAAAGCCGCACCCATCAGGGCTGCCCAACCACCAACCGAGTGCACCACGGTGGAACCCGCAAAGTCAGAGAATCCAGCCGCTCCGAGCCAGCCACTACCACTCCAGACCCAGTGGCCAGTAATGGGGTAAGAAACCCCCGTGAGCAGAATGCTGAAAATCAAGAAGTCGGTAAACTTAATGCGCTCAGCGACAGCACCCGACACGATGGTCGCTGCAGTTGCCGCAAAAGCAGCCTGGAATAAGAAGAATGTATCGATCGTCAAGCCGGCGCCTTCTTCTAATCCATAGGTCTCGGGGGCACCAGTCAAGAAGAAGCCGCCGCCACCGATAAAGCCATTACCGCCGCCAAACATTAAGGAGAAGCCGATCGCCCAGAAAGCTAAAACAGCCAAACCAAAGACAATCAAGTTCTTAGAAAGAATGTTGACTGCGTTTTTTTGCCGACAGAAGCCGGTTTCCAACATACCGAAGCCAGCGTTCATGAAGATCACCAGCACGGCACAGATAAACACAAAGATATTGTCAAGCACGGTCTGCACGTCAGCAGCCGTCATTTCTTCTTGGGCATAGGCAGCCACGCCCCAAACACCCAAGATTGTCAATGCTAGCGGCACACAAGCAACCCACTTCCAGCCGTCACGACGACCAAAGTAGGACTGCACCGCTTCAGAAATAGGAGGCACGTTAGCGCTCCAGAAAGACGACTGACGCCGCTTCCGAGAACGCCCTTTCTTACGAAGTACTAGTCTAGACATTTCCAAAAACGTCCCTTCAACACAAATCAGACAGCAAACGCAATCTCATCAGCAACAGATTGCTGCGTCAGAGAAAGCCCTGAAAATCCTCGAAGTCTGGCGACTGTAGTCGTCCGATCAATACCAGCAGCTAGCATAGTGCTGAAAGAAAACCATGCCCTGTAGACAAACCGTGACGGATACTGGCCAACCACACTCGTTGAGTATCAAGATTCCACCAATTATGACGGCAATGAGCTGTATCGCAAGTTACATTTCTGCAAGCGCCACTTTATCCAGCCGGGATCCATCAGTTGAGATGAATGTCGGCCAGATGTCAGGAAGCTTTGACCTCAAATCGTTTGACCTCGTTGGCTTCCTTTTTGGAGAGATTAATAAAGCAGCTCATATATTTCTTCGCTAACTTTGCGATCGCGGCTTTTACCTTGAAATTAGTGAGTCGATCATGATGCCGATGAGGTCGTCGTCGATGACCATCATGGCCGTTAGCAAGCATCCCCGGCGCCAAAAGCTGACCTAACCTGCTCACCAATCCCAATACTGTCTCGGTTGGGCAGGTAGGGCGATCGCCCCGCAAACACGGCGTTCTCTGGTCTTGTTGCTCTCTCCATTGGCAAACCATCCATTAGCAAACCATTCTGCTAGTTGTTTTGCGCCTGCCTCTGGGTTAATCATCCTGAGGCCCGACGTTAGCCAACTAGGGTGCTGAGAGGCTGATAAGTCCTTTGTAGTCAGCGGCACAACCGGATTAGAGCCCCCAGACTAGGATGCTGCTAGTCAAGCAATCGCTTGAATTACTCCATAGACTGGCGTTACCGATGCAAAGGATAGTCTGCGGTGTTGGGACAGCCCATAGATGCCATCCGATTGGAGTCTTTAGGTGACAACGGCATTTGCAGCGTTGCTGAGTGTGAGTAACGCCATTTTCTGAAATCATTCCAGCCGCTTGAAACCGACAGTCCATAGTTGCAGTTGCGGCTTAAGGCAATGAACCAACTGGTCATTCATGCCATCAATCATCCATCGGTTGATCATCAGGTGACAGTCAGATTGAACAGATGGTTGAGCTTCTATTCCTACAGATTTAGTCAAGAGGTTTAGTCAAGCACTAGGCGTCACCTGTTGAATGGATGCTTGGACCGTGTAAGTTACGGCTTTGACGGGTTCTGCAGGCAGCCTTTTCGGGACTTCGGTGTTGCCTGGCGAGACTCCAACTGCCGCATATCTGCACCTACATCTGAGCCATTTGGTATACCTGCGGTCTATTTCAAACTGCTTAATTGCTTACTATCAAGCGATTGGCCCTTTGAGGAAATTAGTTATGAGCGGAAATGCAGCTCGGGTTCAGGCGATTCATCAAATCACTAACCGCAAACCGACGCCACCTAAATCTCCCGAGCGTTTGGAAGAGATCTGGGCCGAGAATGTTTTTAACTTGCAAAAGATGCAGGCGAGCTTACCCAAAGCGGTCTTCAAATCGATCAAAAAGACCATCATGACGGGCGAAAAGCTGGATGCCTCCGTAGCCGACTCGGTAGCAACGGCCATGCGCGACTGGGCAATGGCCAAAGGGGCGCTGTATTACGCTCACGTGTTTTATCCTATGACTAACCTCACCGCCGAAAAGCATGATGGCTTTATCTCGGTGCAGGGAGATGGCAGCGTTATTTCAGAATTTTCTGGCAAGGTGCTAGTCCAGGGAGAACCGGATGGCTCATCCTTTCCCAATGGTGGCATTCGCGATACGTTTGAGGCGCGAGGGTACACCGCTTGGGATGTGACCAGCCCAGCTTACATCATGGAGACAGACAACGGTTCGACCCTCTGCATTCCTACCGTATTCGTTTCTTGGACGGGGGAAGCTCTGGATAAGAAGGTGCCTTTGTTGCGCTCGATCGCCGCGATGGACAAAGCGGCTCGTAAGGTCCTGACGCTACTGGGCAACGACGAAGTCGCCCCGGTGAACTCCAGCTGCGGTGCGGAACAAGAATACTTTTTGGTGGATGCCAACTTTGCCAGCCAGCGCCCTGATTTGCTGTTGGCAGGACGGACGCTGTTTGGTAAGGCCCCGGCGAAAGGCCAAGAATTTGATGATCACTACTTTGGGGCGATTCCCGAACGAGTGCAAGTCTATATGCAAGACGTAGAGGAAACCCTTTACAAGTTAGGGATTCCGGCCAAAACCCGGCACAACGAAGTGGCTCCTGGTCAGTTTGAAATTGCGCCGTTCTTTGAAGCCGCCAACGTCGCCAGTGATCACCAGCAGATGATCATGACGGTGCTCAAGTGCAAAGCCAAAGAGCACGGCTTTGTGTGTCTGCTACATGAGAAGCCCTTTGCGGGCATCAACGGTTCGGGTAAGCACGTTAACTGGTCGGTGGGCAATGCCACCCAGGGCAATTTGCTAGATCCCGGCGATTCTCCCCATGACAATGCGCAGTTTCTAGTATTTTGTGGAGCCGTGATTCGGGGTGTCCATAAGTATGGCCCCCTGATGCGAGCGGCGATCGCGACCGCCAGCAACGACCACCGCCTCGGCGCGAACGAAGCGCCACCCGCGATCATGTCGGTTTACCTCGGCACTCAGCTCGAAGAAGTTTTTGATCAGATCAAAACCGGCTCAGTCTCGGAGTCGAAGCACAAAGGCGTGATGGATCTGGGGCTGAGTTCTGTACCGCCCTTGAGTAAGGATGCGGGCGATCGCAACCGCACCTCACCCTTTGCCTTTACGGGTAACCGCTTTGAGTTCCGGGCCGTGGGCTCTAACCAGTCCGTAGCCGGGCCACTGATTGTCCTTAACACCATACTGGCCGACTCGCTAGAGTGGGTGGGCAATCGCCTCGAAAGCGAACTTGGCAAAGGCACCGAACTCAACAGCGCCATCATCACCGTACTGAAGGAAGTGATGGAACTGCACGGCAACGTGATCTTTGGCGGCAACGGCTATTCCGAAGAGTGGCACACCATGGCGGTAAATGAGCGGGGACTCGCCAACCTCCCCACGACTGCCGATGCGCTGCCCGTCCTCAAAGAGGAGTACATCGAAGATCTATTTAAGAAGACGGGCGTGCTCACCCCGGTAGAGCTAGAAAGCCGCTTTGAAGTCTACGCTGAGCAGTACATCCTCTCCATTGAGGTGGAAGCTAAGCTCGTTATCAACATGGCAAAAACGATGATTTACCCCGCCGCAGTGGAGTATCTCTCTAAACTGTCGTCAACTATCACGAGCCTTTCTAGCCTCGGTGTGAGTTTGGAGGCGAGTAGTGCCCAAACGGTGGCTAATCTCGCAAGCGCCATGATGAAAGACGTCAGCGCCTTGAGCGAGGCTTTGGCAACGCATGACTTTGCCACCACCGAAGACCATATGAAGCACTGTGCCTTTACGGTGCGGCCATTGATGGATCAGGTGCGAGAGTCGGGCGATGCCCTCGAAGGCGAAATCGCCGATAGCTTCTGGCCCTTGCCGACCTATCAAGAGATGCTGTTCATTAAGTAACTCTTGGGTCAATCTCAAATCGTGACTGCAAGCGCCCAAAAAGCTTTGGGCGCTTTTTTATTGGGTGTCATGGCGGCATAGGTCGTGGGCAATGCAGAGTTGAGAAAGGTGGGCGATCGCTCCCTTAAACACTGGCAGCCACTCCCCGCGCATCGAAAATCTAGCTGACATCAAGCTGTAATTCGGGAAAGGTCGGGGAGATGAGGCGATCTCCCCGCCTCACCATCTCATCACAACCAGGAACTAAGTACTTGTTTAGCGTGCCGCTTTAGCCCGGAATTGTATCCTCTCCGGGGAGGGGCGATGGGGTGGGTTGGTGAAGTCGATGGCCGATATCTGACCCACCCCGCCCTGCGGGCACCCCTCCAGTGGAGGGGATCGGCCGTTGCCGAACTAACGCTAAACACATCCGGAACTAATGACTTTGCCGCCACTTACTCCGCCCGCTGCAACTTCGTCAGCTTCGGGTCGATGATCTTGCGCCCCTGATTAGGAAACTTCACCGCGAGGCAGATCTTATTGCCTGCGCCGAAGATATGGGTCACCTCCCCCGCACCGTAGGAGGGATGCACGACGACATCCCCGGCATTCCAGTCAAATTCGTGAGCGCCGCTGCCGGGTTTAGCGGCTTCCTCCCGTTCCGATCGCGCATCGCGGATGGGAGTGGTCATGCGTTGGGGCATTCCCAGACCAGAGTTGGTGGTGACATAGTCCACCGGCAGCTCACCGAGAAAGAGGGACGGGCTAGCGGGTTCGCGGTGACCGTAGAGGCGACGTTCCCGCGCGTAGGAGATAAACAGCCGCTCTTTGGCGCGGGTGATGCCGACGTAGCAGAGGCGGCGTTCTTCTTCCGTCGCGGCAGGATCTTCGAGCGATCGGAAGTTGGGGAACAAGCCCTGCTCCAGCCCGACGAGGAACACCACGGGAAATTCCAACCCCTTAGACGAGTGGAGGGTCATGAGGGAGACGCGGTTGTTGCCTTCTTCCATGTTGTCCAGGTCAGAGGCGAGAGACGCATTGGCGAGAAAGGCGAGGAGGGAGGGGTCGTCGTTTTCTTCTTCAAATTGCAGAACGGCGTTGTAGAGTTCCTGCACGTTGCCGATGCGATCGTCCGCTTCTTCGGTACCTTCGGCTTTCAGCGCCTCAATATAGCCGGAGTCTTCCAGCAGTTCTTGAATGATTTCGGAGCCTTTGGCGTTATCGAGTCTTTCCCGATATTTCTTGATGATGCCAGCAAACTCCAGCACGCCCTTGGACGATCGCCCCGCCAGGGTTTTCACCGACCCCTCATCACTCAAAATTTCCCACAGCGGACAGCCCAGGGTTTGGGTGGCTTGGTCAAGTTTGTCGAGGGTGCCTTTGCCGACTCCGCGCCGTGGCACGTTGATCACCCGTTTCAGGCTGACGGTGTCGTCGGGGTTGGCAATGGCACGGAGGTACGCCAGCACGTCTTTGATTTCGCGGCGATCGTAGAAGCGCAAGCCGCCCACCACCTGATAGGGTACGCTGTAGCGGGTCAGAATTTCCTCAAAGGAGCGAGACTGGGCGTTGGTGCGGTAAAGGATGGCGAAATCGCCCCACTTCAGCTCCGGATTCTGATACTCCAGGCTGCGAATCTGGCCCACCACGAAGTCCGCTTCATGGATTTCGTCGTCCGCTTTGTAGCAAAAGATGGTTTCCCCTTCGCCCCGCGTCGCCCGCAGCACCTTTTCGATGCGCTCGGTGTTGTTCTCAATGATGTAGTTGGCGACGTGCAAAATATTGGAGGTGGAGCGATAGTTTTCTTCCAGCTTCACCATCGTGCGGGTGTCGTCGTCCGGCAGCCCATCGCCAAAGTCATCCTGAAAGTTCATCAAGATGGTGAAGTCGGCAGCCCGGAAGGAGTAGATGCTCTGGTCAGCATCCCCCACCACAAAGGTGGAACGATTGCGCCAGTCGTTGAATTTCGCCATGTCTTCGCCGTTGGTGGTGAGCAGGCGAATCAAGTCGTACTGGGTGCGGTTGGTGTCTTGATATTCATCCACCAAAATGTGACGAAAGCGGTTATGCCAGTAGCCCAGCACCGACTCGTTTTGCTGAAACAGCTTGACCGGAATCATGATCAGGTCATCAAAGTCGAGGCTGTTGTTGGCGGCGAGGGCTTTTTCATAGTGGCGGTACACGTCCGCGATCATGCGCCCCCGGTAGTTGGGCTGCTCTTTTTCGAGATCGGCGGGGGTGAAGTTCTGGTTTTTGGCGTTGCTGATGGCGTAGCGCACCGAGCGCGGGTTGAACTTTTTGTCGTCCAGGTTTAAGTCTTTGGTGACAATGGTTTTCACCAGGGTCTGGGCATCGGATTCGTCAAAAATCGAGAAGGTCTTTTTCCAGGTGTAGCCGTCGGGGTGCTGGTATTTTTCAATGTCGAACCGCAAGATGCGAGAGCACAGGGCGTGAAAGGTGCCGATCCACAGATATTTGGTGACGTTTTTGTAGACGTGCGATCGCAGCTTAGTCTGCTCGTACTCCGGTAGCGCCGACAGCGATTTGCCATGCTTCGCCTGGGCTTCCTGCTCAGCAAACAGCACCTCAATCCGCTCTTTCATCTCTTTGGCGGCCTTATTGGTAAAGGTCACCGCCAGGATATTTTCCGGGTCAACTCGGTGGTTGAGCACTAGGTTGGCAATGCGGAAGGTGAGGGCGCGGGTCTTGCCCGATCCGGCTCCCGCCACCACGAGCAGGGGGCCGCAGAAGTGCTCGACCGCAGCACGCTGAGAGGGATTGAGCTTAGCAAGGAAGTCGGTGGAAGCCGTCATGGGCAAGGGGCAAAGTGGGGGGCAAACATCCCTTAGTATGACATCCCTAACCAATTTGAAGGATTAGCTGGCAAGCATCCTAGATGCGTCTCTGCTTTAGCTTGCTAGAAGGCATTGAGAGCTGTGGAGATGAATTCCTTATTCCGCGTAGTGACTCGGTTCCAGCAACAAATAAAGACCGTCGAGAATTTGGCGTACTCGTTGTGGTGACAGGGTGCCGATCTTTTCATCGAGTTGACTGCGATCGACGGTAAACACTTGAGAGATGTTCACGACGCTTGGCTTAGAGAGATTAGCTTCCCCCTGATCAAGCAACACATTGCCGGGGGCTTGAGCGCGTTTGAGGTTTGAGGTAGGCGCACACACGACCACGGTGCGAATGCGGCTGTTGTTGAAATCGTTGTTTTGAATAACAACGTGGGGATGTCGATAGCCGGGGGCTGAGCCAATAGGATCGCCTAAGTCAACCCAGTAAATATCGCCTTACTGGACTACCATTCCCCTTCCACTAAATGGCGGTGACTCGTCCGCATTGCCTGGATTAAGCGGGTCTCATCTTCATCCAGCTCATCTGCATAGGCCGCGTTGATTTCGGCGACCAGATCAGGTCGTTTTCGGTATCGCCGGATAAAGTCTTGCAATGCCAAGGTAACCAACCGACTCCAAGAAATCTGAAGTTCCTGGGCGAGAGTCTGGGAATCGTTGATGAGCGATTCTTGAATGGGAAGGCCAGTCGGTTGATCTGCCATAGGGTTGTAAAAAATGACTGAGGCGATTACTTGAAGCTTAGCAAAGGAAAGGGAATTGGAGGTTTGCGGGCAAATATTCCTCAGCATAATATCTACTAGAATTGGCTAGACTTCAAAAGTACCGAATCCTTTATTAATGACTCAAGGTCAACCCATCACGACCAGCATCACTCTGAACTTGCCTGAAACCGTTTTTTCGGCGCTGCGTAAGACGCCGGATGAATTTGCACAGAAAATGCGGATAGCGGCGGCAGTCAAATGGTACGAACTGGAGAAGATTTCTCAGGACAAGGCCGCAGAAATTGCTGGACTAACTCGCGCTGAGTTCATTCAAGCCCTATCGCGCTATCACGTCTCCCCCTTTCAATACACTGAGGCAGATCTTGTGAGAGAAATGGAAAATGCCGACTAAAACCAAGTTACTTGATTTCTCAGATATTTTGTAGAAGAGAGGAATAATTCTTATGGCCAATACAATTATTGTCGTAACAGAGGACATCCCTGATGGTGAAAAAGGACTATGGGGAGATGCACAAAATGTTGTTCGTCGCCTTCGTGAAGTTAAACTGCCAACTGATTTGCTAGAGCAGAACATGCTGACGTTTTTGCAGATGGTAGGCGGAATGTTTACCAAAGTAGATACAGCGATTGGTGCTGAGGCTGATCTAAAGTTAGATGAAGTGGAATTATCTGTTGAAATTAGTACAGAAGGAGAGGTTAAGCTTGTGGCAGGTGGAAAAGCTGCTGGAAAGGGCGCAATCACGCTTAAGTTCAAACGAAATGACCCAACCTAATGCCTCGTAATATCGCTCTTGTTATTGGCATCAATGAATACGAGGAGCTCTCGTCTCTAAACTATGCTGAACGGGATGCCGAACTCGTTGCCGAATTTTTACATGATATGGCAGGCTTTAATGCTGATAACGGCGGCGAAGTTTGCTTATGCACTCACACCTCACCTAAATATGATGGATTCGCAACCCAACCGACGAGGAAATCACTGAGAAAAATCCTGCGCAAACGTTTTGAGCGAGAAAGATTTTTAGGCATAGAAGATAGTTTTTGGTTCTTTTTCAGCGGCCATGGCATTCGCCATTGTAATAAAGACTATTTAATGCCAATTGATGGTGATCCTGAAGAACTAGCGGAGTCTGCCATTGAACTGAATTATGTTATTGAACGGTTGACTCGCAGTGGCGCAGGCCAAATTGTTGTGATTTTAGATGCCTGTCGAGTTGAAGGAAGAAAGATCAGTCAACTTGATTTTGGGCAGGATGTCCCTGAAGGAGTAACGACTATCTTTTCGTGCGCAGCGAGTGAAGCATCTTATGAAGTTGGGGAACCAATTTATCAAAGCACTTTTACTTATACGCTCTTACAAAGTTTTAGGAAACAGCAAAAAAATGGTCTAACTCTCTTACAATTAGAGCAGTATTTGCAGACTTACGTGCCGCAGCTTAATCAGCAACACAACAAACCAACTCAGAAACCTAGTATCAAGTGTGATTTTGTTTCAAATGGCGGCAAGATTTTACTACCTCACTTACGTTTTCCACTCACCGTTTCTTACCCCAAAGAGAGTTTCGTAGATAGACATGACGTTAGCATCTCACCTTCTATAGCGAGAGATGTTCCCGTACCGTCGAACGACTATATAGGTGACATTAATAAGCTTTTGGAGAACGAAAAACGAATATTAGAAGAAATTTATGTTTTTTGGAAAAGGCATGAAAAGGTAGAGATTTGCAATGGTTCGCTTGCAGAAGCCTTGAGACTAAATATTAAAGAGGTCACAGATTATCTTGAGGACTTTGTTGCTCAAGGCTTAATGAAGCTAGAGGACAGTACTTTAGATGAATATTGTGTGAGGTTAATCCCACATGGTATGAGACTGCTAAATGAACTGTGCCAGGATGACCTTAGTTCTGCAAAAGGGATTGACTACAGGCAACTTCGAGACTTACTACAAACTGCCCAGTGGCAAAAAGCGGATAGGGAAACTGCACATCGAATGCTAGAAGTAGTAAGGCGTCGTGAGGACGACTGGATCAGGGTAGATGAAGATGAGATGAGCAACTTCCCATGCACTGATTTAATGACGATCGACCGGTTGTGGATGAAATATAGTAGTGGTCAATTTGGCTTGAGCGTTCAGGCTGATATTTGGCAGCAGTTAGGAAGCCCCTTAGATTTTAGTAAAGGCTGGGATCGTTTTTGTGTCCGCGTAGGATGGCAAGATGCTGAGGCTATTCAGTATTTAAGTTATGAAGATCTACATAATAATTTGACATTCCCCGCCATAGGGAGCTTGCCTTACAGTTGGTGGGTGACTGGTTGGAATAAATTTCCCGTAAAACAACCCATTTCACGTTCTAAAGATGGGAAAAGTTCTGTAAGAGTTGTCTGTCGAGGAATAGGATTTATCCTTTTATCACGCATCGGGACATGCAAACCGTTATGAATAGATAATTTAGATCAAACCAATTATGTAGTTTGACGTGATTGAACTTTAGAATGGCACCTGAAAAATCATCGGCCCAATTCTTGACTGCTGCTTCCACTATCTGGAGGTCTCTTATGACAGTGTCAAACATTGTCTTGCCGAAGTAATTCATTCAAGGATAAATCAGCAGTATAGTGCAGAATTTTATCGCAGCTTACCAAGATGTCATTGCCATAAAGCTGAACACTACACTACGCGACACGAATCGCCTCTTGCTCTACTGTTGCTTGAATTTCGTCGCGAAGCATTTTCTTCGTCGCCACATCAACGGATACGCCGAGTAAATCTTCAAGGTAGAACTTGAGATCCATGTGGCGATCAAAAAGGTGGCTTGTCCTTTGAATTCTACAAGTACGTCCAAATCACTGCTGTCCTGGGCTTCATCCCGCACCACAGAACCAAACATTGCTAAAGACTCGACTCCGAAGTCTGCTAAGGTGGCGTGGTGTTTTTGAAGCAGGTTGATAATGGCGTGAAGTTCCATAGCAACCAGTATATTGCCTTCGTTGGGCGTGCGATCGCAACGCCGCAACCACGCGAGTTCGGGAACTTTGGAAAGCAGGAGATTTTGAGGGGAGGGGAGCGATCGCACTCAACCCATCACAAACAACGTGCTGTCATGCAAAGGCTACAATGTCAGTAGTTAAAAGGTGATGGCGATCAAGACAGTGAGTGGTATGGCCGCTTCTCGCGCTAGAAAGTTAGTGATAACCAAGACGAGTTTAAGAGCGCCCAAGCAAGACGTACAATACTGGCGATCGCAGCCTTACGCTACCCGCCTAGCCGCTCTCGAAGAAATTCGTCACGACTATCATCTCTGGAAGTACGGTGCTGAACCCAGATTTCAAAGAGTTTATTCAATTACTAAACGCTAATCAGGTTCGTTATCTGGTGATTGGCGGCTATGCGGTCGCGTTGCATGGTTATCCCCGTTACACCAAGGATATTGATATCTGGATTGAGATGACTCCAGAAAATGCCGAGAACATGATGAAAGTTTTAGCTGAGTTTGGCTTTGCCTCTGTCGATTTACAGGCTGATGATTTTTTAGTCCCTGATCAAGTGATTCAGTTAGGTTATCCGCCTAGTCGTATTGACTTAATCACAACACCCGATGGAATTGACTTTGGGAATTGCTACGCATCTCGTTTGCAAGTTGAAATGGGCGGAGTAACCGTCAATTTTATTGATCTAGGCAATCTTAAAGTGAACAAACGAGCTTCTGGGCGTCTTCAAGATCTTGCAGATTTAGAAAACCTGGAAAATTGAATCAGCAATGTTTCGCAATTCTGGAAAGCAGGAGATTTTGAGGGGAGGGGAGCGATCGCTAGAGAGGGACGCGCAGATATTTCCATCGAATGGCTGGTTAACATTGCTTAATCAACCTCGTTAAGCTTCAGTAGTTGCACAATACTCATAAATTTTCTAGGTATGTTGAACTGCTTGAATTTACTGCGCTCATTCACTGGTCGATTGGTCTTAGGTTTGGCCGTTGGCATTTATGGTTTGATGTTTGCCGTGGCTAGCCCCGTCTCAGCTGACAATTTGGCTGGCGGTGCAAAGTACATGACTGCTGATGGCAAAGATGTCACTGCCATGGTGGAGTGCCTGCCTGAAAGTCTGAGTGAATCCGATTTGGATCGGGCCTTACAGGAATCCGGGAATGACTTTCTGGAAAAAGTTTTCGATCTCAAGTCTGACTACGACGACTACGAGCTTGACTCGACGGAAGTGGCTCTCTTGACTTGTATGCAAGAGAAAGGCGTCACTCCCCAGGTGAAACAATAGAGCTGAAATTGAGTAATTAAACTAGCCGAGCCCTGGTTTCTGACGGAACTAGAGCTCGGCTTTTAGTTGAAGGCAAGATGGGTGGGGAGCGATCGCACGCCTCAATCCCTACGACCAACGGCGAAAGAAATTAGCCTCTTGCCAGACTTGGGCGGTGCGCTGTTCCATCGCCAACAGCTGGTCGGTGGTGAAGGGCTCAAAGCCTCGCGCGGCCTCCAAGTTTTCGGCTAGCTGCTCAGGAGTGTCGGCCGCCACGATGCAGCAGTGAACTTGGGGCTGCGACAGAGCATACCCCAGCGCTTCCGTCATACCAGACAAGACGCCGGGTTGGAACAGGCGACCATAGGCAGGCACCTTCATGCCGATGATGCCTGTATTGTGCTGCTGGGCGACGGGCAACACGTGATCAATGAAGGGCTGAGGGGTGTGGCGATCGGCTGCGTTAATGGGAATCAGCGCCGTATCAAACGGATACCGATTCAACGCTTTGACAAAGATTTCGGGATTGTTGTGGCCGGTGATGCCGATCGCGCGAATGATGCCCTGTTCTTTCGCCTCTGCTGCCGCTTTGATGGCTCCTTGCTGTTCGTCCAGCAGGGTATCGACATCCCAGTCGTAGGTGATGGCGTGAAATTGCCACAGGTCAATGTAATCCGTCTGCAACCGCTGGAGAGACTGTTCGAGCTGTCGCCAGGCTTCGTCGCGATCGCGGCGGCTGGTTTTGGTCCCGATCATCACTTCGGAGCGCACCGCTGGCAGCACTTTGCCCAGGCGTTCTTCACTCGGGCCATAGTTGGCGGCGGTGTCAAAGTAGCGAATGCCCCCTGCATAGGCCTGCTCAATCAGGGCGATCGCTTCGGCTTCTTGGCCCCCACGGGATAGGGGTGATGCAGAACCGCCTAAGCCCAAAACTGGCACGGTGAGCGGCGATCGCCCCAGCGTCCAAGTGGGCAGGGGCGTGGTTGGGGCAGGGGCGATCGCGGCAGAACTAGCAACATCTGATGCGGCGACATCGGCACTAACCCCATCTGGCGCAGCCACTACGGAGGTCGGCTCTGTACGTTTGCAGGCAATACCGCTCATCACCGCGCTCGTGGCGGCTAGGCCGGTATACAGAAAGCGGCGACGGGTGGAGAAGGCTTTACTCATGGCCTGAGCCTGGGCTGATAGTAAAACGACTGATGCCGTTCCATCCTGACAAATATTGGCGTTGACGGCAGGGGCGATGCGGGGCTAAATCGGTAGTCTTTCTGCAGATGTTGATTCGACAGGCTGATTTTGGCCGCTCCCCCGACCTGCCGCTCCAGGTCAGCCAGGCTCCAGCCTTCATGCAATCTGGAGGGAGTCCCCGATATACGGTCATCAGGCGGCAGTTGCCCAATGGTCATTGACCGCTGACCCGGGCGATCGCGGCTCGGCGCTGAGTGGGAAAGGGGAGGCGCGATCGCCCACCGACTCTGCGCCTATTTGGGCGGATCCAGGTTCACCCCCAGGTTGGTGTTGACGCGGAACCAGCCGGCAATGCTGCAGCGCGGCTTCTGGACGGGCAACACCTCGTGGGGAAAGACTTCGCTCAGGAAAATGACTAGCTTGCCGTAGGTGGGCCGGATGGTTTCCAGGAGGGTTGACTGGTCGCTATACAGCAATAGCTCGCCGCCGTCTTCGGGCTCCCAAATGGGATTGAGGTATAGCACCGTCGAGAGAATGCGATTGGTTTCGCCCTTAAAGGCATCGACATGCTGGCGATAAAAGGCCCCGGTCGGGTAGTAAGCATAGTGACATTCGTAGCTGAACAAGCCCAGGAACAAATGCCGATTGAGGTGCAGCCGGAGCTGTTCCATCCACTCCAGGTAGGCTTGGGTGGCGGGATGCAACCCGTCTAACCAGCGAATTTCGTCGCCGCGAATGCCTTTGCGCACCTGATAATCATCGGCGCGGCCAGTACCAGCGGGTTTAAAGTCTTCGCTATTGAGGGCTTTGAAATGCAGTAGCAAACTATCCACCAGCGGCTCGGGCAAGGCGGCTGGCAAAATCACATATCCAGTTGTGGCAAGCTGCTGTGCTATCTGCCGAAAACCGTCTTCGCCTGACAGTGACGGTAACGCTGATCGAGTTTTCAACCGAGTCGTCCTAGATGAAGGGGAGAAATAAGCTTCAATATACGCAAAAAGTGCCCACCTTAATTGGTGACATACCGCGATCGCTCGCCCCGTCGGAGGATGCCGATGAGCTGGCGCTAAATTTCAGCATGGCGAGCAGATGGATGATGAGCCGCTGTCGTCGCCCTATGACTCAAGGAAGGCGATACAAATGGGTTATGGATTTACCCGTTGCGTTGCAGTTCGGTCTGGAAAAAGTGACCAATCAGATACAGTGACCCACACAAGACGCGCACCGTCTCGGGGTCGGCGGTGGCTCCGGCGAGGCCCGCGCTGAGGGTGTCATAGGTAGTGCAGGATGCCAGTTGAGGACAGACTTGCTGAGCGATCGCCTGCAACTCGGCTGGGGGCATGGTGGCATGACCGGGCACTGGCACCAAATGCAGGCGATCGCCGGGCAGCAGCAGCACCCGCAACACATCGGCATGGTCTTTGGTCGACAACATGCCCATGAGCCAGGTGGTCGTTGGGGGCAGCGGTGAGGGCAAACCGTCGGGCAGCGGCCACAGCGCAGCGGTTGGGGACTGCGCCCCCCGTTGTAGGTCGTCCCGATATTGCCGCAGGGTTAGTGCAGCAGCAGGATTGTGCGCCCCATCGATGAGCCAGGGGTAGGGCTGCCCATCGGGAGCCGACCAGGTCAGCCATTGCAGGCGTCCAGGCCAACGAGCTTGGGCCATGCCCGATTGAATGGCCTCGTTGCTGATACGCCACCCCTGGTCCCGCAGGGCCTCGAGAGTGGCGATCGCGATCGCCGAATTAATCTGCTGGTGCGCCCCCAAAAAAGGCAACCGATAGCGCAAAGGCGGTTCGCCCGGCATGGCGGCAGGATAGGTGGCCCAGCCATCGGCAGCCAGCGTGGCGATCGGCGGACGCCGGACGGGACAGCCCACTGCCTGCGATCGCGCCATCACCACCGCTTCAGCTTCGGCAGGCAACGGGCCAATGACGGCGGGGCAGCCGGGTTTCAAAACTCCGGCTTTTTCGCCCGCGATGTCCGCCAGGGTGGGGCCGAGGCGCTGCCAATGTTCACGACTGAGGGAGGTGATGACTGAGACCAGCGGCGCATCTACGACATTGGTGGCATCTAACCGACCGCCCAGGCCCACCTCGATCACGGCAATATCGACTGCTTGCTGGGCAAAAAATAGCCAGGCGGCGGCGGTCAGCACCTCAAACTGGGTGGGCGTTTCGGTGTCGGAGGCGATCGCGGCTTCGACCTGGGCCAAGGTCGCGGCGAGGATGTCAGGAGCGATCGGCTGTTCATTCACACAAATGCGCTCACACCAACTCACCAGGTGCGGCGAGGTGTAGCGCCCAACCCGATAGCCCGCTTGGGTGAGCACGGATGATAAGTAAGCACAGACCGAGCCTTTGCCATTGGTGCCCGCCACATGGATGATCGGCACTCGCTGTTGAGGATTGCCCAGCGCCGCTAGCAGTTTTTGAATCCGCTCTAAGCCCAGATGCACCCCAAAGCGACCATATTTATCGAGTTGCTGGCTGATCTGCTGGTGGGAGACATCGACGGTCATAGCGACTGGAAGGGGCGTTCACGCATGAATTCAGGTCAAAGAGAAACCTCTGCCCCTCAGACCGACTGACTGAGACAGAGGTTAGACGGGAAGAAAAAGCCGAACAGCGACCTAAACCGCTTCGGTATTTTCTTCGCCGGTGCGAATGCGAATGATGGTATCGACGGGGGAAACGAAAATTTTGCCATCGCCAATCTCACCCGTGCGAGCCGCTGCGATAATTTTTTCGGTGACCATGTCGACCTGATCTTCGTCGACCACGATCTCAATTTTCAATTTTTGCAAAAATTCGACGGTGTATTCTGAGCCTCGGTACCGCTCAGTTTGGCCCTTTTGCCGGCCAAAGCCGCGCACTTCAGAAACAGTCATGCCGACGATGCCCGCGTTCACCAGGGCAATCTTGACTTCATCCAACTTAAAGGGACGAATAATCGCTTCGATTTTCTTCATACGTTTTAGGCTCCACACAACCACTGCCAATATGCAGTGCAGCCCTATGTCTAGCGAGGGCTACGGTCACAATACTGTAAATTCCACTGCATTTCGTTGGCTACGTCACATTTTGCTCCGCAACTGGGGGCGATCGCGCCACCGTGGAGTGGATTATGCGCACAAAAAAAATTCTCGCTGCTCCCCTCTTATCGTGATTAGGGAACAGCGAGGTCACTGGAATTGATGGGCACCATTAGCGATTGAGCAAGGGGCGCATAATCAAGAACCCGGCTCCGAAAGCGGAGACCACGACCAACAAAATCGTGGTCGCCAGCCACAGATTCCCAAAATCAGAGCGCGATGCGACCTTGCTCAGAGGGCGCGCTTCTTCCGGTTGCTCCGTAAATAAGCGGTAGGGTTGCGCTCCCGGACCGGGGGGTCGATTGAGATCGCGCTTCTTGCTCTTCGGGTGCGGCACGATCGCACTATTGACTCCGTTGGCGGTTCCGGGGCGCTCACACTTGCGCGGGGCGGCGGGAGGCGATGTCGGAGCCGCCATAGAGGGGGCTGCCGTCGTGGAAGCCGCAGGCGTTTCGCTGGGTGGACGCGGAGCCGCAGGCGGTGGGGTAAGCGGGGGCGGCAGCAACTCCTCGTCAGGATTGGCAAACAAATCTGCCGAGGCCGGCGGCGCGAAAGCTTCCGGTGAGATCGGATGGGTTTCAGCGGGCATCACCCCCGCAAAATGGCCCAACTGCTCAGCCGATTGCACAAACCGATGAATCTCAGTCCGCAGCAGCTGATTTTGTCGGAGTAATTGTTGATTTTGCTGAGTCAAGGCATCCAATGTGGATTGGGTCGTCTTGAGTTCAGCGGCCAATTCTCGGTAAACGGAAATCGGCACCGAGGGCGCATAGCCGACATTGGCAACAGGGCGACCTGTTTCTGCCACGGCATAAAGTTGGGAATCTGAATTAAGAGGAGCGTTCATTAGAATTAGTTCCGAAAAACGCGATACACCGACAATCGCCGCACAGAAAATATCGTGAACGAAGGCTTCAGTTTGACGAAATACAAATGGGAAACTCAAGCGAACTTGATTCCGCCCAAAGCGTATCGCAAAAACTTGAAATTGCAACCAGTTGACACAATTTCTCGTGAAACGGGACGGTGCTAGCCGTGGTCGGCACAATTCCGCGTCAATTGGCTTATTCTTTGGCTCTCACCCTCAATCCCTCTCCCAAGGTTGCGATTCATTTGACATCAGTCGCTTAAACCAATGACAACCACAACTTCTCAACACTGCCTGCACGACTCAAACCTCACCGCCTGCGGCACCTCTCCTTCGGAAGGAGAGGTTTAATCACAGACGGGTGAAACGCTTTCTCGCATCTGATCAGAATTCCAGTTCCTCTCCTTAGCAAGGAGACGTCAGGTGAGGTTCTAGAGCTCTGACAACTGCCATCATCGATCTCTAAAACTGCTCATTGCAAAGCGATACAGCCACTTTTGCATCAAGAAAAGCCCCAAAAGGAAAGAGGGACTTCAAACCACTAGCTCCCCTGCTAACAGCGGGTTAGTTGGCGATGCGGGTGAGCAAGACTGGGCAAGGCGTGTAAACCCGCACGTAGTCAGACAGCGATTCGCCCAGCAGGCGATCGAGGTCGGGCATGCCCTTAGCAATGGAGGGGCGGCGATCGGGGGAACCAAGGATGATCAGATCCACATTTTTATCGTCGGCCAGTTGGCAAATACGTCGACCCGCTTTGCCTTCGGGAGCGGCCAAGGTTGTCTTCAGGCCATAGCGCTTAGCTTCGGCGGCGGCGGCGGTGAGCACGGGGTCTTTGCTGGGGTCAGGCTCAGTCTCATCAAAGGGCCGGGCCTTGAGGTTCGAGACGGTGTGAACCAAGACGAGCTCGCCGCCGCTCACATCGCGCAGCAGGTTGATGCCCAGCTTTAACCCCTCTTGGGCTGAGTCTGACTTATCCATGGCGACCATAATCCGCTTGATCGGGCGAATGCTGTAAAGATCATCTTTCACCAGCAGCATGGGCCGCGACGATAGCTGAAACACGTACTGACTGACGGAATTATCCAAAATGGCTTTCAGCCCTTTTAAGCCGCGTGAACCCATGATGATCAGGTCGGCTTCAATCTCTTTGGCGACTTTGATCACCACATCTTTGGGGTCGCCCTCACGCAACATGGCGGTCACATGGCCCGGATCAAGATTCAGATTTTTGATGGCTTCGGCCAGCGTGCGGCCCCCGGCTTCCCACTTTTCGGTCATGCTCTCGGCGGAAACCTGTGGTGGCACCACGTGCAATACGGTGATGTTGGCTCGCTGAATCAGCGGAATTTCCATCAACACTTTCATCATTGCTTCGGTGTTGCCGGTGCCAGAGTCCGCTAAAAGAATTTTTTCGATCATGATGACCTCATTCGGGTGCGCCGCTTATCAGTGGGGCACAGTGAACAAAAGAGTTTTCTTTAATTAGTGGAAACGCATGTAAAACCCGTGTGAGATAAGGGTTTTGCGTTCCATGTCAATAATAGACATCTGGCTTCACGCAGTTTTGAACGATTTCATAATTCGTAGTAACCGATCGCTCCCCCCCCCTACCTGTTCACGTGCAGCTTGCCTGCCGCGATCGCCCAGGCAATCAAACCATCAGTATCGACAACAGCCTCTCGACGCAGAGGGACCGGGTGCCTTGGGTCGGACTTAGTTCGTTGCCTATCGTCTTACTAGAAGGCACCCGGTCCCTGACACCCTTAAAAGGAGAGATCGCCCTTCCGACTCTCAATCACGGCTTTGATGCCCTGCTCGACGTTGAGCCACGCCGCATCGCGATCGCGGGGTGTCGTCGTCGCCAGAGCTAATTCCTCCAGTGATCGCGTCGTACAACTGTATTTGTTAATTTGTTGATGGAAGGGGGGCGATCCCACATCTATTAGTTTCAAGGAAAATCACCGTTCTCGAACTTCACCAATGGGTAAAGAACGAACTCGAATTCTGGCTTGTTCGATGACGACGATACTGCCCTCTTCTAGAGCGGGTGTTACTGTCGGTAAGTTTTTCAAGAGTAGAGCTAGCTGGCGTTGCGGGCTGCGTTCTGAGCCGCGACGAAAGAGGAGTACTGAAGGGTACCGGGTTTGTCTTTGAGAAAGTAATGTGCCAAAGTCGGTGTCGGCTGACAAGACCGCACGATCTTCTGAAGCGGCGCGATCGAAAATTGCGCTGTCGGCTGCTGCCTGCATATCGTAATCGCGAACGTGAACAGCGTCATACCCGGCGTCGCACAGTCCTGCCGCAATCAGAGGCGACAAGGCGTTATCGACCAGATATTTCATGCTGATAAGAGTGGCAATTCGCGTTCTTGAACGGCTTGCGCGGCGTAGCGTAGCGCCTCATAAAGGTCTTGAGGCTCCAGGTCGGGGTAAGCCGCCAAGATATCGTCTGGCTGCATGGCTTCGGCAAACATCCCGACAACGGTAGCGACAGGAATGCGTAAGCCTCTGATGCAAGGAACTCCGCTCATTTGGTCAGGGTTGACGGTAATGCGGGTAAACCTCATTCTTGCCCTCCTGGTAGGTTTAGCTGTTGACCTTAATCCCAGTATCTCAAATGTTGAATCTATGGGTGACTCGGCAGGAAGTATCCGCGCAGCCCGGTTACCATTGCGATTAACAACGACTCTTGTTTTCGATGCTACCCATAATCCAAATTCAACTGAACTTACCCGAAAGTGCCTTCTTTGCCTGGGGGGACCAAATTCTCACCCATATTCCTGCTTGATTAGGGCTACTGGGTTTCCCTGACTCACCCAGCCTACGGCGCTACGGCGATGTGCAATCGCACTCATTAATCACATGATCAACCTCATGGGGCACCAACACGGCGATTTCCGGCATTAGGTAATATTCACAGGTATTTTGGGCGCGATCGCGAACGAGTTGCCGCAGCGCTACCGAGATGTAAGTCTTGCTCATGCTTAAGACGCTTGCAAATTGAGCAAAGCCTTAGCCTTAGCCATTCTCACCAAATGCTCGACATACTCAGTACTGCTGCCACCAACGCTCTTCTGCCGGTGTTAACCCAACCGTCTGATTTTTTTCCAATAACTGGGTCACTTGCTGCTGTAGTGCGGCTGATGGTTGCAAGGCCAAAATTTCCTCAGCAGACGGCAAACTGGCTAACACCTCTAACACCTCTGCCAATCCAGAAAAACCAGACTGCCCTTGGGCCGTCCATTCCCGCAAGCCCAGTTCTAGAATTTCTGGCAGCTTGTCTTGTAACGAATGCAGCCGCAATGCCAAATCATCTGGAATATCAACCCTAATTTGCATAGTCAAGCGTTAGAACAACCAAGGATATTCCCAATCTTAGACCAATCATCTTTTTCGCCCGGTGCGAACGCGAAGGGAGTGGGAGGGACGATTTTCTCTCAGAGTAGCGGCGAATTTTGGATTGTGGTCTGCAGATTAAGTGCGGTTCTGGGACGAGCTGGATAAAATAAGGCGGCATTCCTGTCCTGGTTGAGCAAACTGCCATGACCACCCCAAACCCTGTCACCCCCGGCCAATACCGCATCGTTGCGGGCTTTGCCGGATTCCTCATCCTCATTGGTGCTGCCCTCAGCATCTTTGGCGTCTTCTTTCTCAAAACCGCCTTCGCCAGTTACGGCTGGCCCAGCGCCTCTGGCACCGTCCAGGCGATTACCGCCCCGCTATATCGCTCTGAATACAATGGCAGCCGCCGCACCTACGTGTATGAGGTGACCTATGGGTATGAGGTGAATGCGATTGCCTATACGGGCGATCGCTACTCCCTGGGCGAAGGCTCCACCGCGAGTCGACCGTACGACACCGCTCGCGAAGCGGAGCAGGCGGGCCTCGAAGCGTATCCCCTCGGCAGCGCCATCACCGTCTACTACGATCCGCAGAGCCCCACCGAAGCCGTGCTCAAACGCGGCCCGAATGTTGGCACCTATGCGCCGCTGATCATGGGGCTGTTCTTTTTGCCCTGTGGGGTCCTGTTCCTCAAAGTGTTGCCCCAGCTCAAGCAACCCGCAGGCTAATGGCCGTTCTCTACAAGCACGCTACGAATTGGCTGAGAGAGCTAGCGGGCTAGGGAGGCAGCGGGGCCAGTATCGGTATAGCAATCCGCAGTCAGGTGCCGAGAGCCCAAGCTTTTACAGAATGCGCATTTAATCTAAGTGTGGACAGCCGTCTCGGCTGTCCCGGAGCAGGCCATATGCCTGCCCGACAAGCCCCTGTTTTTCTGTCAAAGAGATAAACAGAGCTATCTGCACAACGCTATATCAAGGGTGGGGGGCAGTTTGCCAGTCATCGGCTGCATGGGGGACTCATGGAATTTGTCGGGGTTTCTCAGCATTTCGTCAGCTAGGGAAGCGGGTTTCGATCTAACTTGAAGTGTCAACCGATGACATGTAAACATTTCCCTTAGACCCTATGCCACAAATTACCGTTCACGGCCCCGCCCTCAGCACCTACGTGCGGACAACGCGCATGATTTTGGAGGAAACCAATACCCCTTACGAACTCAAGCCCGTCGACATTTTGAGCGGCGAGCAAAATGCCCCCGAATATTTGGCAAAACATCCCTTTGGCAAAGTGCCGACGCTGGAAGTTGATGGTCAATATTTGTATGAAACCTGCGCGATCGCTGAGTACCTCGACGCTGCGGTCAACAACGGTGGCTTTACCCCCGACGACCTGATGACCCAAGCCCGCATGCGGCAAATCATGGCGATCGTCGATAGCTATTTGTATGGTCCTGCCATCAGCACCATTACCATTCAACGGTTGATCGTGCCCAGCCAAGGCGGCGAAACGGATACCGCCGCCGTCGAAGCCGCCATCCCCAAAGTGCAAACCGCGTTGAAAGCGATTGAAGCGATCGCCACCTGCTCGCCGTATCTGCTGGGCGACACCGTCACCCTGGCGGATTTGTATCTCTTGCCCGTCGTGTTCTACCTTTCCAATACCCCCGATTGGGAGGCCGTCATCAGCGAGACGCCCCAGCTCAAAACCTGGTGGGACACCGCGAGCCAGCTCCCCAGCTTTCGGCAGGTGCTGAAGTAGGTTGATTGGGCGATCGCGCTCCCGGTTGCTCTGACTAAATGTTTGCTCAACCGTTAAATTAAGGGGGCGATTTGCTGCTGCCCCAGCGTCGCCCCGGCCCGGTCGCTTACTCAACCTAGACAAACGATGGAAACTCAAAGCCAAAGCCTCTTTGAACAATTTCTGGCCCCCCTCTTTGGGTCGTTGATCGACAAAGAGGCACTGCTGCGGTTGCGGAACAGCATTGACTGGGAGGCGGAAATGGCCGCGATCGCGCATCCTCAGGTCACCTATCCCGACTATTACCAAACCAGCCAGTTTCACGGGGTCAAAAACGGCTACCTCAATATCGACGCCGCCATTACCTACGACCCCATCACCCAATATGTGCTGCCCCCGAGCGAGACTTGGGTCCGCGAAAGCTTGGTACATGCCATCCAAGGAAGTCCCCGCCGCATTTTGGATCTGGGTTGCGGTACCGGGACGACGACGCTGATGCTTAAACGGCGCTTTCCTCAAGCCAAAGTCGTGGGGCTGGATCTGTCGCCCCAGATGCTGATCATGGCCCAGCGCAAAGCCCAAGCGGCAGGACTCGACATTACGTTTCGGCACGGCGACGCGATGCAGACGGGCCTCGATGCCACGTCATTTGATGCGGTGTGCGCCACCCTGCTGTTTCACGAAACGCCCCCGACCGTTGCCAAGGCAGTTTTGCGAGAGAGTTTTCGACTGCTGCGTCCGGGTGGGCAAATGCTGGTGCTCGATGGCAATCAAGCAACTCTGCGCCAATTAGATTGGCTGAGCAACATTTTTGAGGAGCCGTTCATTCGTGAGTATCGGCAGGGCAATTTGGATGCTTGGTTAGGCTACGCCGGGTTTACCACCGTCCGCACCCAAAATGTGTTTATGCTGAATCAGCTCAGCACCGCCCGCAAACCCCTGCCGGTGACCGATCCTGCCACTACAGCCAATCAGTGGGTCGTACCACAAGAAGCTGACGGTGGTCCAGTGCCCGTGCCCACCGCTTGAGGGGAGCGATCGCGCCCTCAACCCAGTTCAAAGGTGGTGACGCCAAAGATGCGCTCAGTTGGCAATTGGGGAGGCTCCGGCAAATACATCCGCGCCGTTTCAAACATGCTGGTCAATCCGTAGCGTTGGGCTAGCGCCACCGCCGCCTCATTCACTTCCGGCACATCCAGGTAAAAGGGCTGTCCCGCAGGTACGTGAGCGATGAAGTGTTGAAAGAGGGTATCGGCGATCGCAGGCGTATCGGCAAACAGCGGGCCAATTTTGTAGCCTTGCCGACAGGGTCGCAGCATCCCGTAGCCCAAGATGGCTTGGTCTTGAACGTATGCGACAGCGGTGCTGTCCGGTTGAGCGAGCCAACCCTGCAAAAAAGCCGTGCGATCGTCGGGGAAAAAAGGGCGATCGTAGGCCAGCACCTGAGCGAAATCGAGGGAAGCGATCGAGACTACCGCCGGATCGGCAGGGGCGATCGCCGTCCCCCTCTGCCCTTCATAGCGAATGTTGCGATAGGCCAGTTGAAATCCCGATTTGAGATAGTTGCTTTGTTGATCCACAACACCATCGAGTCCCACGGTGCGCCCTTCCAGAGTCGCCAAGCCCGCTTGCCAGAGCTGCCAGCCGTAGCCTCGCCCTCGAAACTCCGGTCGCACAATGTAAAAGCCTAGAAACCCAAACGTCGAGCCATATTTCACCACTGAGATGGCCGCGATCGGTTCCTCCTCCAGCCATCCCATAAGAAAACCGCTGGCATCGGCTGCATAAAAGCAGTCCGCATCCTGCAGTCCCGGATTCCAGCCTTCGGCCGCGGCCCAATCAATAGCCACCGCCAAATCGGCGCGGGTCATCGGTTTGATGGTGTAATTTGACATACGCTGTTCGCTCATTCCGCACTACAGTTTTGAAAAACGCTCAAAGGATAAGCGCCCCATGACTGCTGCCTACCCCCGTGATCTCATCGGCTACGGCCAAACGCCGCCCCATCCCCACTGGCCCAACGACGCGCGGCTTGCCCTTCAGTTTGTCATCAATTATGAGGAAGGGGGCGAAAACTGTATTTTGCACGGGGATGCGGCTTCCGAAGCCTTTTTGTCGGAAATTATTGGGGCGCAACCGCTGCTGGGCGTACGCCACATCAATATGGAATCAATGTATGAGTACGGCAGTCGGGCGGGCTTTTGGCGGCTACATCGCCTCTTTACCCAGCGGCAACTGCCCGTCACCGTGTATGCCGTGGCGATGGCCCTGGAGCGCAATCCCGACGCGGGCAAGGCAATGATCGAGGCCAGCTGGGAAGTGGCCAGCCATGGCTATCGGTGGATCGATTATCAATACGTCAGCGCCGACACCGAGCGGGAACACATTCGCAAAGCGATTGAGATTCAAACTCAGGTGATTGGCAGTCGGCCTTTGGGCTTTTATCAGGGCCGTATGAGTCCCAATACTCGCCGATTGGTGATGGAAGAAGGCGGCTTTCTCTATGACGCCGACAGCTACGCCGATGATTTGCCGTACTGGGTCGGGGGCAGCGATCGCCCCCACCTGGTCATTCCCTACACGCTGGACAACAACGATATGCGCTTTGCCACCGCCCAGGGGTTCAACTCGGGCGAGCAGTTTTTCACCTATCTCAAAGACGCCTTTGACCTGCTCTACGCCGAAGGTGAAACCGCCCCCAAAATGATGAGCGTGGGCCTGCACTGTCGTCTCTCGGGGCGGCCGGGACGCGCCGCTGCCCTGGCTCGCTTTCTCGACTATGTGCAGAGTCATGAGCAGGTGTGGATTTGTCGTCGGGTCGATATTGCCCGCCACTGGCACGAGCACCACGCGATCGCTTAGCCCGGTAGCACCATGTCCCAGAGCAGACTCATGGCCCGGCTTAAAGCATTTTGATCAATCCCGGCAGCTCGAGCTAGTCGGGATACAGTAAGGCTGATCGATGGAGAAAACCGATGAGCAAAAATCTGATGCGGCCGATCGCGATCGGGCTGGGGTGTATAGCGGCTTTGGTCACCCTCCTCTGGGGATGGCATAGCCGCGCGGCAATGGTGCCAGTCCCCCAGTCCGCCGTTGATGAGGTCGTCGTCGCCACCGCCCCAGCGCCACCGCGCCTGGTCACCGAAATCCTCAACAGCGAGCCAATTGCGGTGTTGTATATGACTCGCGCCGACGATGAGGTACTGGTGCGCTGTTATCCCGGCTATGTGCCGGTGGTTAGCTACCGCGCTATGGGATCGAACCCAGACGCCGACACCGGCCCCCAAGAAGGGGTTCTGCGCTGTGTCATGCCTTCTCGCTTGCCCCAAATTGAGCCTGCGCCCTCATCACCAGAAAGCGACGCTCTCCCCAATATGGAATGATCGGGGTATTTGCCGCCTCGAAAGCTGATCACAGCATCAGGCGAACAGCCACTTATCCCCATCGTCCATGACGCTATCGCGACACCCCCCGCAATCAAAAGGGGCGCTCTCTGCGGTGTTAGGGACCGGGTGCCTATTCGACTCAGCCGCCAAACTTCAATCATCATCAAGGCACCCGGTCCCTGGCAAGGTCTATTTTTAGAGTCATTCTCTGTTATCTGCAATGACTTGCCATCGATTCAGCCCCCTCAATCCCCCAGGTTTGGGGGATTGAGGGGGCAAGTGCAGCATTTGAAATCGCAACCGAGGAGCTCCGATGGCGCTGTCTGAACAGCAAATTCAGGATTGTCTCATGCAACTGGTGCGCGATCGCGGGCCCGAGAAAACGATCTGCCCTTCCGAAGTTGCCCGGGCGCTCAGCGCCGATGATTGGCGATCGCTCATGCCGCAAGTCCGCACAGTGGGGATGGCCTTAGCGCAAGCGGGGGCGATCGCCGTGACTCAAAAAGGTCAGGTGGTCGATCCACAAACGGCCAAAGGGCCAATTCGTTATCGGCTACTCCACCACGAGCAGACCGATCGCCGCGCCCAGTCCTAAACCTGCCAAACAGATCACCGCCAACAGCAGACTCGTTCGCCATCGGTTAGAAAATGGCAATAAGCGATCGCCCGTCTCCGCCGCGATAATGCCACTCATGGCCGGTACCAAAATCGCGAGAAAACCCACCCGCAGCACTTCAAAGGCGGTACTTTGGACGTCTACATCCTCCAGGTTGGCCGTGCCGACAAATCCCATTGAGACGCCCAAGGCCACGGCCACCAGCCCCGCCCCTAAAATGGCGACTAACGCCAGCGCATTGGCCGACCACCACCGAAACCGCCCCAGCGCTTTAGGGCCAGCCAGCGCGATCGCCTGCAACACCACCCCACCCACCGCGAGATACCAAATCCAGACCGGCGCAGGAAATGCCATCAATAGCAGCCCAATCGACAGGTGCAACAGTAGCACCACCGCTAGCCAGCCCCAGGGAAAACGTCCCTTCCCCTGAGCAGCTTGGTAACGAAAACGCCGCCAACCTCGCGGTTTGGGAGGTTGACGCGGAGAAGAAGCCATATCTTTTAAGGTTTATGTTCTAAGCAACGACAACATCACTCGCAAGCCATTCTTCAACCAGACAGACGATACCTCGACCCCACAGCGAACGTGGACCGTGTAACCGATCCAGTTTGAAGAATGCCGATCCTGTGTACTCAGACTACCCTCATCTAGACGGTCTAAGCTGAGACTCAGTATACAAGTTGACTGATCCCCAGCATGAAGTCTTTTCCGATGTCTGCCCAACCGCCCCGTGATGGGCGACCGCGCTGGCCCATAGGCGTGATTCTAGCCGCGCTGGCCTTGCTGACAATATTGGCCGTGACTCAGGTGCACGGGGCGGCCTCACAGCCGATCTCGGCGATCGCCCTGCACCAACGGTTAGAGACAGAGACCGCGCCCCTCGTGTTAGATGTGCGATCGCCCGCCGAATATGCCGCCGGTCACATTCCCGGCGCGCGCAACCTCCCCTATCAAACGATCCCGGAGCATTTAACGACCCTGTCCGCATTTCGCGACAGTGAGATTGTGGTGTATTGCGAGGTCGGCGTCCGCGCCAGCATTGCCCAAAATCTGTTAGAGCAGGCTGGGTTTACTCAAGTTCAGCCGTTGGCCGGCGATCTGCGAGGATGGCGCGAAGCCGCTTTACCGCTGGCGACCCAGAATCTGGAAAATACTCCATAAATTCATTGAAAAGAATGTCTAAATCACTGCCTGCGGGTTTATCGTATGCTTGTGAGCTGTTGCGACTATGCCCTTAGAAGCATTATTTCAGGGACTTTTAGGTGCCTCTAGCCTCTTAATTGGGGCAGTGTTGGGTATCTGCTGGAAGCCAGGCCGAGTAATCACAGCGGCGATTATGGCCTTCGGCAGCGGTACTCTATTGGCGGCGATCGCCTTCGACATTACCCAACCCGTGTTCGAGAATGCGGGGTTCCTGCCCCTGTTGGTGGGATTCGTTTTAGGCGGCACCTTCTTTACCCTCATCATCAACTACATCGACGATCGCGGCGGCTTTATCCGGCACCCGTCCTCGTCCCGGCGGTTTTTCTACCACCACCGCCAAGAAGAAACCTCCGAAGTGCTCGACGAAATCGCCCACGTCGAGATGCTCCACAATCTTTCCCCCTCTGAAGTGCAGGCCATCATTCCCCTGCTGAAGCCGTTGACGGTAGAACCCGGCACCACCCTGTGCGAAGAAGGCACCCCCGGCGATGCCATGTTCATCATTTTGTCGGGCGAAGCCGACATTTACAAAGGGCCGCAGTTGATGGCGCAACTCGGGGCCGGGGAAATGTTTGGCGAAATGGCCCTACTCACAGGCGAAGAGCGATCGGCCAGCGTCATCGCCCGCACCCCGATGAAGCTGTACGAACTCGACAAATCAGACTTCGACGGCATGCTGACGCGATCGCCCCACTTGGCCAGCGGTCTCAGTCGCATTTTGGCCCGCCGTCTGCGAGAGACCACCCAGTCCACCGCCAAAGCCCGCGAAAAATCCGACGGGCAGTGGCGTCAGCAAGTGCTCGACAGCGTCGAAGTCGACTTTCCCCTATCAGAGCAACAGATTCAGCAGTTAGCCAAAAGCTCCGCGCCCCTCGCCATCCTCGTCGGCACCCTGATGGACAACATTCCGGAAGCCCTGGTCATCGGCTTCAACGTGGGCAGCGGACACCTCAGCAGTTCCTTTCTGATGGCCGTCTTCATCTCCAATATTCCCGAAGCTCTCTCTAGCTCCGTCGGGATGCAACAAGCAGGGACCAAAGCCCGCCGCATTCTGACCCTATGGGGGGGAGCCGTGATGCTAAGCGGCCTTACCGCCATGTTGGGCAACTTTTTGAGTACCGTTGCCAATGACTGGGTGTTGGGTACGGCCCAAGCGCTGGCTGGAGGGGCTATCTTAGCCATGCTCTCTAGCACCATGATGCCCGAAGCTTACGAAATGGGCGGCGGCACCGTCACCTATTCCACGATTGCAGGCTTCCTCGTTGGCTTTTGGGTCGTGACGCTGTCAGCGGTGGGCTAGTCCGGCGTATCCGCCATGGAAGGTGTGGCCATAGTTGACGATTCGCCACTCGCCCCGGTGGCTTGGGTGGCTGAGGCCGCTTCGATAAAAATTCGCTTGACTTCTTCGTGATTATCACGAATGTCTTGCTCAATGCGCCGCACAGCCGCCTCAATATCGTCTGCCGAGAGGTCATCGGCAAATTCAATATTCAGCGCCAGCATCACATCTTTGGGTCCCATATGCAGGGTAATGAGCTGCCCTAAACTCGTCACGGCTGGGTCGGCTTGGATAATGGCTTTGATGCTGTCCTGAGTCTCTGGCAGGGCACTTTCGCCAATCAACAAGCCTTTGGTCTCCGAAACCAGCACCATGGCCACCAGAGTCAAAATAATGCCGATGATGATGGAAGCAATGCCGTCATACAGTTCGTTTTGGGTCAACTGGCTCAGGTACACCCCCGCAAAGGCCACGCCTAAACCCAGGAGCGCCGCCGCGTCTTCAAAAATCACAATGAAACTGCTGGGGTCTTTGCTGCGCTTCATCGCCGCCCAGAGATTATCCTGGCGGTGCGGATCTTGCTGGTTGAACTCACGAATGGAGACAGTCAGGGCGGCTCCTTCAAAAATAGCCGCTGTGCCGAGGACGACGTAACTCACTAGGGCATTGGCAGACGGTTCGGGATCTTGAAAACTCTTCACCCCCTCGTAGATGGAGAAGCCGCCCCCCAGCGAAAAAATCAACACGGCAACCACCAGCGACCAAAAGTAGAGCTCCTGGCCGTGGCCCAGGGGATGCAGCTCGTCGGGGCCTTTTTCGCTTTGTTTCAGGCCGTACAACAGCAACACTTCATTCACCGAGTCAACGACCGAGTGAATGCCCTCAGACAACATGGCAGAACTGCCGCTAATGCTGGCGCCGACAAATTTGGCGATCGCGATCGCGAGATTGGCCGCGAGCGCGGCATAAATGGAAACTTTGGAGGCTGACTCGGCCATAGTGGTGATAGTTCTCAAGGCTGACGGACTCTACAGACAAACTGTAACTGTAGATCCGCCATCCTCTCTACTGTCCGATGGACGGGTATGGGCGACCGAGATTAATGCCGACCCGCGATTAGCGGACAAATTGGGGCATCACTTCTGCTGCCGTGTAGAGTCCATGCTGCCCGCGCTGGTGCAAGGTAATCCCCGCCTTAAGATAGCCAAACGCGGGTCCACAGACGTTCGCCGCCATGCTGGTTTCGTCTCCCAAGGTAAAGGTGTGGGTCGAAATCTTGCCCTCAAAGGTGCGTCCCGTGACCTGGACGTTGGTGCTGAGAGGCTTTTTGGAATTCCGCGTATCCACGATGCCGCCCACGGTAACCTGATCGCGATCGCAGATCCCCGCCAGTTCCAGCATCAAGTCATCGGCATGTTCCATATTTTCCAACTGGAGAATGCCGTCAGTGCGATCGAGCAGGGCCGCAACTTCTTCATCGCTCATGGCCCGAGCCGAGTCAACATCGTACTCCGGCATGTGGGCAATGTCTTCGCGAATGGTAGCTCGATAGGCTTCCCAGTTAGCAATACCGACGCCAAAGGTAATCTTGACGCTGTGAATCTCGGTGTAGCTTTGGGCCGCGACTGTCGCCGCGGCGGTCAACAAACCAGGAGTCGCCCCACACCCCGTCATATAGGTGATGCCAGCCGCTTGCAGCTCGTCTCGTAAGGCGTAAATTTGCTCCATCGCGCTGGTGCGCTTCAACGCATCCACCAACACTCCCCGCCAACCCGACGCGATAAATTGTTGCACCACCGAAGCCATGAAGGTGTTGGGCAGGTTCGGCAACGCCAGAAAATAACCTTGTACATTCGGGGCTGCTTGGATCAGATCTGCAATGCTTTGCTGACTCAGCACGCCACCCGACTCGACATAGCCCACCGAGCCGCGATCGCGATACGCCTCAATGCAGGTTTGCGGCTCTAAACCCCGGGCATCGTATACATAGCCTTGCTTATCCGCCGCTGCGACCAATTGCATTTCCGTCTTGGGCATGAGCACTCGCGTCGCGGCTTGACCCAGCCCACCAAACCCGAGCACGCCCACTGCGATCGGAGATTGTGACGCGATTGTTTGAGAATTCATGGCGTTATTCCGTTTACTTCACAGTCCCTCATTATCGGGCGATCGCGCCGCAGTCATTGCGCCAATTTCCCAACCGTCAAACTCCATCACAGCAGGATGTTGCAGCTCGTAAAGATCTGCAAAGTTTTGGCGATCGCGATCCCCTCAAACCCCTAATTTTGCGGTCAGTCATCCTCACGATAGGTTGACGCTGACCAACCAATTACGTAACACTGAACGGTAATTTGAAGTGAATACTCTCGCCGTCAATAATTTGCATTAACATTTGCTATGCGATGGCTGACTGTCCTTCAGAAATGCTTAGTAGGATAAAGTTGTTTTACAACTTTTGCCGGAATGCTCAGTCTCAATGGACTGAATTAATTTTTCACTACCTGAAACGCTGTATGGAAACCTTGGAATTCATCATCTATCCCGACGGTCGCGTCAAGGAGATGGTGACAGGTATCGTCGGTCGCTCTTGTGAGGACGTGACTCGCAAGATTGAGGAGCAGTTGGGTAATGTCGTTAGCCGTGAGCAAACGTCTGACTTTTATGCCCAATCAGCCCATCAAACGTCTACAGTCGATACCCAAAACCGAGCAACTTATAGCGACTGGGGCTAGTTCAACGTTCGTTAACGCACGGATAACATGTCACACTTTAGCCAGATTCGGACTAAAATCCGCAACCTCTCTTCCTTGCAATCGGCTTTGACCGACCTGGGCATTGACTGGAAGTCAGGCCCCTCTCCTGTTCGGGGATATCAAGGCGCTGCTGAAACCGCTGAGGTTGTGATTGAGCAACCTAATGGGTTTGACATTGGTTTCCGCTTAAATCCTGAAACCAAAGATTACGAATTGGTTGCTGATCTGCAGTATTGGCAGCAGCCCCTTTCAGTTGATGGCTTTGTCAACCAAATTACTCAACGCTACGCCTTCCACACAGTGCTCGAAGCAACCAAGCATGAAGGCTTTCAAGTAGCCGAGCAAAAGACCACCGACGACGGTGCCATTCGTCTAGTGGTTCAACGCTGGGCTTAGTTGTTCATCGGGGAAAGCTGATGCCCCCATCTTTTGACGACGCCTTTACAGAAACAGGCGAAGATTTTGTAGCCTCTCCAAGCGGTTTAGAACCAGAGTTAGGCGGCGACCTCAGAGGCGCTGCTGATCGTACTGGGTTTGAACCGGAGCTTGGGGGGGCTTTACGCCAAAAAGGCGTCTACGTAGACGAATTGACGTGCATTGGCTGTTGTCACTGTGCCCACGTCGCGCGCGATACCTTTTATATCGAGCCAGATTATGGTCGGGCGCGGGCCATTCGCCAAGATGGTGATCCTGAAGAGGTCATTCAGGAAGCGATCGACACTTGCCCAGTAGATTGTATTCACTGGGTTGACTACACCGAACTCAAGCAACTAGAAAAAGAACGGCAGCATCAAGTTATTCCGATCGCTGGCTTTCCTGTCGACAAGGCGATGGCCCGTACCGAACAGCGTAAGCGCCAGAAGAGAAGCGATCGCGCTAACGCTCAAAGGCATCGTTCTGACCACTCCTAGCGACAGTTGAATCCTTGCGCCGTTGCATCCGTATTGCTGCCGTCAAAAATAGCCCCTGCCTTGATATTTCAATCAAGGCAGGGGCTATGATTTCTGGTGCTTCCTGTCACGAACAGTAAGTTGACCATTTTGGGTCAACTGTAAAAGCTGACCCATTTTATAAGCGGCTTATGCGGTGGGCTCACCCTTGCGGCGACGGCTAGCAACAAACGCCCCAGCAACTGCAGTCAAGCCCAAAACAGCCGTCGGTTCAGGCACAGTTACACCAGCCACCTTAAAGTCCGGCCCTTGGAAGCTGCTCTTAGAAATGAGAGTAACTTTGGTCACACTTTCACCGAGCTTAATGCCACGGCTGCCGACTTTTTGGCCTACATCATTCTTGGTGCTGATTTCAGTCGTATCGATATTGAAGCCTGCGTAATCAAAAGTCGAGCTGTCAAATACTTGGTCGATACCTCCAGCGACCACTTGAATCCGACTATTCATTCCCCGCTCCCATAACAGCAGGGTATTAAACGCCTTTTCAAACTCAAGCTCGAGGGTGAAATAGCCGTTATCTTCAGTGTCAACGATGTTATTGAGGTTTAACTTACCATTGGCGTCTCTACCTAACGAGGAGACAATGTTTGCGTCGCTAGGGTCTTCTACTGCAATACCGTCAGCATTGTCGCCTCGATCTGAGCTTGCAGCCCCCGTATTACCGCCACTGTAAGGCTTATTCGTGAGACTTGCCCCAGTAACAGCAGAGAAGTCAGAGATATTCGTGCCGTTCTGAGTGGTGATCGACTCCAGGAATATGTTTCCGGTGGGAGGAGTACCGACAAAATTAGTTGTAAACGAAAAGGCGCTGGCGCTACCAGCGGCCATCAATAGAGTGCCAGCAGCGGCACCAACGGTCATCGCGGATTTAGTGAATGAGGAGAACATAGCTCGGTTTCTACTGAGATTGGACATGTTCACAGTATATTTCCTGATTTTGCGACCTATGTGTAAATACGACTGATTTCTCTGTAACTTCATACACATTGCCTAGTGTGTGATGACTTCTTGTTGAGGGTTAGCTTTTTGGTAGGAGTTATTAAGCAATAGCAGCAGCGATCGCTTCAGGACTTCAGTATTCCTACTTATCGTGAAGTCCAGGCGTCTCAGGGATTTCCAAGATTGCCACAGCATTTTTCGACGCACTTCCTCAAAGATTGAGAGGTATGACCGTAATTACCAGCTACGCTGATCAGCCTCTCCAAAGAAAAGGTGTGGTCAAATTTCGCGTATAAAAAAGAACTTTAGCCATGGGTATCTTTTCGCGGTTTGTGCCAATATAAGTCAGCTTATTGCAAGACCGTGAGTAGTCCCTAGTGCTGCACTCAAAGGTTGTCGTACTTAACTTTCCAAAACAGGCTGGCGACAAGATTAGTCGTGGTGTGCGCCAGAATGGGTACGAGTAAGTTACCTGACCACAACGCACTCATCGCCAGTACTAGACCAATCACCGTGGCCCAAACGACGTAAGGCCACTGTTGTAGACCGCTAAGATGTAACACGCCAAAGCACAGACTAGAAAAAATGACTCCATAAACGTTGAGCCCGATCGCGGGTAGCATGACCCCCCGAAACAGTAATTCTTCACTGAGGCCTGGCAAGAGTCCCATCCAGATCAAATCACTCCAGGTGAGTGGCTCTAACACCAACTTGAGATACATATTTGCGCTATCACGATAGCCCGGCCACACTTCGTAGGCGATCGCACTGGCGCCAGTAATGCCCAAGCCGATACTGAGTCCTAAGAGCAACACTTCAGCATCAAATGCCACCGACAGCATCACCACTGAATCAAATAGCAGCCAAAAGCGGGCGACCATCAGCAGGACGAGGGCTGTGACCCCCATGGCCACCAAGACCTGCACACGGCTTAAGGGCTCCATTTGTGGTTCGTTGGAATTCAAGTTGGTCACGGTTTACTTTGCTACTTCTGTGAGTTGCCACCCCAACCTTACAAAATTTCCTGAAGAATTCAGAGCACGGGTTGGATTTTCTGGGAATTGTGACCGGACAAGCGCCACTTTCAGGTAAGTCCTAATGGGCTCTTGGGGGAGCCGGCAAGAGTCCCGGTGCCCATGTCAAAATACTTTTAGTAGAGCGTATTTGAGGATAAGCCGATCAATGGTGCAACGTATCGAGCCCCAGCCAGGCCAAGAGTCGGTTTGGGATTATCCCCGTCCGCCTCGGGTGGAAGGCTCTGAGAAACGCATTCGAGTGGTATTCAACGGACGAACCATTGCTGACTCCCAGCGCACGGTGCGCATTTTAGAAACCAGTCATCCCCCGGTTTACTACATTCCTTTGGATGATGTAAGACAAGAGTTCTTGGTGCCCGTCCAGCGAGCTACCTTTTGCGAATGGAAGGGGGTGGCTCAGTATTTTGATTTGGTCGTGGGCGATCGCCGCGTCAGTCATGCCGTATGGCGTTATCCACAGCCGACAGAACGATTTGCCGCGATTAGCGACTGTGTAGCCGTCTATCCCAGTCAGATGGAGGCTTGCTACGTCGACGATGAGCTCGTGCAAGCTCAGGCGGGCGACTTTTACGGTGGCTGGATTACGAGCGACATTGTCGGCCCGTTCAAAGGCGGTGCCGGCACCTGGGGCTGGTGATCGTCCTGGCATAGTGCAGATTCAGGACTTTTCCAAAAACCGCACAACAAAAGGAGCCGCTGTCAATCACTAACGGCTCCTAAAGGTTAGTAGCAATAAGCTACTGCTGATGCTAATTACACAGCAGCGGCTTTCTTGACTTTGGCATCCAGTTCGCCAGCAGCATACTTAGCGGCGAAGACTTCGACGCCAACTTGCTGGATCTTGCTTGCGTTGCCTGCGGTACCAAACGCTTCGTAGCGATCGCGGCAGACCTGCTTCATGTACTTGATGGCAGGCTTCATGAAGTGGCGAGGATCGAAGTTGGAAGGATCCTTAGCAGCCGCTTCACGAATCGCAGCGGTAATTGCCAAACGGTTGTCAGTGTCAATGTTGACCTTGCGCACACCGCTCTTGATGCCTTTCTGGATTTCTTCAACGGGCACACCGTAGGTCTCAGGAATTTGACCACCGTACTCGTTGATCATGTCCAACCACTCTTGAGGCACAGAAGAGGAACCGTGCATCACCAAGTGGGTGTTGGGCAAGCGCTTGTGAATCTCTTCGATGCGGCTGATCGCCAAGATTTCACCAGTGGGCTTACGGGTGAACTTGTAAGCACCGTGGCTAGTACCGATGGCAACGGCTAGCGCATCTACTTGAGTTGCTTCCACAAACTGCACCGCTTCGTCAGGGTCAGTCAGCAGTTGGTCGTGGCTGAGAGTACCTTCAAAACCATGTCCGTCTTCTGCTTCACCCTGGCCCGTTTCGAGGGAACCCAGGCAGCCGAGCTCACCTTCAACACTGGCACCGATAGCATGAGCCACTTTCACAACTTCAGCAGTCACGCTGACGTTGTAGTCGAAGCTAGCAGGGGTCTTAGCATCTGATTCCAAGGAACCATCCATCATGACGCTAGTAAAGCCATTACGGATAGCGGAGTAGCAAGTGGCGGGGCTGTTGCCGTGGTCTTGGTGCATGACCACAGGAATGTGGGGATACGTTTCAACGGCCGCCTGCACCAAGTGACGCAGGAAGTTTTCACCGGCATACTTCCGTGCACCACGGGAAGCTTGCAAAATCACGGGACTATCGGTTTCGTCAGCAGCCTCCATGATGGCCAGGATTTGCTCCAGGTTGTTGACGTTGTAAGCCGGGATACCGTAGCCGTTTTCGGCTGCGTGATCCAGCATTAACCGCATAGGGACGAGCGCCATAAAAATCCTCCTAGTCTTTTTCTTGCCTACGGCAATCGTAAATCAGAACCAATAGGTGTCCTTACCTATCAATACTAAGGCAGAACCTTCGCCTTTATGACGTTTTGTGATGAGAAGCTTACGTCTATATAAAACACTAGGGCAGTTCCCATCGACCTCTAACCGCCTTTGTGAGCGGTATTGCGAGTTGCTTATGCGGCCTCCGAGAAGTTCAACAAACTGAGTTACGGAAGATTGGTCAGATCCCCGAAATTCTGGCTCTGGAGCGAAGCGCATTAAGATTTTTTAGGAAATCAATAGAAAATGATTCATGAGCAACCAAGCTCAGGCCTTGACTGCTACTGATTGAAGTAAAAAATGGGTCGCCTGGGATTCGAACCCAGGACCAATCGGTTAAAAGCCGAGTGCTCTACCGCTGAGCTAGCGACCCGTGGAGATACGTGACTTTCTCAAGCACGGTTATTTACGATATCACACTATTCGAAAGTTCCACGATCGCGCTGGCAGAAAAAATCTGGTTTTGTAACCCGTTCCCGCCAGTCGCCACTACGCGGGCACTACGACCTTCTCGGCCCCTTCGAGATGAAAGGCGTCGTGAACGGCTTTCAGGGCTTCTACGCCGTCGGCTTCGGCGACCAGGCAGCTGATTTTGATCTCGGAGGTGGCGATCATGTGAATGTTGATTTGTCGCTGGGCGAGAGCGGCAAACATGCGGGCGGCGACACCCGGGGTATTGATCATTCCCAGCCCCACGACGCTGATTTTAGCGATCGCATCATTCACCACCACCGGTCCACAGCCGAGTTCCGTGGCGGCACTCTCGACCACGGCACGGGCCTGCGTCGCCTCAGCCTGCGCCACCGTAAAGGCAATGTCACGGGTGGTGTGGCCATTCACCAAACGACAGCGTTGAGACTGAATGATCATATCTACACTGACGCCCGCCTCGGCCAATAAATCGAAAATGCGCGCCGCCATGCCGGGCTGATCGGGCACCTGGCGAATGGCGACCTGCGCTTGATGCATGTCGAGGGCCGCGCCGCGCACTTCGGGCGCGGCTTCTAGCACGGGTTGCTCAGGGGGAGCCGTGAGCGGCGAGCAGGTGACTTGAAACGCTTTGCAGAGGGCATCGATCGCGCGATCGCATTCGTCGCGATTCACCGTGCAACTCACTTTGACCTCCGAAGTGGAAATCATCTGAATATTGACGCCCGCAGCGGCCAAGGTGGAGAACATTTTGGCGGCAACGCCGGGACGACCAATCATGCCCGCGCCCACAATGCTCACCTTGGCCACCTGCTGATCGACCAGAATTTCAGCTTCGGTAGAGTCGGCCGGATTGCCCCGTAGGACGGGAGCGATCGCTTCAGCTACTGCTTCGGCCTTAGCCAGATTCTTGCGCATCACGGTGAAGGCAATGTCGTTGGTGTTGCCGTCGTGGATGGACTGAATAATCAAATCGACGTTCAGACTTTGCGCCGCGATTTCACCAAAGAGTTGGGCGGCGACGCCGGGGCGATCGGGAATGCGCAACAGCGCAACTTTCGCCTGGTCAAGATCAAATTCCACCGCATCGACGGGATGCGCCAGTTCCAAATCTTCCAAAGACTTCGGCTGGCGGGCTGGCGCGATGACATGGGTGCCGGGTTCGTCCGTCCAACTCGATCGCACCACCAGGGGCACGCCGTAGTTGCGGGCGATTTCCACGGCGCGGGGATGTAGGACTTTTGCACCCAAGCTGGCGAGTTCCAGCATTTCGTCACAGGTGATGCTGGGCATGAGCTGCGCCGCTGGCACCAAGCGGGGGTCAGTGGTCAAAATGCCGGGTACGTCGGTATAAATTTCGCATTTATCGGCACCGAGGGCGGCTGCCAGCGCTACTGCGGAGGTATCGGAGCCACCACGTCCGAGCGTTGTGATTTCAAAATCGGTGTTGTGACTGATGCCCTGAAAGCCCGCGACGACCACCACTTTGCCATCGGCCAGATGACGCTGTAAGCGCTCGGTGCGAATGTTGAGAATGCGAGCGCGACTGTGGTCGGCCTCGGTCACAATGCCCACCTGTGCCCCGGTTAAGGAGATGGCTGCTTGGCCCAAGCTGTGCAGCGCCATGCTGAGGAGGGCGATGGATACCTGCTCCCCCGTGGACAGCAGCATGTCCATTTCGCGCCGACTGGGACTATCGGAAATCTCATTGGCGAGCTTCACCAGGCCGTCGGTGGTTTTGCCCATCGCCGACACGACCACTGCCACTTGATGTCCCGCACGGACGGTCTGGCTGACTCGTTGAGCCACGGCCTGAATCCGTTCGACCGAGCCGACTGAGGTTCCCCCAAATTTTTGAACGATGAGCGCCATAGGATAGCTGTTGTAATCGCGACTGCTGGGATAGGTGAATGCTAGATAGAGCTGCATTCACAGCATTGACGCTACCTTCCTTCAATATCTGCCGAAGATGAGCATCAATGCTTACCAAGCGTACCGCATGGCGTTTGCGATCGCGTTCCCCGCCACGAGTCTGTTAGCGATCCTTAAAAAAGCCCGCGATCGCGGACTCCCTTCACCTCAAGGCTGAGCTTGGAATGCTTTGCAGAAGACCGATTTCACCTCGTTTTCAGCCATTGCAATCGCGCTCAGGCAATCCGAACAGTCGAAATATCATCGGGCGGCCCAGATGGCGCTAAGACGGACGGCCAGGATGGCCATCCAACCAGAAAAGAATCAGGCTGGGAATCGACGGCTCCAGAGCGAATCAGAGCAGACCTCAGCGCCCAAACACCCTGCTAAGACGGGACGGCCAGGATGGCCATCCAACCAGAAAAGAAGCAGGCTGGGAACGACGGCTCCAGAGCGAATCAGAGCAGACCTCAGCACCCAAACACCCCGCCACCCAACTACTCATCTACTCTGCGCACCCAGGCTGTCCTTTTGCTATCTGCGATTACTGAGCGACAGCAGGCCAGTTGGCATCAGCTTTGGCGATGTTGCCGGGGATGTCGCGCTCCCAACGGGATTGAATATTGGCGTCGTAATTGAGATACAGTTTGTCGTCCACAATGGTCCATGCGGTGGGATCAATCGCAGCGGTGTAGCCCTGGCTCACGGCCCAAGCGCAAAAGCCACCGTATTGCGGCGCATATTGGGCGGGATTGCTAGCAAACGTATCGCGATTTTCGGCACTCGCAAACTGCCAGGTGGCCCCACTCCATTCATAAGTGAATTCCGTGCTGCCGGGCACATACGCGCCTTCGGTGAAATAAGCGACGGGATCGGCCCCGGCGATCGCGACGGCATCTTGCACATACACTGCCGCAAGGGTGGTTGACTCTGGGGATGCGGCGGCCACCGTTTCTACCGTCTCTGCTGATTCTGTGGGGGTTGCTTCTGCCGCTTCAGCGTCACTGGGAGCGGCATCGGTGGGCGCGGCCCCCTCCGTGGTTGCGGCCTCTTCTACCGGAGCAGAACTAGTCGTTGGGGCACCGCAGCTAGCAATCGTCAAACCCGCTAACAGCAAGGGCAGCACAAAAATCGGGTGCATGATTTTCTCCTAAATAAATAGCGGACAACAGGCTTCTCTATTGCCAACGTAGGGGAAGAATCTGAATGTGACCTGAGAATGTCGCGAAAGGAATTTAAGGATTGGTCGGTTCGCGGCGATCGCTCGCGTGGAGGGGAGCAATTTCCCCTGCTAAGATCACAAAGCGATTATTTCCGGTATTTGTATGCAGCCTCGCCGTTTTGCCCGTGAATTAGCCCTGCTGGGGAGCAGCCAACTGAACAGTACGAAACCCAGCGACATCGCTAATCAAGATCTCGATGCGCTGGTGACCTCCGCCGTGCGATCGCTAGCTGGCGAGGTGCAAGATGCCCTAGAGGTGGCAGCAGGAGAAGTGCAGCAGGGGCAAGATCAGCTCTTGGCGAGTGAAACGCGGGCCAGCAGCTTAGAGGAGGCCCGTGCTTTGGTCCAAAAGGCGTTAGAAAAGACCCAAGCCGCCATTAATCGCGTGGGGAGTGCGTTGCAAATTCCCGAAATGATTCAGCTGTCGAATCGCAAGGAAATTCGCAGTTATGCGATCGAGCTGATGTTGGTGACGGGCAAAAATCGCGATGAAGTGGACGCTGAACTGAACGAGGCCATGGTGTCTTGGAATGTGAAGCGCTTACCGAAGATTGATCGTGACATTCTGCGGATCGCGGTCGTTGAAATGAAATATCTCGGGGTGCCCGATCGCGTGGTGATTAATGAAGCGGTTGAAATTGCCAAGCGCTACAGCGATGAAGATGGCTATCGCTTTATTAATGGTGTGCTGCGTCGCTGGGTCAACCGCTTTTTGAAACCGGGGGAAGCGATCGCCGAAGCCGATTCGACCATCGAAGCGCCGCCGTCACCCGTCAAGGCTGACTCCGATGCCCCGCTGGTATAGATTAAAAGCCGACCTCGAGTTTTCTGTCGAACCGTAAATTATCGCCGCTTAATTAGTGTTTCATGGCCAACTTCAACTGGTTTAGCCGTTCGTTCGATAAATCCGCTGCAGAAGAGGCGGACAAGCCCCAGGCGGAAGAAACGACGACCGAAAAATCATCAACCGAGTCTGGGGACGATGCTTCAGCCCAGACGACGAGTTCTGATGATTATTTGGCCTGGGCCAAAGCGGCTTACCAAAATATTCAAAAGCAGCAAACGCCCACAGCTGACGCGGCACCAACCGCCGCTGAAACCGCTGAAGCCGCCACTGAAGAGGAAGCGGCGGCTGAAGACAGCATCGCTGAGTCGGAATCAGCTGAGTCCGCCACGGTCGAAGCCCCAGACACCCCCGAACCGCCTACCGCAGTCGTCGCAGAAGGGGACGAGGTGGCTCCAGAAACCGAGCCTACAGAAATTGAACCGCCCGAACCGGCGGAGTCATCGAGCGAGGAATCGGCGACGGCGATCGCTGACGCCCCCTCTACAGAAGCAGCCGCAGACGCTCCAGCGGAGGCCAGCGGCGATCGCCCCGCCCCAGAAGAGTCCCCAATCGAATCGTCGCCTGCTGCGCCCACCGGGCCCGCCTGGATGCAGTCGGCAGCCGAGCGGCAAGCCCGCCTAGAGCGTTTGCAAGAAACCGCGATCGCGGAGCCAGAGCCGGAGCCCGAACCCGCTACGACCACGCCCACCGCAACAGAACCCGTGCTGCCCGATATCAATTTTGATGAGGCGTTTCTCTGGTCGGCGGAAGTGTTGGCCGGGCAGGGGCGCAGTGCCGCCGACATTTCCATTGAGGAAATCACCTGGCTGAACAAGCTGCGCCAGGGTCTCGATAAGACCCGTCGGGGCCTGGTGAACCAGCTCAAGGCGATCGTCGGTCAAGGCCCGCTGAACGAGGACGCCGTCTTTGAAATTGAGGCGCTGTTGCTGCAAGCGGATGTGGGCGTAGAAGCGACGGACACTATCATCGAATCGCTGCAGGCCAAGCTGCGAGAAGAGGCGCTGCCGCCAGAACAGGCGATCGCTTACCTCAAAAAAATTCTGCGCGATATGCTCGACGCACCCCTGGGCGACTCCCACAATCTGGAATTTGTGCCCGATAAAGACAGCTTTAATATCTGGCTGATGACGGGGGTCAACGGTGCGGGCAAAACCACCACCATCGGCAAACTGGCCCACATTGCGAAAAAGTCCGGCTATTCCTGCATCATTGGTGCGGCGGACACCTTCCGAGCGGCAGCAGTAGAGCAGGTGAAAGCCTGGGGTGCCCGCAGCGAGGTGGAAGTGATTGCGAACCCCGGCAAAAATACCGATCCAGCGGCGGTCGTCTTCGACGCCATTACGGCAGCGCAATCTCGTAATTGTGAGTTGCTGCTGGTGGACACAGCAGGACGCTTGCAGAACAAGAAAAACCTGATGGACGAGCTGTCGAAAATTCGGCGCATTATCGACAAAAAAGCAGCGGACGCGAAGGTTGAGTCGCTGCTGGTGTTGGACGCGACGTTGGGCCAAAACGGCTTGCAGCAGGCCAAAGTCTTTGCCGAAGTCGCCAATCTGAGCGGGGTAGTGTTGACTAAGCTAGACGGCACCGCGCGGGGTGGTGTTGCGTTAGCAGTCGTTCAGCAGTTGGGACTCCCCATCCGCTTTATCGGCGCGGGCGAAGGTATCGAAGATTTGCGTCCCTTCTCTAGCTACGAGTTTGTCGAAGCCTTGCTGAGCGGTTGAGCGGTTGTCACGGATTTCAAAGCCCCGACTTCTCTAAAGAAGCCGGGGCTTTAACGGTAAGAACTTTTCTGTAATTGAGCTTTCGTGGGTGAAGTAACGGAAAACCTGACTAAGCCAAGATGCAAAAGAGAAGACCATTCAACTGGGTTGAAGAACAACTGCTATCCATTCCAACATGGCGGTTAATCACAGAAGTCGTCATTATTCTGGCTAGCCTGGCCATCCTTCTCGAAACGGACAAAGAAGCAAATCCGGCAAAAGTCATTTTCGATAGTGCTGAGTCAATTGCCATCGCTTCAGCAGCTGTTCTGTACTTCAAAGAGATTCCTGAACGCAAAAAACAAAAACATTACGAAGCTTGGCAAGTGATTGATAACGCCAATGGAATTGAAACTAGCTATGCCCGTAGAAAAGCACTAGAAGACTTACACGAAGACAATATTTCATTTTATGAGGTAGACCTGCCTAAGGCTGACTTAAATGGAATCCACCTCAGTGGTGCTGATTTCTGCTATGCCGACCTGAGCGGAGCCCATCTCAATAAGGCTACTCTCGTTAATACTCTATTCAGCAATGCCAATCTAAACAGCGCTGATCTTCGCGGTGCCAACCTACACAGTGCCGACCTCAGCTATGCCGACCTCAGCTATGCCAAGCTTCTTTATGCCAGACTCAGCAATACTAACTTCAGAAGTTCTGAGAGGATGTTTGATAAATCGCTCAGTCAGTAAAAAAGCTCACTCGCCATAAGCTGAAGATACGAACCATCAGCCCTTGAGTGAGCATGAGTAAAGTCTATCCGAGTGACCTCACCGCCGAACAGTTTGCCTTTTTGTCCACCCGCTTTTTCCTGGACACCTCAGACGGGGCCCCCCGAGGTCGACCACGCACCACCAGTCTGTGGGCGATTTTGAATGCGATCTTCTATGTGCTCTGCGAAGGGTGTACCTGGCGGGGCTTACCCGGCGACTTTCCCCCCTGGCAAACGGTTTACACCTATTTTCGGCGGTGGAAAAAGGATGGCACCCTGCTGGCCATCCACGACGAACTCTATGTTCTCAGCCGCCTGGTGGAAGGTCGTTCAAACAGTCCTTCAGAGTTAATTGTTGATAGCCAAAGTGTCAAAACTGCCACGATGATTGCGGATGAGGTGGGCTATGACGGCGCGAAAAGGGTCAAAGGTCGCAAGCGGCACCTGACCATCGACACCTTGGGTCTGGTTTTGCGGGTCTTGGTGACCGCTGCCGATGTTCCCGAGCGTGAAGGGGGTAAGCGGGTATTGCAGAAAGTGAAACAGATGGGGGCGACAGTGCGTCGGGTGCATACCGTCTGGGTGGATGGCGGCTACGATGGAGCCCCGTTTTACCAATGGGCGATTGACACCTTGCGCTGGGTGATTTGGGTCGTCCTCAGGCCAGAAGCGGCCCAGGGATTTGTCTTGCTAAAAAAACGGTGGAAGGTGGAGCGCACCTTTGGGTGGTTTAACCGCTATCGCCGCTTGAGCAAAGATTATGAGGTCTTACCCGAAACCAGTGAGGCATTCATCTACCTCGCTATGATTCGGATTATGGTGCGACGCTTAGCCTAATTTGATACCTCGGATGAATTCTCAAACATCCTCTGACCTCTCCAATGCCAACCTGCATAGCGCCGATCTGAGTAATGCCGACCTCGTCGGCACCATTCTCAGCAATGCAAGACTATTCCATGCTGACCTCACTAATTGTGACCTCAGCAGTTCCGACCTCGTCGGCACCAAGTTCACTAAGGCCAATCTTAGTGATGCGAACTTCCGTGGTGCCAACCTTAACGGTGCCGACCTCCATAGTGCAATTCTCCGAAATGCTAACTTCAGCTATGCCAATCTCAGTTATGCCAACCTCACTAATATTAAATGGGACGAATTAACCCAATGGCCGAACGCTGAAGAGGTTGCCAAAGCGGAAAACATTCCCGCAGCGCTGAAGCAACAACTTGGACTCAAATAACCTCAGGAAAGGCGGCATAGTTCTCGATTCAGAATGCTTTAAAGACAGGGGCTACTCAATCAAGATGAGTAGCCCCTTGCTTATAGTTTCCCTTGTAGTGAAACTACATCAATTAAAGCAGTGGTGACGATTAGCCCAATGCTTTCTCAATGGTGGCTTTGAGGTCAGCATCATCGGGGGCAGTTTGGGGTTCAAACCGAGCCACGACTTCGCCGTCGCGACCGACAACAAACTTGCCAAAGTTCCAGGCGATGTCTTCACCGTCGCCCACGAGGAACTGATACAGCGGGCTGCGATCCGGGCCGTTCACATCTTGCTTTTCTAGCAGGGTGAAATCGACATCGTACTTAGTCTTGGTGAAATCTTTGATTTCGTCAGGGCTGCCGGGCTCTTGCTTACCAAACTGGTTGCAGGGCACGCCCACCACCACGAGACCGCGATCGCCATATGCCTTGTCCAGCTCAACCAGACCGTTGTATTGAGGGGTCAGGCCACACTTACTGGCAACGTTCACAAACAGCACCACTTTGCCATCTAGGGCGTCGGCAGGCAGAGGGGCTCCATCCAGCGTCGTGAGATTAGGGAGTGACATGATGATTGTCCAACTTTACAACTGGTTACATTATTAGGCATTACTGCCCCACTGCCATCCCCCCATTGGCGATCGCGCCACGGATGAAGCCGTCCCGTACAATCCAAAAGCGACCGTTTCAGGATGAGTTATGCCGGTTGATAGTTGGTTTCCCCTCGCGATTTACTACGAAGACTTACCGGATGCGACCACTCAGAATCCGGCCCTGCTCGCCGCCATTTTGGAGTTGGAAGCGTCCGTACAAGAGCGGCGCAACTTTCCTGAAATGGCCTGGACGGGGGACTTGCACGGCATTCATCAAGTGCATCTAGACGATCGCTTTAGCTGGCTCGTGCGACAGGTCGAAGCTCATGTGGTGAAGTATCTCCAAATCTTAGGCATTGATCTCAGCAAAGTGGATCTGTATATCCAGCGGGCTTGGCCTGTGGTGTCGCGTCATCAGCAAGAAGTTGGCGTGCACTGTCACAATACGGCACACATCAGCGCGGTGTATTACGTGTCGGTGCCCCTATCCGGCAGCGACGAGTCCGGCTGTTTGGCGTTTATCGACGATGCGCGGCAAAACGAACTGAGTCCGGGCCTGGGTAGCGAAAACACCGACGTGGTGGCCGAGTGGACGCCCTTCAACCAAGATCAGGCGCTGTATCCCCCGGTGGAAGGGCGACTGATGATTTTTCCCTCGCGGCAGCGCCACGGCGTCACGTTCAATCACACGGACGACGTGCGGGTCTCAGTTTCCTTTGACATTGTGCTGACGGCGGCGGCGGGCAGTGCCGCCGGGGTGTACGAATTTTTGACGCCGCCGCCTGCGCTCTGGCGACGGTTCACATCCATCGGCGGGACGGAGACACCGTAAGGTTGATGCGGGAGGTGGGGCGGGCGATCGCCGCGATTCACCTGAACTCGGTGAGGATATGGCCGCACGTCGTTATGGGATGTTAACGAAAGCTGTGGAATGTATGAAGTTGCGGCCCTGCCAGATGCCTGTCCTCCACAATGGGGGGCGTCAACGAGATGGCTGTCGCTCACGGTTAACCTGCGGGGAAATCGCTGTGGGGGCGATGGTTCACCGATTGTCTGGATCAATTTATTCAATGAGAGCAATGGTCAACTTTTTGCGCAATGCCTTTAATGTGGTGGTTTCGATTTTCTTAGTCACGTTTATTGCCATTAATTTGGTTCAACTTGGCAAGTTTTTGCTATCGTCTCAGGGATTGATTTAGCCGACCCCCAGATGATTCCAGCAGTGGCGCGATCGCTCTAACGGCTGTGGGTTGGCGAGATGCCGTGAGCTTGTGATAGTGAAATGCTTGAGACCTACACTTTGGGGCCTGAGACCACTGAGTTGCCCGACTGTCCTGCCATTGCTGACTATCTCAACGCGGCCCTCGCGCTCACGCCACCTTTACAAGTGCAGGGACAACCGCCACTGCTACATATTTATCTGCATCCCACCCATGTCGGCGTCATTGGGAGTCTGCTACCCCAGTTAGAAACGGCGTTGCGATCGCTCTCAGCCAACCAATATTGGGATGTTTATCTATTTGCCGAAGAGCCGGTGGACGAAGTCGAGCCGGATGGCCCAACGGCCCGACTGATTCATCACGCGCTCCTGGAGCCGATGCGTCCGTCAACCACGCGATCGCTGGAATTGCCCACCTTCTCTTCGGCGACCGCCACCGTCGCCCCTGAGCCGACAGCGGCCTCGTCTACCCCTGCGCCAGACGCACCGGCCCCCCAGTCACCGCCACCGCTGGCAACATCCCCACCCCAGGCCACGAGGCCCGAGGCGGCCCCGGCTGACCCGCCCCCCGCTCCCACCTGGCAACAGCAAGCCATCCACCATCGTCGCCGCAAACAGCAGCGGCAAGCGCTTTTAGGCATTCTCGTGATGACTGGAGTGAGCTTTGTCTTAGGCTCGCTCACCGCTGCGGGGCTGAGCTGGGTGTTTGCACAACGCGACCCGTCGGCGTCGATCTCAGACCGCTCACCAGCATTAGAACCCGCGATCGCCCCCACCGAATCGGCAACTCCACCCCCAGAGACCGATAGCACCGAGGAGGAGATCGCCCCGCCCAACGCAGCCCTGCCCATTGCTCCCAATTCTTTAATTACCCCGATCGCGCCCCCCAGTGAGTTGGGTACCGCTGCTCAAGCCCTGACCGCCCCTGTGACCGTTCCCGCTGCGGTGCAGATCAAAGCCGTGGGCGACGTGATTCCTGGCACCGACTTTCCCAACTATCGCTTGCCCAACGACCCCAACTATCTGTTCAACAGCGTCAAGATGTTTATGGGCGAGGTCGACATTGTCTTTGGCAACTTTGAAAGTACTTTGACCGCCCACCCCTACGCAGCGAAAGACATTAGACAGGGCATGACCTTTGCCTTTCGCACTCCCCCCAACTGGACGGACGTGCTGAAGTCCGCTGGCTTCGATGTATTGAGCGTGGCGAACAACCATTCTTTTGATTTTGGCGATGCGGGGTTTGAAGACACGATCGCCAACATTCAACAGTCGGGCATGCAGGCGGTGGGGCGCAAAGGCGACATTGTGAAAGTAGACGCCAACGGCTACACCGTCGCGTTTATCGGCTATAGCTACTGGCCCGACCACAACAATATGAATGATCTGGCGACAGCGACGGCGCTCGTGCAACAGGCGCAGTCCGAGGCAGATATGGTGGTGATTTCGGTCCATGCCGGGGCAGAGGGCACCGATGCGATGCGGGTGCGCAACCAAACTGAGTATTTTTTCTCAGAAAATCGCGGCAACATGGTGCAATTTTCTCGCGCCATGATTGATGCCGGAGCCGACCTAATTTTGGGCCATGGTCCCCATGTACCTCGTGCCCTTGAGCTGTATCAAGGCAAACTGATTGCTTACTCGCTGGGCAACTTTTTGGGCTATCGCACCCTGTCGACCACCGGCCCGCTGGGGTTGTCCATGATTTTGCAGGTGGACCTGGACGAAACGGGCAACTTTCTCAAGGGACGGGTGATTCCGGTCGCGTTGGATAACAATGGCGTGCCTTACATCGACAATGCCTTTGCCAGCGTGACCTTGGTGCGACAACTGACCCGTCAAGATTTTCCCGAGACGCCTCTCACAATTGACGAGATGGGATACATTTTGAAAACTGATCAGCCCTAACCCAGGGCTGGATACCGATCAACCAAGAGTACGCACACGGCGATGTCGTTGATGAGTCTGCGGGGTGAGGATACCAACGGGAGTAACGCAACATGCGATCGCGCTTAATTACCGGCAGTGTTTTATTGGTGTTGTTGCTAGCGGTCGTGAGTAACTGTCGGCAAAAATCTGCACCGACTACGCCAGAAGCAGCCAACCCAGGCGATGCTTCGGCGGCAATTAATCAAGGAACGGCCAATGCCTCGACTGCGTCGTCATCACCGAATGAGACCGGGATTCCCCACTCTACCCAACGGGCCGGCACGGTGCGGCGGCCCAATGCGACCAAGAATACTCGTCCAGACCCCATCGTCGTGAGCCTGACAGCGACTGATCCGGCGGCTCAGATTAATGTGCGATCGCAGCCCTCCCAAACCAGCGACGCCATTGGCTACGGCACTGTCGGCGAATCCGTCACTCTCGGCCATACCGAAACCGATGCCGATGGCTATACCTGGTATCAGGTCACCTTTCAGCAGGATGATTTGGTGGGCTGGGTGCGCGAAGACTTGCTGGTATTGCCGCCCACAACGCCGATGGCTGAGTCTCAAGAGACGTCCGCCCCGACCGCCGATCGCCCGGCACCCAGCGACACATTGAAGACATCCCTCGACGAGACCTGTGGCAGTCAGCAAGCGATCGAGGCGTATTATCAGACTCCCAGCAACAGCATCTACATTTGCAAAGTGCGGAATCAGCGCACCTATCTCTCACAAGAAACGGGCACCGAACAAGTGATCACCACCCAAGACGTCGAAGCCCTGGGGGGTGGCTATATCATTACCAACGGCAACTTTGAATATCGGCTGGATTCGGGCAACTTTGTGGTCGTGCGGTTTGATGACTCGGGGCAACAAGAAGAAGTGCTGCGCGAAAGCATTGTCTATACCGAGCGGTATTAAGCGCTCCCAAACGGGAACCACAGCCCCGAGGCCATCGGTTCGGTATGACGAAACCCCCGGTTTCTGGGTCGGTTGACCGATCGATTTAGCCCTCTGTAACCGGCCTGACTCGTTTACGGATTGCTAAGTTTGAATCTTGGCAGCAATCAACTATTGAGAGTCTTGCGTCGGAAAGAGCCAGGCCAGAATGCCCACACTCGACAGCAGCACCAGGAAAATCAGCAAGGCTCCAGCAGGAATTGACAACATCGCGATCGCCCCTCGGAAACGCTCTTTGATTTCAATTTAAAGAGTCGGTATGGCTAAGCTGTGACTGGGTTGTGTCAATTTGATTTTGGATTTTTGGTGGGGAGTAGGGAGTAGGGAGTAGGGAGTGGGGAGTAGGGAGTAGAGGTCAGGCTTTGGGGAGGGAGAAGCGGAAGGTACTGCCCTGGCCGATCGCGCTCTCGACTGCGATTTGACCGCCCTGGAGTTCGACGAGACGCTTCGAGATGGCGAGGCCGATGCCCGTGCCGACGGCATATTGATGCTGGGTGAGGGGCGATCGCCAAAAGCGTTCAAAGACATGGGGCAGTTCATTGGGGGCAATGCCGGGTCCGGTATCTTTTACCGCAATCCAGATTTGGTTCCCAGCCTCCCAAGCGGAGAGGGTGATGTGGCCCTGAGGTGTGTGTTTGATGGCATTGCCCAACAAGTTGACGAGGATCTGTTCGAGGCGATCGCGATCGGCTAACACCCGCGCAATTTCCTCATCACATTGCCAGCCCAAGGCGGGACCATCTTCAGCAATCTGGCTTTCAAAGCGCAGCAGCAATTTGTCAAAAAGAGGGGGCAGGGCGAGCGCCTGAACGTGTAACGGCATCTGCCCAGCTTCCGCCTTGGACAGTTCTTGTAAATCGTTGACCAGGCGCTCCAGTCGCCGCGTTTCGCGCACGAGCAAGAGAGTGATATCGGGCGATAACGCGGTGGAATCCGTCATCGATTGCTCTAAATAGCCGCGCACGATGGTGAGGGGTGTCCTCAGTTCGTGGGTGAGGTCACCAATCAGTTCGCGCCGCCGCTCTTCCACATCTTGCAAACTCAGCGCCAAACGGTTGAAGCTCCGGCTCAGTTGAGCCAATTCGGGAATATTGCTGCGGGGCACCTGCTCAGACCAGTTCCCCGAGGCAAATTGGCGAGTGATGCGATCCATCTCGGTGAGGGGCTGGGTGATGCGTTGGGCCACCCAGTAGCTCAGGGCGGCTGCCGTCAGTCCGCCAATGACTAACGCCCAGGCGGTGCTCCCGCTCCAGGCCACTTTGAAGCCCATGAGCAAATCTTCTCGAATTTCGTGCATGGTGTGGCCGATGCTGGCCATTTCCTCCAGATGCCTGGCAAACAAATGGAGAGAGGTGGCTCGACTAATCAGAATAAAACTGATGAGCCCCACCAACATCACGACCAGGTGGGAGAGAAAGAGTCGTCCTTGCAGCCCGATTCGCATTAGCCTTCGTCCTCGAATTTGTAGCCCGTGCCCACCACCGTTTTGATGAACTGGGGATTGCTGGAATCCGGCTCGATTTTCTTGCGCAGGCGGGCAACGTGGGTATCGACGACTCGTTCTTCGCCAAAAAAATCATTGCCCCACAGTTTTTCCACCAGGTGGGTACGGCTCCAGGCCCGACCCGGATGGCTGAGGAAGGTGGCAAGCAAGTCAAACTCAATGGTAGTCAGGTCGAGGTCTTCGGTGTGATCCGCCAGGGTGCGGGTGGCGACGTGGCGATCCAGATCCACAGTGAAATGGGGGGTGCGATAGACCTGACTCTGCGCCTCTTGCCGCAAACTGCGTCGCAACAGCGCTCGCACCCGCGCCACCAGTTCCATGGGGCTAAAGGGTTTCACTAAATAATCATCGGCTCCGGTGGAAAGGCCGATCACACGGTCAAATTCTTCGCCTTTCGCCGTCAGCATCAGGATGTAGGGATCGTGTGCCCCCGCTACTTTGCGAATGCGGGTGCAGACTTCTAAACCGTCAATGCCTGGCAGCATCCAGTCAAGAATAATCAGACTGGGATGGTGGGCTTGAAATTGCCTGACAGCATCCAACCCATCGCTGCTGTGTACGCAAGTGAAGCCTTCTTTTTCCAGAAGTTGCCGGACAAAGCGGGCGATTTCGGCTTCGTCTTCCACAATTAGAATGGTTTGCTGCATCGTGATCACCGAAAGAAAAATTGTCTTGTGCGGCGTTGGCCAGACGCGGAATGGGTCAGGGCGCACGGCCATGCGCCCCTACGATAGGGCCATGTTTTCCAGTGCGGGGCATTGATGAAGGGTGACATTGTGGGTTTAGTCCTGGGGCGATCGCAAATGAATGTGACGTTTCGTGAGTCGCCGATAGCCCACTTCGATCGCCACGGCCAGGCCCACCATCACGACCACGACCCACAAGTTTTGGGGTTGGGTGCGGGCGGTTTGCTGGAGCAGCACCGTGACAGCGGCGATGCAGGCAATGGTGCCCAGCAGCGAGATCCAACGGTTGCTGTGGGTTTGTCGATACAAACGAAAGTTGGCGTAGTTGACGGCGGCAAAGATGAGCAAGAAGCCCGAACTGCCCATGGTCGAAATGCTGGAAACGTTGAAAAGGTTGGCGACCAGGAGCGTCAGGCCGCTGGTAATGAGCAGCCCCTCGATCGGTTTATTCCAGATCTTTTTTTCTAAAACATCGGGCAGCTCGCCTGACTGGGCAATGATGAAGCTCAGGCGGGCAGTGCCGTACAGGGTGGCGTTGAGGGCGGAGGCAGTGGAAAGGAGGGCCGCGATCGCCACCAGCTTAAAGCCCAACTGTCCCATGAAGGGTTCGGCGGCTGCCGCCAGGGCATATTCCTTCGCTTCCACAATTTTGTCGGTGGTCAAGGTACCGACGGTGGTGCCCGCAATCAGCACGTAGAGCACCAGCACAAACAACACCGCCGCATAGAAGGCCCGAGGCAGGGTGCGATCGGGCTGATGCACGTCCTCGGCAGTATTGGCCATGAGTTCGAATCCTTCAAAGGCCAGAAAAATAATCATGCCGCCGGAAACCATGGCCAACGGTGAAGCCCAGGTGTCAGGCTGGAGCTGGGCCGGATCAACGCCGCGAATGCCGAGGGCGATAAAGAGCCCCAAAATCAGTAGCTTGAAGGCCACAATCCAGCTTTCGGCGCGACCAATAATTTCCGCACTCAGCAAATTGAGGCCCGTGATCCCCACGATCGCCCCGCTAATCAACAAATGCTTGGCCCAAAACTGCATTGACTCCGGAAAGAAGACGGCCCCGTAGCTGCCGAAGGCCGATGCATAGAGCGACAGCATGACAATGTAGCTGAGCCACAGCAGCAGATTCAGACTGCCAGTAAAAACACCCGTGCCAAAGGCTTTGTTCAAAAAGGTGACGGTGCCGCCGCGACTGACAAAGGTGGTGGAAAGCTGGGCGTAGGCGTAGGTGGTGATGAGGGCGATCAGGCCCGCGATCGCAAACGCGACGGGGGCTCCCCCCTGCGCCAACTGCACCGACAACCCCAACACCGCAAAGATGCCACCCCCCACCATGCCGCCAATGCCGACGGCAACCACCGACCAAAATCCCATCTTGTCTTGCGCCATCGTGAACGACCGGCCCCGCTGTTTGACTCCATCGGGAGTAACCCCCAACTCCGGTATATCAAAGCTGCGGCCATCCCGGAATGGCGTCAGGATGCCCTATATTTTTCAATACTGCTGCTGAAAGCTATATGGAGCAGTGCTTTGGGCAAGACGTAGCGGGGTTGATGTAACACGCCTGACACAACCTTGTCACAGGCTTGACATGCGCTTCCTTTAATTTTTGCGAAATGTGACGACGTCCTCATCTGTCCGCAAGGCGGGAAACTTTCCCAATTTTTGTGCACCGAAAACCGTCACCAGAGCTACCAGCCGCTCTCCGAATCTTGCTCGTAGGAATTCAGAACCTGTTGCGTCGAAATTGCTGGTTGCTTAAAACGTCTCACTCGGCTGACGCTGACGCCCTTGACCGATCATCGCCGATCAATTCAGTTTCCTCAGCCGCCCCACTGCTCAAACAGTGCAATGATGCGATGGATTGCTTACACAATCCGCTGCTGACCGCCCAGATTGAAATATTGGTGCTCCTGCTGGTCGCCCGTCTGGGAACCGTCACCTTCAAACGCCTCAACTTTTCCTATTGACATCGGCCAGCGTGAAAAAGTGTTTACAGCTTTGACACGCCACCGTCATAGGCTAGCGCTAGAGTCTGGAAGACTTTTTTGACGAGGCTTTTCAGCGACGCTTATGAAACGAGACAAGCTCGGACTCGATCGCATCGTCTTCTTTAGCGACGCAGTGTTTGCCATTTCCATTACGCTACTCGCCCTCGATTTGCAGCCACCTCTAGGCCCCCAACCCAACCGCACGGCTTCGGTCTTTGTCGAGCTACTGCCGGAGTATCAGAGCTATGTCATCAGCTTTATCGTGATTGGGCTGTATTGGATTAGCCACCACCACTACTTTCGCTTCATTCGCCGCTATGACTATACGCTGGTCGCCATCAACATTGGCTTATTAATGTGCATCGCGTCCCTACCGTTTGCGACATCTTTGCTAGACACTTATGGCAATCATCGCGGGGTGGTGACGTTCTATGCGTCGTGCATGGTCGTGACCGGCTTAATGAAAACCCTGCTCTGGCAATATGCCGCCCACAATTTTCGTCTGATCCATCGGCGCTTATCGCGTCAGCGCATTCGACGGTTAACCCGGAAAGCCATGATTCCGCCAGCGGTCTTTGCAGGGTCGATCGCGATCGCCACCGTCAATTCCGACCTCGCCAAAATGAGTTGGGGCGCGATCGCGCTGGTCTTGTTATGAGTGCCGATACCGCTGGCGCTGATGCTGCCTTTATTGATGATTTGTAGCGATTTACGCATCCCTCCCAGGCAAGTGTTATCTCTGTCTGTATAAGGAATGCTCCTGAGGCGGCTTAGCGATGCCTGATTCTCTCGTTAGCTTGATTCCTACCGATGCCTTCAAACTATTTTTAGTCATCTTCCTGTCATTTTTGATTGGGCTAGAGCGAGAAGAACAAAAAGTCGCAGTGGGTCACTATGCCTTTGGCGGCGTTCGCACCTATCCTCTGTTGGGCCTCGTCGGCTATGCCCTGGCCTCAATATCCACCGGCGCAATGATTCCCCTAGCGCTGGGGTTTGTCGTCGTCGGGGGCTTTTTACTGCTGGCTTACTGGCACAAACTGCAAACCGCTCAGGGCAGTGGCTTTACCTCAGAAGCCGCCGGGTTAATGACATATCTGGTGGGGGCATTGATTTATCGCGATCGCTATTGGGTGGCAACTGCGATCGCCATCACCAGCGTCATCTTGCTAGAGCTAAAAACCACCCTCGAAGGACTCACCCAAAAATTTTCCCCACATGACATTCTCACCTTCACCCAGTTTCTCTTTTTGAGTTTGGTGATTTTGCCGATTTTGCCCAATCAAGCCTTCGGCCCATTTCAGATCAATCCGTTCAAAACTTGGCTGGTAGTGGTGGCCGTGAGTGCAATTTCCTACGGCAGCTTTTTGTTACAGCGTTATCGGCAGGGGCGCGGTGGCGTCATGCTGTCAGCCCTGCTGGGGGGAGCGTATTCTTCCACCGTGACGACGGTCGCTCTGGCGAAGCGATCGCTGGCTGACCCCCGTCCTCGGGTGTATGCGGGCAGTATGATGATCGGTTCGGGAGTCATGTACTTGCGGCTGGCGCTACTGGTCAGTTTGTTCAATCCCGGATTGCGGCAAACGCTCCTGCTGCCGTTTGCCCTGCTGGGAATTTTAGGCATGGCGATCGGCGGCGTCTGGGCCAGCAGTGGCAAGGTGACTGAAGAGGTGCCCCCCCAACCGCACCTGTATCCCGCCCAAAACCCATTAGAACTGAAAGCCGCCTTCCTATTTGCCGGATTGTTTGTCTCGATGGTGATTTTGACCCATTACGTAGTGCTGTATTTGGGCAATCGCGGCGTTTTCACCCTGGCAACCATCATGGGGGTGACCGATGTCGATCCCTTTATCTTGGGCATGACTCAATCAGCCGGACAAGGCACGGAACTCGCAGTGGCGAGTGGCGCGATCGCGATCGCCGCCGCTAGCAACAACCTCGTCAAGGACCTTTACGCGCTGCTCTTTAGCCAGTCGCCAGGGCATCTCAAATTCGACCGACAGCTACCCGGCACGCAAGCCTTGGGACTGTTAACGTTGTTGGCGATCGCCGGCCTCACGCCATTACTTTGGTTGCTTTAAACCCTTACACGACACGACTAAAAGTGCTGGCATCAACGGTCTAGATAAAATCGGATGCTCAACAAATTGGTCGCCGCACGACTTGCAGAGAAAGCGTTATTTACCCATGTGGATATGGCCATTCTTGAACGTACACAGATACCCGTTGGCCTTTTCTGTGATCAGCGACTTTTAATCGAGTAGGCTTTCTTCGCTGGCTTTAAGCCTAACCCGCCCTTCGTCGGCAAGGTTGGGGTACGGGCAGTAACATGCCAAACGCGGCTGCCACAAAAATGGTTATACAGCGACACCATACCGATTAAGACTTTGAGCCAAAAGTAAACGGGTGACAGAATGCAGTACAGCACCCCGTGGCGGCGAGAGTAGGAACACGATGCGGGACGCAGTTGCATGGCGAGAGCGACCTGAAACATGACGCTGACCGTCAGCAGCCCCATCATGATCAGGTTCAGGTTTTCAAAGGTGAGGTCACGGTCAGACATACTGAGATGAATACTCAGCATCAGGGGAACCACTTGCCACACTAGCGGATAAAATCCCTGGCTAAACAACAGCATCATCAGCCAGTAGGTTTTCTGTACCGGATCCAGGTAGGGCGATCGCGCTACCCGTCCCGTATAGATCCAGGCGACTTCCAGCCAGCCTTGGCTCCAGCGCTGCCGTTGCAGCCACAACCCCCGCAAATGAGTGGGGGCTAACTCAGTCGTAATAATCGCCGGATCGTGAACAAGACGATAGCCTTTTAGCAAACCGCGCACCGTGACATCAATGTCTTCGGTTAATTTCTTGGGCGAAAAACCCAATTCTCGTAACGCTGCCGTCCGCCAATAGCCGTTAGAGCCGCCAAACAGAGCCGTGTCTGCCAGTAATGAGCGTCCGTAGTGGCTGACCCCGTAGGCGCATTCAAACTCGACGGCAACCAGTTGCGTCAGCCAGTTGTCTCTGGCGTTACGAATAATATTCCGTCCCTGCACCCCGTCGTACTGGCCCTGGCCTAGCCATTTCCAGGCCAGAGTTAAGCAGTTAGCCGCAGGGTGGTGGTCAGCATCAAAAATGCAGGTCATTTCTCCCCGCACTTGTTGCAAAGCAGCGTTCAAATTCTCGGCCTTTGAGCGGCTATGGGCAACGGGTAATAAAACCAAGTCAGGATACTGATGGGCTAACTGCCGCAGACGGGCCTCAACCGGGAGCGGATGCGGGGTGTTGTAAGCCAAAATCACTTCCCACCCGGCTTCTGGACTAACGACCTGAGTCAACCAGTGATGCAGGGTTTCTTCGATGATGTCTTGCTCATTCGGCAAGTAAGCCGCGATGACGACCGATACAAAGGGCAAGGAGGCGATCGCGTCCGGTTGATGATCTTTGATTCGACGAGCAGATCCAGGCTTAGACCGCGTGACCTGACTCAGCAGTTGTTGAATGAATCCTCGCGATTGGCCAGTGCCCGATCGGCGATGGCGGTACAACACCCCAGCAGTCTCTCCATTGACGACCCCTAACCCGATCACGGCAACTACCAGCAACGATAGCTGTAGCAACACCAGGGTTTGCCCTCGGTTCAAAGAAAAGACGTAAACGCCCATCGGGGCCAACAGCAACCAAAAACTCAACCAACACAACCGTCTGGCGCTGACCAGAACAGGCTCAGCAAACAGTGCCAAGCTTGGCTTCATAGGCGTTGACTCACTTTTTAGGGCATCAAGGATTTGGCCCAGCTATATTTGATCTCTAATCTTATCTTTTTGATGTTCTTTCTTAAGATACTTGACATTAATCCAGCTGAATGGAGGCGATCGCTGGTTAGTCAAGCGTCTGATGGCGCTTCACCGTCCCCATTTGGGTAACTCGCTCCTCGCCACCGAGTTAGCACTGGTTGATTACCACACAGCACCTCACATGAATTCGGTCGCCCAGGGACTTCCAGAACCCATCATCAGGAGCCCATGAGCAGCGGCCTTTAGAACCGCTGGGGTGCCATGAAGCCCGGGACTCCGACATGACGAGAGTAGGAGAGCTCACCGGACTCACGCCATTACTCTGGTTGCTTTAAGCGCCCAGACAGCACCGCAAAAGGCCGATGAATAAATGTGCGAGACAAAATTTTCGTTTAGAAAATTACATGACTTTGGCACAGAAACGACACAACCGCTACCTACCGTAGAAACCATCGAACGCAAAGGATATGAATTCGATGAAACAGTTCACAACCATCGTTAACTATGCCCTAAGTACCAGTGCATTGCTGCTGCCCGTAGCCCTGATGATGCCTTCGGCCCAAGCTGCAGTCAATCAGAAGGTAACGCCCATGGGAGCCCAACGAGCCCTGCATAACCAGCCGCAACCGATTTTCACCTCGTCTCAGCCACAAACCCTGGCCGTCAACCACAAAGTCACCCCCATGGCAGCCCAACGAGCCCTGCATAACCAGCCGCAACCGATTTTCACCCAGTCTCCGCCACCAGCTCTCGCTGTCAACCACAAAGTCACCCCCATGGCAGCCCAGAGAGCGCTTCACGCAGATCAATAGGGACGGGCAAAATCCTCAGCTCAAAAGATTGATGGGTTGACTCTGCCAAGGTTCGTTCTATTGCTCAGAGTTAGTCCATCAATCTGCATTCAAGAGCCCCTAAACACAGACGTTTGAAGGGCACTGTATAACCTTCAAACGTCGTTCCACTGTTTTAGGGATCGCGTTCTAGTTGGTTCCGTCACGACGGCACAGATCAACCTTACACACAAGCACCCCTCATTACTGGTCAACATTACTGGTCAACATTAAAGCTGGGTTGAACGAAGCAGCCGAGTTAAGGCTTTATCAAACATGCGCCATCATCCTCGCAATCGCGATCGCCCCCCTCGCTACCCGCAATGGCAACTGCTCTGTTTTGGCATTTTGGTCGGATTGGCCCTAGCGGGTCGATTGGTCGGCCTAGCCGTTAGTTGGGCACATTGGCAATCTGCTCAAAAAACCTCTCACCCAGGAACGTCGTCTACTTACCTTAAGCAAGAGTAAACATGTCAACGCTTGCGATCGCCCACAACAGATCGCAGGCCCCCTCGTGAAGACAATGGAACCGCGATCGCGCAGCTCCCTTTCGACCCGTCAGCATCTCAAATAAAACCAAGATACTTCGATAAGCGATAGGCAAAAATGATGCCCAAAATGCCTCCGATCATGCCAAAGAAAATAGAGCTCAAAGAGAGTAAGCTACCGCCCCACAAAACGGGAAAGTAGCTACCCATGGTGGAGCCCAAAAATGTTCCAATCCCAATTAATAAGCGATTCATTGATGACAGTCCTCGAACCTGATGAATGTCACGTGTCAGCCTGAAGGACTAAATCCTGGCGGACGTATTTTCAGACCGCAAGCTTTGATCATGAAATGCGATTGAGCTAACCTTAAAGACTGGATGTGTTGATGCAGTGTTAAAGCTGTGTCAATGGGATGGCGAAAGTCATTCCCAGATCTCATGAGCGATCGCCTACTCGCCACCCCTTAAGCATGGCAACTCCATTCAGGTCGGCCTGTCATTTAAGCCGATTTCTGGTCATTTAAGACAAACTGAATATTGAGATTCGTTTGAGTTAATGGGGCATTTTTCGGATTATTGAAATCTTTATGTCAATGCCAGCAAATTGACATTCTGTTGACACACTATTGCCATATAGAGTCGTCATTTTAAGAGTGTTCGTATAATTTGAGCACTCATGATGACAAGCACCAAAAATCTGCGACAGCTTCACCGTTTTCTGGCGCCAGTGATGTTACTCCCTATTGTCCTAACGGTTATCACTGGGTCACTCTTTCAACTAGGCGAAATGTTAGGCCGCGAGGACAGCGTCGAGTGGTTACTCGACATCCATAAAGGCAATTTTGGCATCATCGATTTGCAGGTAATTTATCCGTTCCTCAACTCACTAGGCTTGTGCTTGCTCGTCGCCACCGGCATCGTGATGTGGCTACAGCCGAAGCGTCGCTTTCAAAAAAAGCTCAATTCGTAAGATCGAGGCTGATCGCTGATGCCGCTTTTTAGACTGGAAGTAGGCACCATCAAAAGTTCGAGAGAGGGAGGCATTTTGCGACATCCACTCAGCCATCGGGGAGTTGCGATCACCACTCGCGTCGGGATTTGGAGCGCCGCCGTGCTGACGGCACTGGTGGGTTGCGTCAATATCTGGTCTGCCGCAACCCCAAGTCTGCCCGCTCGCTTAGCCTGGCTAGAGCAGTTTTTGCCCCTCGAAGTCAGGGCCGGGGGCCATCTATTTGCAGCGTTGAGCGGCTTTTTCTTGCTGGCGCTGGCGGCTAATTTGCTGCGGCGCAAGCGGCTGGCTTGGTGGTTGACGGTGGGGTTGCTGGGGGTCTCCATTCTGAGTCACCTGGTCAAAGGATTGGACTACGAAGAAGGCTTGCTGGCACTGGTGTTACTGTTCCAGCTCCTGTGGTTGCGGCCGGTCTTCACGGCTCAGTCCGATCGCCCCTCCATCGTGCAGGGCTTGCGAGTCCTCATCGGGGCGGTGCTCTTTATTCTGGCCTATGGCACGTTGGGGTTTTGGCTCCAAGAGCGTCAGTATGCCGCTGCTTTTAGCTTTGCCGCAGCGATCGCCCAAACGCTAGCGATGTTTTTCACCGCTGACAGTGGCGGACTGCAACCGATGACCCGTTTTGGGCGCTACTTTGCCGCGTCGATCTACGGGGTCAGCTTTGTCACCTTGCTCTATGCCGTCTGGATGCTGTTTCGCCCCGTCATTTTTCGCGGGGCCGCCAGTGAAGAAGAGCGGCAACGGGCACAAGCGATTGTCGAGCAGCATGGGCGATCGTCTCTGGCGCGATTTGCCTTGCTAGAGGACAAGTCCTACTACTTCAGTCCCTCAGGGCAATCGGTCATTGCCTACGTGCCCAAGGGCAGGGGCGCGGTGGCGCTGGGTGATCCGATTGGGCCAGCCAGCGATCGCCAGGAAACCATCCTGGGTTTTCGCACCTTTTGCAGTCGCAACGACTGGCACCCGGCGTTTTATCAAACGCTGCCCGACGATGTGAGCCTCTACCGTTCCTTGGGCTTTCGGGTGCTGAAAATTGGCGAAGAGGCGATCGTGGATTTGCACCGCTTCACGTTAGAGGGAAAAGCGGGCCGGAATTTGCGCACCGCCATGAACAAGTTCACCAAGCAGGGCTATCGGGTGCAGTACTATCCGCCGCCGATCAGTCCCGAACTGCTGGCAGAACTGCAGGCGATCAGCGACGACTGGCTCGACTCCGTGCAGGGAGCGGAAAAGAAGTTTTCTCTCGGCTGGTTTGACCCAGACTATCTACGAGACTGCGAAATTGCCGTCGTGGAAGATCCTCAGGGTACGCCCCTCGCCTTCGCCAACTTGATTCCGGAGTATCAGCTCAACGAAGCCACCATTGACCTGATGCGCCACCATCGCGGCTTAGAACGGGGCGTGATGGACTACCTGTTCACCTCGCTGTTGCAGCATTGCAAAGGGCAGGGCTTTGACACCTTTAACTTAGGGCTGGTCGTGCTTTCAGGCGTAGGCGCAGATCCTCAAGCGCCACCGCTAGAAAAAGGCATGCACTACCTCTATGAGCACCTCAACCAGTTCTACAACGTGCAAGGTTTACGGACTTACAAAGAGAAGTTTCAGCCGCGTTGGGAGCCGCGTTATTTTGTCTACCCGCGCCTGGCCGCCCTGCCTGATGTGGTGGTAGCGCTGGTGCGGGCTGATTCGGGCGATCGCCTGCAAGACTACTTCGGCGCGGAGTTCTTTAGTATGCCGCTGACCACTGGCCTGAAACAATTGTCACGGCTGGGGCCAATACTGCTCAGCCTGGGCTTATTTGCCCTGTCAGGGTGGGCCATCAGCCACGAATTGCGCCAATACAGTCTGCCAGACATTCTCAGCAGCATTGCGACCATCCCCAGCTGGGCGTTGGCCCTGGCGATCGCCCTCACCGTCATGAACTACGTCTTTCTCACCGGCTACGATACTCTGGCGACCTATTTTGTGCGCCATCCCCTACCCTACCGCCAAACAGCCTTAGCAGCATTCATCAGCTACGCCATCAGCAACAGCGTGGGCTTCGCCTTGCTCAGCGGTAGCGCCATTCGCTATCGCTTTTACACCGCATGGGGACTGACACCAGGCCAAATTGGACAAATCATCGCCTTTTGCAACCTCAGTTTTTGGCTTGGGTTATTTGCGATCGGGGGGCTGGTGTTTGCCGTAGAACCGCTGTCAGTACCGGGAATTTTGCACTTGCCCTTTGATACGGTGCATCCCCTCGGCCTCATCTTTTTGAGCAGCATTGCCGCCTACCTCATCCTCAGTCGCTTTAGCCACCGCCCCCTCAAACTGCGGAGTTGGGTAATGCCCCACTTACCGATACCCCTTGCCTTAGCGCAAATTACTGTCGCTGCCTGCGATTGGGCCTTGGCCGCCGCCGTGCTGTATGTGCTGTTGCCCACTCCCCCTGGGGTGAACTATGGCATCTTTTTCGGTAGTTACCTGCTGGCCCAAATCGCGGGCGTGATTAGCAATGTGCCAGGCGGTTTAGGCGTGTTTGAAACGGTGCTGCTACTCCTGCTCTCGCCACCCATACCCTCAGAACAATTGCTCGGCGCGCTCCTGGTATATCGGGCAGTCTACTATCTCTTACCCTTGGGGTTAGGTGCAGGGTTGCTAGGTCTTTATGAGCTACGGCAGCACCAAACGATCAACTCAGTTCAGTCAAAGTCATGAGGGTTCGGGTGCTAGGGCATCGATATCTGAATCAGCGCCTGGGGGCGATCGCTCATTATTCTTAAAAGTTCATAGCCCCGCTAACGGTATGCCCCTCCCCCCGATGCGCATAGGCATGTCCTCATGCAGTGCGTTACTTTACCGATCGAATAAAGCGCTGTGCATAGCTGCTGGTTTAAGCAACTGACCGATTGAGCTGCTGGGCAAATTACCAACGGTTCTGAATGAGGCCATCAGCAATATCTCCGTTTTATATCAAATCAAACCCACTGAGAGGAGAGTAAACGTTATGGCGTATGAGCTGCCCACACTACCTTACGACTACACAGCACTGGAGCCCCATATCTCCAAAAGCACGTTGGAGTTTCACCATGACAAGCATCACGCCGCTTATGTCACAAAGTTCAATGCCGCAGTCGAAGGCTCGGACCTCGACTGCAAACCCATTGAGGATGCGATCAAGACTTTAGCGAAAGATCCTGAAAAAAGTGGCGTTTTTAACAATGCCGCCCAGGCCTGGAACCACACGTTTTACTGGCACAGCATGAAGCCCAGTGGCGGCGGCATGCCTCAGGGCGAGCTGGCCAAGAAAATCGAGGCTGATTTTGGCAGCTATGAAAAGTTTGCTGAGGCGTTTAAGAATGCCGGGGCAACTCAGTTTGGCAGTGGTTGGGCCTGGCTGGTGTTGGATGGAAATACTCTCAAAGTCACCAAAACCCTGAATGCTGATAATCCCCTCACTGCCGGACAAGTTCCCCTAATCACGATGGATGTCTGGGAGCATGCCTACTATTTGGATTATCAGAATAAGCGCCCCGACTACATCGGCGCGTTCTTAGGCAGTTTAGTGAACTGGGATTTTGCTGCTAAGAATCTAGCAGCGGCTTAGAAGTCATTGAATTTGCTCATGGCTCTATCGTTCTGATAGAGCCGTTTTCTTGCTCGCATTTCAGGTTATTGCAGGTTATTGATCGTGATATTACAACCCGATTATCCCCAAATTATTTGGTCATTTGAATATCGCGGCTGGACACTCGAAGTTGACCGTAGCGACACCGACGGTCAGGAAGTATATGCCGTTTGGGCAAATAATAGTGTCGGATGCGCGATCGCGGTGCCCCGAGCAACGACGAAAGAAGAAGCAATTCGACGCGGGAAGCAGTACGTAGACCGCCGCCTCTAAAAGTTCGCCGCCTCTTAACGCCTACTTTTAACAAGCTGACCGCAGGCCCTTTTCGTTCAAATACAATCACTGGATGCTCTGGCTATGGCTTGCCGCGATCGCGACGCAGCCGCCTGCAGCCGGGTCAAAGTCTCCACCGCCACACATTGGGATTTTGGCCAGGATATCTCCGGTCTGGACTACACCATCGCGATCGCCCCCAGGCGAGGCCGCTGCTCATCCCGGCAAACTGACGTCTTGTCGTCTTGTAGCAGAACTGTCGTTTTCGCCTATCATTTATGTGCACCAGATGAGGCGTTACCGCCACGCTGCCGCTAAGTTCAGCTCAGTGATGTGGGTACCCTCGTGAATGATGATCACCCGACACTAGGTACTGTCATGATCGTTTGCCCTAACTGTAATCATCAAAATCCTGATGGTGCAGTCCAGTGTGAGGCTTGCTATACCCCCTTGCCAGTGCTGGCGACTTGCCCCAGTTGCCAAGCAACAGTGCAGTCAGACGCAAGCTTTTGTGGGCAATGTGGGTTTGACCTCAGGACGGTGAGCCCTGCGGCCAGTCAATCGGCGAGTACTGTGCCCAGTGCGGAGAGCGCTAGTGAACCAGATTACGAAGCCACGGTGCCCGGCATTGATGACGATGTCGAAATTCCTGAATTGTTGCCGCCCGAGCCCTTAATCGCAACGGCCCCGGCTGCCCCCCCGACCGAAGCGGCCAGCCCGCCAGGACCACCACCGCCCCTGCCCGAGACACCCCCCAGTATTGCGGCACCGCTTGAGAACGGGCCAAATGAGCCCATGACGGCTCCGCCGGCACCTTTACCAACCAGTCCGGGGGCCGGAGCGGCAAATCTGGGTTCAACGCAGCTACAAATTAATCAAGCCAAGCTGTTGCACGTTCAGACCAACACGACGCTGGAGCTACCGCCGCAGTTAACCATCATTCATCTGGGGAAGCCCAACGATCGCATTCCCCCAACCATTGACGTGTCAGGGTTCCCTGATTCAGAAATTGTTTCACGGGTCCACGCCAACCTTCGAGTTGAGGGCGACATCTACTACATTGAAGACGTGGGCAGCTCTAACGGCACCTATGTCAACAACATGCCGTTACCCCCAGGTAACCGTCACCGACTGCGGGCGGGCGATCGCATCGCCCTGGGTAAAGGAGATAAAGTTACTTTTATTTTCCAGTCTGGCTAAGTAGTTTACGCTTAAGCTAATTTCCAGCTCATGCCAGCAGTTTGCTATCGCCTATAGGTTGAGAGATGTGATTACTCTTTCGCTGCTACATCCTCTGAATAAAAAACCCGTCCAGCACTGGACGTTCGAAGAAGACTCCGTCATTCGAATTGGTCGCTCTACCGAAAATCAGGTGGTGCTCTACAGTGCCGTGGTCTCTCGCCATCATGTGGAATTGCGGCAAACGGATGCCGGTTGGGAGATTGTGAATCTCGGCACCAACGGCACTTACCTGGATGGTAAGCGGGTGGCCCAAGCGATCGCGGAAGATGGAATGGTGATTCGGCTGGCGCGTTCTGGCCCCAACATTCAAATCAACATCAGCCAAGAGGCCCCCGACTCGATGAAGGCATTGCGCCAACTGCAATCCAACGCCGAGAGTCGCACCAAGGTCGAGTTTAACGACACCCATTCCGCTGATGCCCATCCGACCCGCATTGATCCAGATCACAAGACCACTTCCGAGACATCGCCCTCTGTGCAGTCTTAACGCCAACGTGTTGTGAGCCGGGAGATGAGCCATGGCGCTAGGTGACCAGGTCTACGCGATGCGTGAGGTGGCGGGGGTGCCGGGCGTCTATGAGCACCACGGCATCGACTGTGGCCCCGATGCCATCGTTCATTACTACAAAGGGGGCGACGTCCCCACTGTTACCAGCACCCCAAGGGACTTGTTTGCGCGGGGGGGCCGAATTTTTGTGAAGCCGCGATCGCTGGCTTTTTTGCCGCACATCGTGGTGCAGCGGGCCCAGAGTCGGTTAGGCGAACAGCGCTACGACCTGCTGACCAACAACTGCGAACATTTTGCCAACTGGTGCAAAACGGGCCGCAACGACTGTGAACAACTGGCAGGCTTTGGGTTACAAATCGATCGCTATAACTTGCCCGACTTGCGCCGCTTGATCGAGGGTACCGCCAGCGATCGCGCCCCAGACGAAGCCATTGCCCTTTTTCACGATGCCTTGGGTAATATCGCCGCCGCCCACCAAACCCTCAAGCGCGAATATGACCAGGCCCGTCAGGATATGGACACCTGGGAACGGGTGGCAGCGGCCGCTTTGCAGCGCGATCGCGAAGACCTGGCCCGCGCCGCCCTGCATCGCAAAGTGGCCGCCAAGAAAAAGGTGGATCACCTCACTGAGCAACTCACGGAGCTGGTCGATGTGCAGCTAACCTTGGAGCGCAATCGCCTGCGGGCCGCTGAGCGCTCCTCCTGAGCGTTTGCGCAGAGAATTGGTCGGACAGGCTGCCAGTCTGCCTCCATCGCCCACCCATTAAAGGCGATAAGGCACTTTAGGACAGCCAGGATGGCCATCCAACAAGAGCACATTACAAGCGCCCCAGAACGGCATTACCAAACCCTTACAGGATTCGGCTTGGGAGAGGGCTTTGGGGAGAAGATTCAGGCAGGGCTAAACGCATACGACGGCGGTTCCCACTGATTAAATCCCCCTGCTTAAAGCGCGAGCCCAGGCCACTCTGACATTGGCAGCTCGGTGGTGACACGGTGCATGCCAGCGGCGGCAAAACGCGCATAAGCTTCATCGGCAGCATCGGTGAAGTCCACCACGTCGGGCACCACGACGGGAGACGTGCAGTCTTCCAGCAGATACACTTTTTGCGCCAGTTGTGGATCGCGGGCGTTGATTTCCGTCAGGAGATCTTCTACCGACCAGGCCACACAGTGACTCTTAGCCTGACCCGCCACCACGATCGCATCAAAATCCAGCAGCTTGTCGGTAAATCGCTGATTCTTGCGAGCGATCGCGCTCCCTTGACTGTCTTCCAACACTTCAGGACTCAGGACAGAATAGTTTTCCGTCAGGGGATTGCTGCCCTTGACTTCATACAAGGTCGGACTGTGGCGGGCGATGGAATGAAAGAAACAAGCTTCTTCAATGGCGGACACGAGGGCGTGCCCAATGCCCCCCAACATGGAATGGTACGGCCAAATCGTGAGGGGATATTTGCTGTCGTAGGTGAGCCGCCGGGTATAGTGCAGCGCAAACTCTTGCAAATCTTCGACCGCCATGTAGGGGGCCATCTCCGGATTGACCTGCCATTTTCCGGCCACCACGTCGTCGTAGCTGATCATGGTCATCGGTGCGGGGGGATTGCCCTGACTGTCAAGCCAGAATAAGGGATGGAAAATTTGGGCAGCGGTGTGAGTATCCAGAGTCGGGGCGATCGCGGTAATGACGCCCAAGTTTTGGTAGATGAACTGACACAATCGGCGATTGTCGTTCAGTGCGCCCTGGCCCGATCGCCCGCCCACATACAGTTCAAACTCAGGTAGGCAGAACGTATTTTGCACGTCAATGAGTAAGAGACATAGTCGTAGCGGATCTTGACTCGCAGGAGCAATGTCTTGCTGTTGAGCCCAGGCACGGGCCGCGATCGCCCGTTCTTGATAGGGCACACGATAGACCTGCGTCACTTGGTCAGCTTGGACAAAATCGGGGACCGGAAGGGTGGTAACAGGGGGCATAGTAGAAGTCCGAGACTACAAATCAGCAATCTGGACTAATCGCGATCGCGCCCGCGCTGGGGGCATCACCACAAAGAGACAAAAGATTGCCGTGATGGTGATTAACTTAGCAATTTCCACACCGATCAGCGATGTACTCTGCAACTGCTCAGGCTTGAGGCATCGTCGGTTAAAAATCGTAGCGCTGCCCGTTATAAGCGAAAGTCAACCGCCATAATGTGTCCTAAATAGCGCCAAAGTTTGTGAGTCAGTTTTCTTCGTCCGACAATTTACCCCGTCCCGCCTCAGAAAGCGTTCCTGTTCAGAATCACGAGGCTACATTCGACATCATTCAAGCATCCGTGCTGGGACTGTGGGAAGTCGTGAATAATCTCACGCGCATTCGCCCCACGAAGCGCGATCGCTATCGGGTCACCATCTTTGGCTCGGCCCGCATGCAGTCTGAAGATGCTCTCTATGCAGGAGTGCGCCAACTCGCCAGCGAACTCACCCTCCTGGGCTGCGACATCATTACTGGGGGCGGCCCAGGGCTCATGCAAGCCGCCAATGAAGGCAGTGTCATCGCTGACCCCGAAGATCTCACCCGGTCCATTGGCATTCGCGTCGCGCTGGAGTTTGAGCAGGCGGGCAATCCATTTATCGAAGAAATGTACAGCCACCGGACGTTTTTTTCGCGGCTACACCATTTCGTGCTGATTTCGGATGCGTTTGTGGTGGTGCCGGGTGGCATCGGCACTAGCTTAGAAGCGTTGATGATTTGGCAACTGTTGCAGGTCCGCAAACTGCACCAAACGCCGCTGATTTTCGTCGGCGATATGTGGGCCGACTTGGTGAGTTGGGTCGATCGCTACATGATCCAGCGGGCGCCCGCCCTGGCCGATCCCGCCGATTTATCCATTCCCCAATGTGTCACAGACTGCGAGGCCGCGATCGCCCTGCTCAAAGCCTCCCATGCCCAATGGCAACAGCGTTCGGAGCCCTAATAACTGACTTATGAAAAAGGTTTTTCTGCTCGATACCAATGTGCTGCTGCATGACCCAGAGGCCATGCGGCGGTTTCAGGATAATGATGTGGTGTTGCCCATCACTGTGATTGAGGAACTCGATCGCTTCAAAAAGCAGCCCGACATGGTGGGACGCAATGCCCGCCATACCTCGCGGCTCTTGGATGAGTTACGCCGCACGGGCAATCTGACAGAGGGGATTCCCGTGAGTCCGGCTGGCGGCACCCTCAAGGTGGTGCTGTGTCACCGGGAGACGTTGCAAAAACTACCGGTGGAATTAGAAGGCGATAAAGGCGACAACGCCATTTTGGCCGTCGGGCTGGAGCTCAAACAGCACTGCCAATGTCCCGTCATTTTAGTCAGCAAAGACACCAACTTGCGGATTAAAGCCGATGCCCTGGCCTTGGCCGCTGAAGATTATGAAACCGACAAAGTGGATGTCGAAGAGCTGTATAGCGGTGCCTGTGAGCTCTCGACAACGCCGGATCAAATCGATCAGTTTTATGCCCATAAGACCCTCGATCTGCCCGAGGCAGTGTACCCCCATCAGGCGGTGACCCTGGTGGATGTGACCAAGCCAGACCACACGGCGATCTCGATCGCCGACAGTCGCGGGCAGTCGCTCCAAGCCTTAACCCGGCAACCCAAAGAGGGCATTTTGCACATTCGCCCGCGCAATCGCGAGCAAGCCTTTGCTTTAGAACTGCTGCTGGATGATGCCGTCCCGTTAGTGACTTTGGAAGGGAAGGCGGGGACGGGGAAAACCCTACTAGCGATCGCGGCAGGGCTGCATCAAGTCATCAACGAAAAGCACTACACCCGACTGTTAATCTCGCGCCCCATTGTGCCCATGGGCCGTGATTTGGGATATCTGCCCGGCGACATTGGCGAAAAACTCAGCCCCTGGATGCAGCCCCTGTACGACAATTTTGACTTGATTTTTGGCACCACCGACTCCACTAATAAGCCCGCCCACTGGCGACGGGGCCACGAAGAATTGATGGAGCGGGGCTTACTGCAAATCGAGCCGCTGACCTACATTCGTGGGCGCAGCATTCCCAAGCAGTTTTTGATTATTGACGAGGCCCAAAACCTGACGCCCCATGAAGTCAAGACCATTCTCACCCGAGCGGGCGAGGGCACCAAAATTGTGCTGACGGGCGATGTAGACCAAATCGATAGCCCCTATCTAGATGCGGCTAGCAACGGCATTTCCTACGTGGTGGAGCGGTTCAAAACCGATCCCTTGGGCGGGCACATGACGTTGATCAAAGGCGAGCGATCGCTCCTCGCCGAGCGCGCCGCTACTCTGCTGTAACTCACCGCCGGGGAAGGTTCCCTTGTTCTGAGACTTTGACCGTGACGGTTTGGGGAAATCGATAGGGAACCGTCCCCTTTGCCCCTGACTGATATCGCAATCCGCAGTCATGGGCAAAGAGCTCAAAAGTTTACAGAATGGGCATTGAATCTCAGTGTGAACAGTCGGCTCGGCTGTTCAGGAACAGGCAAGATGCCTGTCCGACAAAACTTGGATTTGATCAAGCCCCGCTTCCTCAGCCCCTCGTTTTTCTGCCAAGGCGATGAACAGAGCTATCTGCGCAACGCTATAAAAAAGCATTCCTGATGCTTAGGCAGTAGCCTGCAACGCCGCATCGATTTGCTGATACAGCGCGGCTAGCGTGCCCTCGTTATCCAACACCACATCGGCCAGTTCGGCTTTTTGAGCTAAGGGCCACTGATTCTGAATGCGCTGCTCAGCCGCCGCTGGGGAAAGCTGGTTGCGGGTCATCAGCCGCTGTCGCTGCGTGTCATAGGCACAGGTGACGACCCAGATCTCAGTAACCTGATCGGTCAAGTTGGCTTCAAACAGCAGGGGAATCACCTGTACAACCGTGGCCACAGCCGATAAGTTAGCCATGGCCGTGGCAAAGCACTGCCGCACATAGGGATGAATTTGCTGCTCTAGCCAGGCTTTCTCAGCCCGATCGCTAAACACAATTTGCCCGAGTTGTGGACGATCTAAGCTGCCGTCTGAACGCAAAATCTGGGTGCCGTAGCGAGCCGCGATCGCTCCCAAAATCGGCGAACCCACCTCAACCGCCTGACGGGCATACACATCGGCATCCAGAATCGGCACCCCGTACTGCTTTTGCAGATACTCGGCAACGGTAGATTTGCCCGTGGCGATGCCGCCGGTTAGTCCAATGATGCGCTGCTGGCCCATTCCGTAATTGCCTGTGTCAGTCCTTCCAGGGTATATTCCGCCGCCTCAATATCCACCCGCCCCAGCAGTTCCCGGCAGGTGTCAGACGTTTTGGGACCAATGGAAGCGATCGCGACTTGCTCCAAATATGCCGTCCAATTGGTTCCCAGTCCCTGCTGCAACAGCTGACAGGTGTGGCGCACCGTCTTAGAACTGGCAAAGGTGATGACGTGGATTTGTTGCGATTGGAGGGCCGCGATCGCCGCTGGGTCAGGCGTTTGCGGACAGCCCGATTCATAGGCCGGGACTTCTGTCACGGTCGCCCCAGCCGCCGTCATTTCGTTGACCAAGATCTCTCGTCCACCACTTTCCACCCTGGGAAATAAAAGCTTGCGTCCCTGCACCGATTCCGGAAACGCCGCTACCAACGAATCTGCGACAAAATTGGGCGGAATGAAATCGGCCTGATAGCCCTGCTGCTGCAACACACTGGCGGTTTTTTTTCCCACGACGGCTAGCTTTACCGATGCCAACTCTGCCGGATTGCCCACCGCCGCTAACCGCTGCCAGAAAAAGGTGACCGCATTCGCTGACGTCAAAATTAGCCAGTCGTAGGTGTTGAGATGGGCGATCGCCGCATCCAGCGGTTGCCAGGTCGAGGGCGGCCGGATTTCGAGCGCGGGCATTTCTAAAACCTGAATACCTGCCGCTTTTAGGAGGGTGGTGAATTGACTGGATTGCCCCGCCGATCGCGTCACCAGCGCTGTAATAGAAGCGGGAGCCGACGGTAACCGAGCCATACATCCAGACAAGCAAACACAGCCTTTTTAGTGTACGGCTTGTCGGAATGCTGTTGAACACTAGAGCAGATGCTTCCGCCTAACTGCGCTGAGGAATGGGACTTTAATGAAGTGTGGACAGCCGTCTCGGCTGTCCCAGAGCGGTCAAGATGCCTGCCTGACAAGACTTGGAGTTTTATACAATCCTGATTCTGTAAGGTAACTCCCAAGCCCCCTGGTATCCTTAGCCCCAGCGGCGGCTATCAACACCGCACTTTTTGCTTCGCAACCCACTCTGCATGGCGCTGAATCTTCGGATCGGTTTTAATGCTTTCCAGCGTCGGAAAATGCTTGGCTAAGGCCATTTCATCGTAATGGTCGTGGATGCCGTCGTGGCACAGTCGACAAATCCAGACGCCCTGATTTAACTCCGCTTTGGAATAAGCCTTCTTAAAGCGAGTGCGGCGGTGCAGCTTTTTGGGAATCAGGTGATGAAAGGTGAGCTTGAGCGATCGCCCACAGAGCGGACATTCTCCAAAACAAGCAGTGGCCACAGTGATCGGTAATGCTCTCGACAGCGATGTTGGCTTCTCAATTGCCAACTCGAAACATTTGCAGTGTAACGCTAGTAGACGGCTCAGCTCTAACGAGGGCACATGCTGGTGGTGGGCGATCGCCGGACCACTCTCCGGCGACCAAACTCTCAGTTAGCCATTGCCCCGGGATACATCCGTTGATTAACCGGGGCAATGGCTAACTGAGAGTGATCAGACTGCAATCTTGCAACCCGTCAGCAGATCTTGTCCCAGCTCCGCATCTATTGATTCATGGCTCAAATCGCTCGATGTGTAGCGTAAATCCTGGCAAAACGGCTTCCCCCGACATTGTGGTGGGGAGCGATCGCACTTCTGGCGGCTGGCCCTGACGATAAACTTCGACCTGTTGGTCTTGAGGGTTAATTAACCATCCCAATCGCACACCGCTGTTCAGGTATTCCCACATTTTTTCCTGCAGGGGTGGCAGACTGTCGGTGCGTGACCTCAGCTCCAATACAAAATCGGGGGCAATGGGCGGAAACTGTTGACGTTGTTCAGGGGTGAGGGCTTGCCATCGCGAAAGTTCGACCCAGGCGGCATCGGGAGATCGACTGCCGCCCCCCGGCAAGCGAAAAATCGTCGAAGAGCTGAACACTTTGCCCAGTCCTGTTTGGCGGTTCCAAATGCCTAAATCAATACCTAGCTCTAGTTCAGTGTTACCGCTTTCTCCGCCTACGGGGGACATCAGAATCAAGGCTCCTTGGGCATCGCGTTCGAGCGTTAGGTCAGGGTTATTGATGCAGAGTTGGTAAAACTGTTCATCGGTGAAATGAACGTTTTTGAGGTCAAATTTGAGCGGTAGGGTCAGGGATGTCATGGCTCAGCTGGAGAAGGCCAAAGTAGCAGGGTGTTAGAGACTATATGCCTATCCTAATGTTAGTTTTCGGTACAAAAGGAGAGTCGTTGATCAGTGCTGGTGCCTTGATACTCGGTGTAATCGCGCCACCACTCGCAGCCCCGCTGCATTAGCGCATAAATGGGTTATTCCTCACCATCCTGCAGTGCTTGCTCCAACGCATAGGGGCAATCGGTATCCATAGCGAGGTGCGTTTCTTTGGCGGCTTGTTTACGCGCAAACTGATAGCACTGGGAAAGAATTTCAGGCAGGTAGTTGCGCAGGCTGGGGCTATCGTCCAAGATGTCGACAGTTTCTACGCGGGCGTTATCAATAGAAGCTTGCCAACTGGATGAACGTTTTTGGGGCTGATACTGCCATTTCAGGAGATGGGTGAGTAAAACGCGCAGTTGGCTTTTCAACGCTCGTTTGTCTCGCTTGGTCAAGCCGTCCAGCTCCTCTATTAAGTTGGGCAAGTCTAAATCGATGTAGCGATGTTCCTTGAGGGCGGCCTGCTGTGCTGCTACCCAAAGGTTGAAATCGTGATCGTAGAGGGGTTTTGTCTGAAGCATGGTCAAGCTTCTCGAGTCTTTGCTTAACGATATCATTTGCAAAAGTATTGATTGCGGTCTCAAATGCCGTCGCAAATTTCGCGTAGCTGGTCGGGGGGGTCTTGATACTCGGTGTACTCGCGCCACCACTCACAGCCGCGCTGCATCAGGGCATCAAACTCCAGCGCTTCTAAATCCCACAAAATGACCGAACAGTGCCGTCATCACCGTCAGAGATGAGATTTTTTCCACAAAAGAAAGCTGCGGTTAAGCGATCGCGGTTAACCACAGCCGGTGACGCTGCTCACTCGAATCGATTCGTTCTGCCAAGATGGCTAACTTATATCGCGACGCGCCGAGTCACTTGCCACACCCGACAGTCTTGGCAATGCGGTTCGTCAGGAAAAGTCATGCGCAGTTGGTGAGCGATCGCCTCGGCCATTTCAAGGCCATCAATCAGCCCCATCGTATTGACATCGGCAGGTGCAAAAATGCCGGGAAAACGGCCGCAGTTGGTCAACACGCTCGTGGCTCCTTCCGCATCAATAATGTCGAACCCACAGTGGTTAAAGCCGTCCGGAGGGGGCAAATCAGTCTCTGGATTTTCAACCGCCGCCATGAGTTGGTCTTGCGATGAGGCCAAAGGATAGCGCTGACGCAGGTAATCGAGATCGGTAAACCAGGTTAAGCGACCGTCGGCCTGGACGTTATGGTGCCAGTCTTCTGGCGTGAGGTCGTCAATGCGATCGCTGCACAATACAGTATCTAACGTGATCAGTTCGGTGAGGTGGGTAAAGCCTGACCACTCGGCATATTCCTGCCAACCTTGACTATGGTTGGGACTAAATCGTTCTCGTACGGTGTAAATCCAATCGGACACGTTATCAGGTTGCCTCAAGCGATCGCGGTCATCGGTCTTGCCTTCAGTGTAGGGAAGTCCACTCATGTTTGTGGGGACCGACGACTTTTTCGGCCCCCAGTAGGAGGCCAACGCCGACGGTGTAAGCAACTAAGTCTTCCCATGAAAACGTAGTGCCAATAACGGTACGGGCGATCGCTGATGACTCCCAACCCAACACCTCCACGATGTTAAGAAACTGCAAAATCTCAACGCCAAAGGCAAACACTAAAACACCCAGCGCCGCTGGCAAAATCGCCACCTTAAAAAAGGCTCGCACCCAGGCATAAATCAAAATCACCACTAACACATCACCCACGTAGGGACGAATAAAGTCGTCATCTACAAACAGCGCGATGCCTAACTCAATCAGCAATAGCAGCACCGTCCAGGCTAAGTAATAAGGCTTGCATCTCATATATTTAGTGCGATCGCGATCGCGGCTTGCGCATCCGGCAGAAATCGGCTCATCCATCAGAGCCAGTGCCGACCAAACATCCGCCACAACCATGGCAAAGGGTAGAATCCGTCGGTTGACTGATAGCAATCATCAACGACGGTCACAGGACTCTCTGATTATCTCTGATGAGCCACCTGGCCACCGCCAACGTGTCGCCAGCTCTAGCGCAGCTGCTGACTGTCCGGTTTTCTCAACTAGGGGCGGACGGTACCGCTACAGTAGGATTGGATCGCCGTTTTGAGGTGTGCTGTGTTCGTCAGCGTTGTTATTCCCACTTATAATCGCAAACCGATTTTGGAAAAGTGCCTGCGGGCGATGGAGCAGCAAGTCCTGCCTGCCGAGAGTCCGGTGGAAGGCTACGAAATCGTGATTGTGGATGACGGTTCCACCGATGGCACGGTCGCGTGGCTGCAAGAAAAGGCGGCAGAATTTCCCCATGTGCGGCTGTTTGAACAGGATCACAAAGGCCCCGCGATCGCCCGCAACTTCGGCGTCACGGAAGCCAAGGGCGACACCATTATTTTTATCGACAGCGATTTAGTCGTGCTGCCCGACTTTTTACATCACCACGGCACGGCCTTGAAAAAAGCGTATGAGGAAAAGGGCAGCGATCGCGTCTTTACCTATGGGCGCGTAGTCAACACCTGCAACTTCGAAGAGCCCACCTCAGAACCGTTCAAAGTGACGGATTATTCCCAAGCGTTTTTTGCCACAGGCAATGTAGCGATCGCAAAGCACTGGTTAGAAGCAGCGGGCCTATTCGACACTCAATTCCAACTCTACGGCTGGGAAGATTTAGAGCTCGGCGTCCGGCTCAAAAAATTAGGACTGTCTTTGGTGAAAGTCCCAGAAGCCGTGGGCTATCACTGGCATCCGCCCTTCTCCCTGGACCAAGTGCCTCGCCTGATTGAGCAAGAAATGCAGCGGGGGCGCATGGGCGTCTTGTTTTACCAAAAGCACCCCACCTGGGATGTGCGGATGATGATTCAGATGACGTGGCTGCATCGCGTGCTGTGGGGCATGCTGTCTTTGGGCGGTCGGTTAAATGAAAAAACCTTGGCTCCCCTGTTGCAGTGGCTGATTGATTCGGGACGGCCCCAACTGGCGCTCGAAGTGGCACGGGTGTTCCTGAATTGGTATAACGTGCAAGGCGTCTATGCTGCCTATGCTGAAATGGAGCGGCAGGGTGCTTAAGCCGTTGGATAATTAACCTGTGCAGATGCGATCGTGATTCCCTCTCAGTACAACATCACTGCCATTATCGAAGGTTACGCCAAGGGCTATTTCCTGATGTCTGACGACGATGGCCAGGGCCTCGGGTGGTATTCCAGTCGCCAACGGACGTTGATTCCCCTGGACGATCGCTTTCGCTATCCCAAATCATTGCGACGGGCGCTCAATCAAAATCGCTTTGAAACTGCCATTAGCCGCGATTTTCTCTCAGTGGTGGACGGCTGCGCCGATCGCGACACCACCTGGATCTCAGAAGACCTCAAAGAAATTTACTGGGAACTGCACCAAGCAGGTTGGGCCCACAGTTTTGAAACCTGGCAGGGCGACGAGTTAGCCGGGGGGATTTTGGGCCTCACCATTGGCGGCGCGTTCATTGGCGAGTCGATGTTTTACCGCATTCCCGAAGGTTCAAAAGTGGCCATGGTCAAGCTCGTGGAGCATCTGCGATCGCGTCAATATCTCTTTTTTGACGCACAGATGATGAACCCTCATCTAGAGCGGTTTGGGGCTTACATTGTCTCTAATCGCGACTACCGCAAACTGCTGAAACAGGCATTATCCATGCCCTGCACATTTATTTAGAGATGCCGATTGGGTTGGACCAATGAAGCGTAGGGGCGAGACATTCTCGCAATGGCGTTTAGGTAGAGACCGAAACCATGCATCGAGAATGTCTCGCCCCTACAGGATGTTGTGAATGTCTTAATAACCACTGAGGGAACCGCGTTTTTTGGCCATTTTCTCGGCCCAGTTAAAGACCAGCAACCCCAGCCCCAGATAAGCGGCACCGTTGAGCAAGGCCAGCGCAAACGTCGGCCAGTCCAACGGCAGGTCTCTTGCCATCAGGTCACGCAACAATCCCGTGCTAGGAATCATCGGCAAGAAAAAGCGCAGGTGTTGCATGATGCCGGTGGATTCTTCGAACGGGGCTGCCAGCAAGAACAGCAGCAGAAACTGGAAAATCCCCAAAATCTGCTGCACGCGCTTGAACACTAGCGCACAAGCCCCCATCATGAACGCGAAGCCATACCCCGCCATCACCAGCGTCAGAAAGGGCAAAAGCAGTGCAGGCGGAAACGAAAGGCGACTGCCCGAAATCGCCATCAAAATCAGCACAATTCCCGAAATCAGGGTGAAGCGCAGTGCGAGACTGGCCACGGCCCGAGCGAAGAACACGCGCGGCGACCCCCACGGCGAGAGAAACACCTGCTCCAGCGTGCCCGTTTGCGCTTCAGACTGGAGGCCGATCGCAATGTCGTTGATGATGTACAGGTTCAATGACCACAGCACATAGCCCACGACGACGGCATCGAGGCGATCGCCAAAGGCAAAGCTGGGTCCGGCCATGTAACGCGCGCTCAAAAATAGCCCGTAAAACACCGAAGTTGTGATGATCAATCCGGCAATGACTTCCGCCGGATAGCGGATGAATTGCGTCCAGGTGCGCTTCAGTTCGACATGGAGTAAATCAATCATGATTCGGCATCCTGGGTATCTTTGACGAGCTTGAGGAAAACTTGAGTCAGGTCGGCGCGATCGTGCTGCACCGACACGATGGGCAACGGCTGCAACGCCGCCAGCAGGGCATAGAGCGTTTCCGCGTCCCCAGCATAGGTAATGTGACGATCCTCAACGGTGGCCCCCAGTTGCTCTGCCTGTCGCTGCTGTGTAGCAGACAAGCTGCCCTCGACTTCAATTTGGTAGGTGGAGTTCGAGAATTCTTGGAGCAGCGACTCGGTGGACTGTTCCGCAATGATCTGGCCGCGACGGATGATCGCAACGCGATCAGACAGTTCCTCCGCCACATCCAATTGATGAGTGGTGAGCAAAATGGCGCGGCCTTCTGCCGCAATTTGGCGCACCAGGGCTTTCACCGTTTCCCCGGCTTCCACATCGAGACCCAGGGTAGGTTCATCCAGCAGCAGCAGTTGAGGATTGTGGATGAGCGCGACCGCGATCGCCACCTTTTGCTGCATCCCCCGCGACAGCTTTTGCACCGGGGTATTGCGCTTGTCTAACAGTTCAAAGCGATCGAGCAATTCCAGCCCGCGACGATGGGCCACCTTACGGGGCACTTGCCGCAGCACGCCAAAATATTCCAAATTCTCTTCGGGGGTGAGCCGCCAATAGAGGTTGCGGTTGCCTTCTAACACAGCCCCGATGTTACGGAGAGCGCGGGCATGACGGTGAGGATCTTCGCCCGCAATGGTGACTTGACCGCGATCAGGCCGCACCAAACCCGCAATCATTTTGATGGTGGTGGTTTTGCCGGCCCCATTGGGTCCTAAGAAGGCGAGGACTTCGCCGCGATGCAAGGTCAGAGAAACCTGGCGCACCGCTTCGAAGCGCTGTTTGCCTCGGCCATAGGTTTTGCTCAGTCCTTGAGTGGCTAAAACAACGGCGTCAGCGGTGGTATGAGGCGGACGCTCAGTGGTCGGACGATTTGCAAGTTGCACAATTCAACAATGCTCTGAATAAAGCAGCGATGGAAGTCTTTACCTATCTTAATATTTAGCGCTAAGTTTCTGCTGCAATGCTGGCCAATAGAGCCTGATACCCTTCACTGGCTGCCGCCTTCTCAGCTTCTTTGCGAGAGGCCCCCACTCCGGAGCCCAGGTAGCGATCGCCCAGCCGCACCTCGGCCCGAAACCGTTGCGGATCACCGTATTGGACACTAATTTCTTCGGTTTGGTAGTCGGGTAGCGTCTTGTAGTGTTTTTGCGTCAGTTCTTGTAAAGCGGTTTTCGGGTTGCGTAAGGCCGGATTGGCCATCAGCTGCTGGGCTACTTCCGCTAAGTGCGGATCTAACCAGGGGCGCACCAGTTGCAAGTTGCCCCGACTGAGATAAAGCACCGCTAAGAGCGCTTCAATCGCATCGGCTAAGCGTCGCGGACGGGCCGCCCGATCGCCCGCCGCCGCACTCGACATTTGTAGAAATTGCTCAATGCCAATTTTCTCGGCGATTTCGGTTAGCGTTTGGTCGCTAACCAGGTGCGATCGCACCCGCGTCAATTCTCCCACCGTCGCTTGGGGATATTGCTCCATCAAAAATTCCGCCGCTGCCAGACGCAGCACTGAGTCGCCAAAAAATTCCAACTGCTCGTTGTTGCGATCGACCGACGCTGAGGCGTGAATCAGAGCCTGATCGAGCAAATCCCAGTTTCCCAACTCTGGGGGCAAACCCAATTTTTCGACACATCGTTTGAGAGACGGCGGTGGGGGTAGTGGCTCACTCATAATTCACACGGGGTCAAGGCAGGTTGCGCCAACAGCAGGATTTTCCAGCATAGTCGATTACCCTGTTCGTCGACCGCCGCGATCGCCCCTGCCATCGCTGGCCATCGGTCACCGTGGCGTCGGCCAGATTGCCGCGATCGCCCCCAGAAAGCGTTAGGGTTTGTGACAGGACATGAATTTTGTGCAGGTGATCGGTGGCCCCCGCTCAGACAGTACGCCTCAAAACCCGACAAGTGTTTGCCGTATCTCGCGTTTTGTTGTCGGTATATTACGCCTACATGGTGGAATATCGCGCCGAGCTGATGTTTTGGGTGCTGTCGGGCACTCTGCCCCTGATTTTTCTAGGCATTTGGACCCAAGCTTCCCAAACGGGCCAGTTCGCCTTAGACTCCGTCACCTTTATCCGCTACTTTCTCGCCGTTTTTTTGGTGCGACAGCTCACCGTGGTTTGGGTGATTTGGGAATTTGAGCGGGAAGTCGTGGAAGGCAAACTTTCGCCCTTTTTACTCCAGCCTATTGATCCGGTTTGGCGGCACTTTGTCAGTCACGTTTCCGAACGGTTTGCTCGCTTGCCTTTTATTGCCGGGTTGCTGGGGCTGTGTTTTCTGCTGTATCCCCAGGCGCTGTGGCGACCGTCGCTAGCCGCACTCGGTCTCGGATTACTCGCCACCAGCCTCGCCTTCTGTCTGCGCTTCGTCATTCAGTACACCTTTGCGCTCTTTTCCTTTTGGACCGAGCGGGCCAATGCGATCGAGCAGTTTTGGTATTTGCTCTACATTTTCTTGTCCGGCATGATTGCCCCGCTAGATGTCTTTCCCGAAGCGGTTCGCGCCGTGATTGTGTGGACGCCATTTCCTTATTTGATTTACTTTCCGGCCAATTTATTGCTGGGGCGACAAACTGATGTCGTGCAGGGCTTTGTGGCGATCGCCCTCTGGGGCACGATTTTCCTTGTGGTCAATCGCTGGTTGTGGAAACGCGGTTTGCGCCAATATTCGGGCATGGGGGCATGATGCAGCGTTATTGGCAGGTCTTGACTTTGTTTTGGAGTACCGCGATCGCGGCAGAGCTGGAATATCGGCTCAACTTTGTCATTGCCGCCTTGAGCAGTCTGGGCGGCTTAGCGGGTAGCTTATTCGGCCTCTTTCTTTTTTATGGATCAGGCTATGAGTTCCCCGGCTGGAACTGGGAAGCCGCGCTCGTTGTCTTGGGCATTTTTACAATGCTACAGGGCTTTTCCGCGACTTTTTTGGCTCCGAACCTGAACAAAATTGTGCGGCAAGTGCAGGAAGGCACCCTTGATTTTGTCTTACTCAAGCCAATTAGCTCGCAGTTTTGGCTCTCAACGCGCACGCTATCGCCGTGGGGTATCCCAGATCTGGTGTTTGGCCTGATAATCATCGGCTACGCTGGGTCGCGATTGGGTGTCCCTCCCTTGGCTTATTTGCTCGCCCTTCCTACGCTGGTATTTGGCTTTCTGAGTCTCTACAGTCTGTGGTTTATGTTGGGGGCGACCAGCATCTGGTTTGTCAAAATTTATAACGTCACGGAAGTCCTACGGGGCTTGTTGGAAGCCGGACGCTTCCCAGTCGTCGCCTATCCGGTGGCCTATCGGGTCTTCCTGACTTTTGTAATTCCGGTGGCGTTTCTCACCACAGTGCCCGCACAAGCCCTGCTCGGCCGAGTGGAATGGGGATGGATTCTCAGTTCGGTGCTGCTCGCGATCGCCCTCCTCCAGCTTTCTCGCTGGTTTTGGCGTTTCGCCCTCCGCTTCTACACCAGCGCCTCCAGCTAAGATACCCCTACCACTCAACAGCCGAGACGGCTGTTGCTACCCACCTACCCTCACACCCCTCTACCCATCTACCCACCTACCCTCACACCCACCTACCCTCACACCCACCCACCCTCACACTCCTGCTCCTGCCTCTTCCCTCAATCTCGTAAAATAGAATCCGTTAGTTTAGCGCCGCACCCATGACACATTCGACGGATATTGCCACCCTTGCCCGCTGGATGGCCGCCGACTTTAGCAACCAACAGCAGGCATTTGATAACCCGCCGCTGTACGCCCATATTCGCGTCTGTATGCGGCCGCTGCCCCCCAGTTTGTTAGATGGCGCCGCCTTGTATCTGGAGCAGGCGTATGATTTTGCGCTGCAACAGCCCTATCGGGCGCGAGTGCTCAAACTGCTGACGGTGGATAATCGCATCGAGATTGAAAACTACACCATCAAAGAAGTTGAAAACCTGTACGGTGCTGCCCGCGATCGCGACAAACTAAGTGAATTGACCCGCGATCGCCTGGAATTTATGCCCTGCTGCAACATGCATGTGGAATGGACCGGACACAGCTTCAAAGGACAGGTCGAGCCGGGTAAGGGCTGCATCGTCGAGCGCAAAGGCATGAAAACCTATCTCGACAGCGTGTTCGAAATTGATGGCGAAAAGTTTCAGAGTTGGGATCGCGGGCGGGATCCGGAGACTGACCAACATTTATGGGGAGCGCTCGCTGGGCCGTTTTCCTTTACCCGGCGCACGAGCTTTGCCGACGAAGTGACCGTCAGCTAACTAAAAACCGTCGCTCGGCGTCCTTACTGAACCTTTGCATGGCCAAACAACGACTCGATATGCTGCTGGTAGAGCGAGGCCTCTGTGAAACTCGCCAGTTGGCTCAACGCTGGATACGGGCTGGCGAGGTGCAGGTCAATCATCAAGTCGTCGATAAGCCCGGGACGGCGATCGCCCTCGATGCAGAAATCACTGTCAAGCCGCGATCTCGATTTGTGTCCCGCGGTGGCGAAAAACTGGCAAAAGCCCTCGAGACTTTTGCCATTACGGTGAGCGATCGCATTTGTCTGGATGGCGGCATTTCCACAGGCGGTTTTACCGATTGTCTGCTTCAAGCAGGAGCAGCACAGGTTTACGGCATTGATGTGGGCTATGGTCAGGTAGCGTGGAAACTGCGCCAAGATCCCCGTGTGGTCTTACGAGAGCGCACCAATTTGCGTCATCTCACCCCTGAAGAGTTGTATGGCGAAGCCGCAGCCCTGCCCGATTTTGGGGTGATGGATGTGTCGTTCATTTCTCTGACAAAGGTATTGCCCGCATTTTGGCAGTTACTCACCGCCCCTCGGGAAGTAGTGCTACTGGTTAAACCGCAGTTTGAGGTCGGGCGAGACAAGATTGGCAAAAAAGGCGTGGTGCGATCGCCGCAAGATCAGGCCGATGCGATTTGGCAAGTGTTGCAGACGGCGAGGGCGTTGGGATGGCGCGATCGCGGACTCACCTTTTCGCCTATCGTTGGCCCCGCTGGCAACATCGAATTCTTGCTCTGGCTGGCTGCTTCAGCCTCGCAGCCTCAACTTCACGACGAATCACTGACTGAACAAGGCACTTTAAACATCGCAAAACAGGCCCAAGCTGAATTAGCTTGAGCCTGTTAAATCCATCAGTTACTCGTGTTTTCACACGAGTAACCGCAATTTGACTGGCAAATTACAGCGCGTTTGCCTTAGCAACCACGTTCTCTACGGTGTAGCCAAACTTTTCAAACACAGTATTGCCAGGAGCCGAAGCACCAAAGCGCTCAACGCTGATGACATCGCCTTCAGCGCCCACATACTTGCACCAGCCCATGCCAATGCCCGCTTCCACTGCCAAGCGCTTAGTGACCGCCTTGGGGAAAACGGACTCCTGGTAAGCCGCATCTTGTGCATCAAACAATTCCCAAGAGGGCATGGAAACAACTCGCACTTTCTTGCCTGCAGCCGTCAATTGCTCGGCTGCCCTAACACACAGTTCGAGTTCGCTACCCGTACCGATCAAAATCAGGTCGGGAGTACCATCACTATCAGAGATGGTGTATGCCCCTTTGGCCACACCTTCGATAGAAGTACCCGCGATTTGGGGTAAGTTTTGACGCGACATTGCCATTAAGGTTGGGGCTTTGCGGCTCTCAATGGCCACCTTATAGGCTCCAGATGTCTCTGTGCCGTCGGCGGGACGAATCACAGTGAGATTAGGAATGGCGCGCAAAGAAGCGATCGTTTCCACGGGCTGGTGAGTGGGGCCATCTTCACCCAAACCGATGGAGTCGTGGGTGAGAACGTAAATCACGCCCGCCTGGGACAGAGCTGATAGGCGAATCGCCGCCCGCATGTAGTCAGCAAAGACGAGGAAGGTCGCACAGTAGGGAATGAGACCGGAATTGTGCAGTGCGATGCCGTTACAGATCGCGCCCATACCATGCTCACGCACCCCAAAGCGAATGTTGCGATTTTCGTAAGCGCCTTTTTGGAAGTCACCGGACACCTTCATGAAGGTGTTGTTGGACTTCGTCAAGTCAGCAGAGCCGCCGATCAGCTCAGGGACCACTGGAGCCAGGGCATTCAGCGTCGCTTCAGAGGTCTTGCGAGTCGCGATCGCTTTGTCATCGGTGGTGTAAGTCGGCAGCGCATCGGCCCAGTTTTCCGGCAGCTTGCCCGACAGCATCCGCTCAAACAACGCCGCCTCTTCGGGGTACTTAGTACGATAAGTCGCCAGCGTCTCTTCCCACTCTGCTTGCAGGCTAGCTCCTCGCTCCACCGCTTTGCGCATGTGGCTCAGAGCATCTTCCGGCACTTCAAAGCTGTCGTAGTTCCAGCCCAAAGCTTCACGGGTGAGCCGAATTTCATCCGGCCCCAACGGCGCACCATGGACGCCAGCAGTATCCGCCATGTTGGGAGAACCGTAGCCAATGGTGGTCGTGACCTTAATCATGGTCGGCTTATCGGTCACCGCTTTAGCTTCTGCAATGGCTTTACCGATCGCATCCAGATCAGTGTTGCCATTTTCCACATGCAACACATGCCAGCCATAAGCTTCAAAACGCTTGGATACGTCTTCGGTGAAGGCAATATCGGTAGAACCATCAATGGAGATATGGTTGTCGTCATACAGGGCGATCAGCTTGCCGAGGCCCAGGTGTCCGGCCAGGGAACAAGCTTCACCAGAAACCCCTTCCATATTGCAACCGTCGCCCAAGATTACGTAGGTATAGTGATCAACGATCTCGGCATCCGGCTTGTTGAAGCGGCTCGCCAAGTGCGCTTCAGCCATCGCCAAACCGACACCATTACAGATCCCCTGTCCCAATGGGCCAGTGGTCACTTCAATACCAGGCGTTTCAAAGTTTTCGGGGTGACCTGGTGTGGTCGAGCCCCACTGACGAAACTGCTTGATATCATCCAAGGAAACGCTGTCATAGCCCGTGAGGTAGAGCAGCGCATATTGCAACATGCAACCATGCCCCGCCGACAGCACGAAGCGATCGCGGTTAAACCATTGCGGGTTTTTGGGATTAAAGCGCATCACCTTATCCCACAGCACATAGGCCATCGGTGCAGCGCCCATGGGCAAACCAGGGTGGCCAGAATTTGCCTTCTGAACCGCATCAATGGCCAAAAATCGGATCGAGTTCACGCAAAGCGCTTCTAAAGATTGGGATGCGACAACCATAAACCTACTACTCAAAGACGGGACAGTACTTAGCTGGGCCTCGTGCCCTTCCATCACAGGCGCTCAAAATCAAGCTGACATTATCGCAGCTCACAAAAGCCCTCTACTTTATCATCTCATTCACAATGCGGTCTCACAAGTTAACCGCCAACGGCTGTATAGAGCCGCATAATGCCAACGGACGATTCAGGATGGGCAAGCAGACACAGACCCAGAATTTAATAATTTTCGATAAGTCATTATACTCATCGCTCAAATTGTAACGTTAGTCACGGTATTTCTGGAAGACCAGTGTCACGTTATGCCCACCAAATCCAAAGGAATTAGACAACGTCACATCTACCGGCATCTGCCGTGCTTGACCAGGAACATAATCAAGGTCGCAGTTTTCGTCTGGGTTTTCTAAGTTTATGGTGGGTGGCACTTGGTCATGGGCTACAGTCATCGCTGCCGCAACTCCCTCAATGCCCCCAGACCCCCCTAGCAAGTGGCCCGTCATTGACTTGGTAGAACTGACGGCAATGTTATAAGCGTGCTCGCCGAGTGCCGTTTTGATGGCTTGCGTTTCTGTCGGATCGTTTGCCGGCGTGCTGGTGCCGTGGGCATTGACATAACTGACTTGATCCGGTGTGATGCCGGCATCTTTCAGGGCGAGTTGGATGCAGCGGGCGGCACCAGCCCCTCCCGGGACCGGGGCCGTCATGTGGTAAGCATCACAGGTCATGCCATAGCCAATCATCTCACCATAGATTTTGGCTCCGCGACTCAGGGCATGATCGAGCGATTCTAAAATCAGGATGCCGCAGCCTTCGCCAATGACAAAGCCATCGCGATCGCGATCAAACGGTCGGCTGGCAGCCTGTGGTTCATCGTTACGCACCGACAGCGCCCGCGCCGAAGCAAACCCGGCAACACCTAATGGGGTGATTGCCGCTTCGGTACCGCCACAAATCATGGCCTGGGCATACCCTTGCTGTACCAGACGAAAGGCATCGCCGATCGCATTCGAGCCTGCCGCACAAGCCGTTACGGGACAAGAGTTAGGGCCTTTAGCACCCGTCTGAATGGCGGTCAACCCAGCAGCCATGTTGGCAATCATCATTGGCACCATAAAGGGGCTACAGCGCCCGGGGCCCCGATTGAGATACACCTCTTGCTGGTCTTCCATGACTTTGAGGCCACCAATGCCCGTACCAATCATGACGCCAACTTGCTCAGCGTTGAGATCATTAATCTCTAATTGGGCATCGGCAAGAGCTTGCTTACTGGTGGCCACGGCAAACTGCGAAAAGCGATCCATTCGCTTAGCATCTTTGCGATCCATAAACTCGCAAGGATCAAAGCCCTTTACTTCAGCCGCAATCTGGGTTGTGTGCTTGGCAGCATCAAAATGCGTGATCGGCCCGACTCCAGACTTACCCGCCAGCAATCCTTGCCAGTAACTGTCTAAATTGTTGCCGATGGGCGTAGTCGCCCCCAACCCAGTAATAACGACTCGCTTTTTTTCCAACTCTGTCATGGCTCACCTACAAAGCAGCGACACACTGCCGCTATTCAACGTGTCTCTGCGTTACAACATGGTCAAGTAAGGGCGATCGCTATGCGGCTTTCTTATCTTTGATAAAGTCCACAGCAGCTTGTACCGTGCCAATACCCTCAGCAGCTTCGTCAGGAATTTCAATATCAAATTCTTCTTCCAGGGCCATGACTAGCTCTACCGTGTCTAGAGAATCGGCACCGAGATCATTTGCAAAGCTAGCTTCGGGCTTTACTTCCGCTTCATCCACACCCAGCTGCTCAGCGACAATCTTTTGCACCTTTTCGAAAACCGCTTCCTGACTCATAGTTCAATCCCTTCCCAGAAATCAAAAATTAAATACCTCTAAAACCTAAACCACGAGTGCGACACAAAATCAAGCCGAGGGGTTTAGTTTGAGGCATCCCTAAATATTATCGGAAAGCGTGCAGGGTCATATTGAGGATTTGGAGAATCCTACCTGGCACAGTTGTCAATGTGGGCAGATTATTTAACCGGAGTTTGACTCGGTCGGCTTAGGCCGAGGCCAATTCATCCAGACATTGATCCATGCACAGTCAACGGAGCCCATGGTTCAGTCAACGTCTAAAACTGCCAACCGACGCCAAGCAATTGCCATCCCGACAATGCTTGGCAAGGCGCATACTTCAGCCACTGAGCGTCAAAACCTTGGTAACAGCCAGCAGGGTTAGCAATGATGGCTACAACTGCTGCGAAATGAAAGCTGTACGCAGTGCTGGCGATCGCCCTGGCTGAGTATGGTGGCAATCCTTTTGAAGCCAATGCGCTAGCTGCTATCGACACCAATGACTTAAAAAGCGCTGATTCCCCCAAATTCTCATGGAGATGCGGTCCGGCAATCATCTCGCGATCGCAGCATTGACTGGCGCTGTCGCCGTGCTACATTGACCAGACTCAATACGTCACCCCGGGGCCAACTTACAGAGACGCCTGCAATATTACGTTCCATAAACTTTTATGGGATCAAGCGAAGTCCGGCAAAACTGACCCCTTAGACTGTCTATCAAGATTGGAGAACCCTTGCTGTTTATTCGTTTCAAAGCGTTGCGCTTATTTGCTGCACTTTGTAACGAGTTTTGAATGTCCCGTTTAACATTGGAGCCTTCATTCAATGTCTCATTCCGTCAAAATTTACGATACTTGCATTGGCTGTACCCAGTGCGTTCGCGCTTGTCCGACTGATGTGTTGGAGATGGTGCCTTGGGATGGCTGCAAAGCTGGCCAAATCGCCGCTTCTCCTCGCACTGAGGACTGTGTCGGTTGTAAGCGGTGTGAAACTGCTTGCCCTACTGACTTCCTGAGCGTGCGCGTGTATCTAGGTGCAGAAACCACTCGCAGTATGGGTCTGGCTTACTAATTCATTTGTCATGCCTTTGACAACTGGTTATCTGCACGTCAGATAGCCAGTTTTGCTGTTTCAATAAATTTTGGTCTGCTTTTTAGGAATATCCTTTACTTTGACTGCAATATTGATCAAAATCTATGCCATGAATTGAGCTAGGGTGTAGATTCTGCCGTTTTACAGTTTGCTGGATATGGCTCAAGCTCTCAATTTTGTTGTTCTCGTAGCGCACACGTTACTCCAAGCCATTCAACCCTTTTTGGTGCCCATTTGCTTTGTGGTGGCCTGGATGACGCTGATATTTGGTGCTTGGAGTATCGGTTCCGCACTGTGGGATGGTTTTCGACGCGCCCAGCAAATGCACCGGATTCCTTGCTCAGAGTGCCAGTATTTTTCCGGCAACTATTTGCTGAAGTGTCCTTTGCATCCTAAAGAGGCCTTGTCCGAAGCCGCGATCGGTTGTCGCGATTTTGAGACGACTCGTATGGAGTGGCCGTTACCCAAGGTATAAATCCCAAAGGCCCAAAGGCTTAGTTGGCATAGGGTTACCCCCTTTAGGATTAGGAAAATAAATCGAGAATTGCGATCGCCCATGCTCGTCCGAAATTTGAACGATTGTGAAATGTTCATCGCGGGTGACAACACCCAACTTCGCGAACTGTTGCACCCTGACAAACAACCGCTGGATCTACGCTATAGCTTGGCACACGCCATGGTGCCTGCCGGGCAAACGTCTATCGACCATTCGCTGACCACCTCCGAGGTTTACTACATCTTGAGCGGTCAGGGTGATATGCATATCAATGAAGAAGTGCAAGCGGTCAGCGCGGGGGATGCGATCTATATTCCACCCAACGCACGGCAGCACATCCATAACACTGGGCAGGAGCCGCTGGTATTTATTTGCATTGTTGATCCGGCGTGGCGAGCAGAAGATGAAACGGTCTACGCCGACTGAGGTCGTCTGTGAACCCGCAATTCTCTTCGGAAAGTTACGGGCGCAAAATCTCCAAGTGGTGAGTCGAGAATAGTCGCCAAATCATCTGCCCACTCAGCAACGCCCGAAATCCAACATCATTCGGCGCTTAGAGGCAGCCAGTATGCGCAACAGCCAAATCTGTCACTAGTAGTAAAGGTGAGCACAGCTAGCCATGCTCACCTCGGAGTGCTATTTCAGGGATTGGCGATCGCGATCTAGCGACCGATGCCCAAGTAGCGGAAGCCCCACTCTTCCATTTGCGCTTGGGGCAAGAAGTTGCGGCCATCAATCACAATCGGTGTATGCATCAGGCTCGCCATCTTGGCGTAGTCCAGCTCTAAGAACTGCTGCCAGTCGGTGACCAACACCAAAGCATCACAGCCATCAGCCAGCCGCTCAGGATCCGTCTCTACAATTACCCCCGTCAAGCCATCCCGTAGCCCACTCTGAGACACGATCGGGTCATATGCTTTGACTTTGGCACCCAGTCGATTTAACTGCTCAATCAATGTGAGCGAGGGCGCATCCCGCATGTCGTCAGTATCGGGCTTAAAGGTCAGGCCCAACAACCCGACCGTCTTGCCCTTGAGAATCTTGAGTTCCTGCTGCAGTTTTTCCAGCGCAATGGTGCGTTGGTGTTGGTTCACGCTGACCGTGGCCTTAAGCAGTTCCGCCTCGTAGCCATAGTCATCTGCCGTGTGCAGCAGCGCTAGCACGTCTTTCGGGAAGCAGGAGCCGCCCCAGCCAATGCCCGCTTGCAAGAATTTTTCGCCAATGCGGGAATCGAGACCGATGCCTTTGGCCACTTGCACGACATCGGCACCGACGCGATCGCAAATATTCGCGATTTCGTTAATAAAGCTAATCTTGGTCGCGAGAAACGAGTTCGAGGCATACTTCACCATTTCAGCCGAGCTCAGGTCGGTGGTCACCACCGGCACGGGCGGCAGCGAAGGATCTTCGGCAAACTTACGCTCGACGAGGGGCGCATACAGTTCCTCCATTTTGGCGATCGCTTTGGCGCTGGTGCTACCCAACACAATGCGATCGGGATTAAACGTGTCGTAAACCGCCGACCCTTCCCGCAAAAATTCGGGATTACTCACGACATCAAAATCTGCTTTGATATCTTCTTCTGCCGGTGCCGGAGCTCCTGCCCCCACCAATGACTTCTTCCGCTCAGTGACACCATCCATCACAATCATGCGCACCCAGTCGCCAGAACCAATAGGCACGGTGGACTTGTTCACAATCACTTTATAGCCACCGTTCAGATGGGCCCCAATTCCTTTGGCCACGGCCTCAACGTACCGGGTGTCACTTTCACCCGTGGGCAGGGGCGGGGTGCCCACCGCAATAAATAGCACTTCTCCGTGCTTGACGCCCGCCGCCAAGTCAGTCGTAAAGCTAAGCCGTCCGGCATCCATCGACGACTGCATCAACTCTGACAGGCCCGGCTCATAAATTGGCGATTGGCCCGACTGCATTAATTTGACCTTTTCTGCATTGTTGTCGATGCAAATTACGTCATGGCCAATGTGCGACAGGCAAACCCCCGTCACTAAGCCAACATAGCCAGTTCCAATGACACAAACACGCATAATAGTTCTGTCCTTTTAACACGAAGTGAGTTTACAAATACCTAACAGCCAGAGTGATGACGGCTAGGTCTAGCTTGCCCAGATACTTCAGAGAAATACAGATAGCTCATACAAGCCACATATTCCCACATGGGTAAACGTACAGCTAACAGCAGCATCAGTCATTGATCTGCGATCGCCGCCCTGTCGGTACGCTAAGACACCGTAGTTTCCAATGAGAGACGCTGCTCTATTTGTAATCGCTGTTTGAAGTCTTCCACCATCTTGGTCAGCCCGACCTCAAGTGGCACGGTAGGTTGCCAGCCGAGATGGGTTTGGGCGCGGGTGATATCCGGTTGACGACGTTTGGGGTCATCTTGGGGCAGGGGTTCATATTGCAGCTCTGCACCCGGATTCACCATTTGTTGTACGGTTTGGGCCAGTTGCAGAATCGTATATTCTCCCGGATTCCCCAAATTCACGGGGCCGATGCAGTCCCCATTCATTAAGCGAATGAGTCCTTCAACCAAATCATCCACAAAGCAAAAACTGCGAGTTTGTGAACCATCGCCATATACCGTAAGAGGAATGCCACGCAGCGCCTGCCCAACAAAATTACTGACGACGCGGCCATCGTTTTCCAACATGCGGGGACCGTAAGTGTTGAAAATCCGGGCCACGCGAATATCTACACCGTTTTGCCGGTGGTAATCAAAGGCCAGGGTTTCGGCGACGCGCTTGCCTTCGTCATAGCAGCTACGAATGCCGATGGTGTTGACGTTGCCCCGATAGTCTTCGGGCTGGGGATGCACTTCCGGATCACCATAGACCTCAGAAGTGGAAGCCAACAAAAAGCGCGCTTTGATGCGCTTGGCGAGACCCAGCATATTCAGCGTGCCCATGACATTCGTTTTGATGGTTTTCACGGGATTGTATTGGTAGTGCACAGGCGACGCGGGACAGGCCAAGTGATAAATCTGATCAACTTCTAGGCGAATCGGTTCGGTAATGTCGTGGCGAATGAGCTCAAAGTTTGGATTGCCAAACCAATGTTGAATATTGCGCTTATGGCCCGTAAAAAAATTATCTAGGCAGATCACATCATGCCCTGCTTGCATGAGGCGATCGACGATGTGAGAGCCAATAAATCCAGCTCCCCCTGTGACTAAAATTCTCATATAGGTGCATCAGTGATAATGAACATGGAGCTATGATTCCCGGGTTCTCCCATGAACGCTCACTTCAGAAGCGGTGGGGCATTTCTCCCCACCGGAAATTCATGGGATCACTCGCCTAATTAGCGCCCTAACGTCAACCACTGACAGATGACGTATTGGTTAAGCTTCCGGCATCGGGATGGTGATATCCACAGTGGTCACAGTTTGGTCTGGGGTCAAGGCGCTCAGCGGCGGGGTAATGTCCGCAGCATTGCCCACCACCAAAATGACGAGATTATCGGGTTGGAGATGTTGTTGAGCGGCGGCTTGAATTGCGGCAGCGGTGGTGTTGGCGATCGCCTCGCGGAATTGAAAGACAAAATCTTGAGGATAGCCATAATATTCATACCGCACCAACCGCGACAAGGTCTGCTCAGGACTCTGAAAGTTAAAGACAAAACTATTCAGCACTGAATCTTGGGCGCGCTGCAGTTCGGCTTCTGAAACAGGAGCCTGCCGAACTTTAGCAATTTCATCCTCGACTGACTCGATAAAAGGCACCGTCGCCTCAGATCGCGTCTGGCCCCCACCGATAAAGATGCCGTCGTAGTCATACTGGGCCGCCCAAAAAGCATAGACCACGTAGGCTAAACCTTGACTCGATCGTACTTCGTTAAACAGCCTGCCGCCAAAGCCATTCAGCACTTCATTCAGCACGGCCATTTCGGCATAGTCGGGGGCGTTGCGTTGCCCTGCAATATGCCCAATTTGCACATAGCTTTGGGTGAGTTGGGGCTGATCGACTAAAAACACACCCGCCTGGGCCTGGGTCGCATCGGGAATCGGGGGCAAAGTGGGAGCCTCAGGAGCCGCTTGCCAGTTGCCAAATTGCGCGGCAATCAGCTGCTTCATCGACTCAGGATCAAAGTCGCCCGCGATCGCCAAAATCGTTTGCTCAGGTTTTACTGATGCTTGATAAAACGCCTGAATATCATCGCGGGAAATATTGTCAATCGTGCTGAACTCATAAGTACGGGCGTAGGGGCTACTGTCTCCGTATACCAACTTGCGAAACTCACGGGACGCAATGTCATCAGGGTTGTCATTGCGTCGCTGAATCGAGCCGCGATACTGATTTTTGAGAAAGTCAATGCGATCGGGGGCAAAGGCTGGACGCTGGACAACATCCGCAAAGAGGGTAAAAACGTCAGTCAAATCTTCCGTCAGAGTGTTGAAGGATGCCGTCCCTGAGTCCATGTCAATCGAGGTTTCCACTGAGGCCGCCCGTTGTTCCAGGGCCAAATTCAGCGCATCGGCGGGATAGGTCACAGTGCCGCCCAACCGCATCGCATCACCCGTGATTTCCCCTAGGCCAGTTTGGTCGCCAGGTACCAGCCGTTCTCCGGTGCGAAAAGTCGCGCTTCCGGTCACAAGGGGTAACTCGTGATCTTCCATCAGATACACCACGAGGCCGTTCGGCAGCTGATAGCGCTCATAGTCAGGAATCTGAATATCGCGCAGCGGGGGAAACTCTAACTCGGTGTAATGCTGGGCGGTGACCGCCGACGCGGGGGCGGGCGACCACCCTAGCACCAAGACCGTCGCTAAGCTCAAGACGCCTAACAGCAAGGGCAGCCAGCGAAAACGGCTAGTAATCATGATGGAAAAAGACCCACGCATAGCGGCATTCACAGTGACAAGTGGACAACAAGGAAAGAATGAAAGAAGGGGGAGCGATCGCGGCAAACGATTTAAGGTGTCTCAGCCGAAAGCAGTTTGCCAGCCGTCCGGTTTTCCGGCTGAAAAGTCTCTTGGGCCACCCGCTGAATGTCCTCAGCGGTCACCGCTTCGATTTCTTGCAGTTCGGTAAAAATGTTGCGCCAGGAACCCGTCTTGGCTTCGTACTCGGCCAGCAGCGAGGCCATCCCCGAGTTGGAATCTAACTGCCGCAGCAGACCTGCCTGCGCTTGAGTTTTGACCCGATCCAATTCAGCTTGCGATACCGGCTCAGATTTGAGGCGTTCAAGCTGTTGATGAAATTCATCCGCAATTTGCTCCGGGGCCACTCCGGGAGCCGTCAAGCCATATAACACCATCATGTTGGGATATTTATCGCCAGGGAAGCCGCTAAATCCCCCCAAATCGAGAGCAATTTGCTGGTCTTCGACGAGTTCTTTATACAGGCGTGACGTGCGGCCATTGACCAAAATGCCTTCAATCATGCCGTAAACTGCATGGTCGGGGTCGGTCAGACTGGGACGATGGTAGCCTTCCAAATACCAGGGCTCGGTTGGCAGTTCCAGCGTAAAAGATTTGGGTTCTGTCTGCAGGGGCTCCTCAATCGTGACTTCGGCCGGCAGACTGCGAGATTGGAAGCGCCCAAAGTAAGCCGATGCCATCTGCTGCACCTCATTGGCATCAACATCACCGACGACCACGCCGATCAAGTTGTTGGGCCCGTAGTAGGCGTCAAAAAACTGCTGCACCGAGTCGCGAGTGGCATTGAAGAGATCCTGCTGATAGCCAATCACCGGACGGCGGTAGGGATGTACCTCAAACGCTTCTTCGAGGAATACCTCAATAAACTTGCCAATGGGAGAATTATCGACCCGCATCCGTCGCTCTTCGAGGATGACGTCTTTTTCTTGATAAAACTCGCGGAACACGGGCTCTAAAAAGCGCTCAGATTCCAACGACATCCACAGTTCGAGCTTGTTAGACGGCAGGCTATAAAAATAGCGGGTGGCGTCGGCTCCGGTCGTCGCGTTGAGGCCAACGCCACCCTCCTGCTCAATAATTTGGCCGTACTTGTTTTGCTCGACGTATTGCGCGGCTGCTTGGCGCAGGGCGGCGAGTTGGGCTTCTAGTTCGGGCACTTTGTCGGTCTCGCCAGCGGCTTGCGCGGCCAAAATCTCGTCAAAGACGGCATCCATTTGGTCCATGACGGCCCGTTCAGCGGGATAGTTGGTGGTGCCAATTTGCTGAGTGCCCTTAAACGCCAGATGCTCCAAATAGTGGGCAACCCCGGTTTCGCCGTCGGCTTCGTTTACCGCGCCCACATCGGCATACAGCATGAAGGAAACGACGGGAGCCTGGTGCCGCTCCAACACAATCCACTTCATGCCGTTGTCGAGTTCGAACTCGCTGACCTGCTCGGCTACGCGGTCAAGGTAGGGCTGAATGTCAGTCGTAACGTTGGCTTCGCGGGCGTGAGCGATCGCGGGCCAGCCGATTAGGCCAGTAACACCGAGCACCACCGCGCTGAGCAGGGCCAAAAGCTGTCGTCGCTGATTCATGCGGAAAATCTTGCTTTGAAAAAGTCCCATCGCGATCGCCTGTCACCGTACCTTCATAATTTCAACACATTGCGATCGTAAGTGACTATTTTTGGTCGGTTGGGTAAGTGGGGAGTCGGTCGAGTGAGTGAAGTGGGTGGGGTGGGTACAGTCGGTGGAGTGAGCGGTGCTGGTCATTCCGACCGATGAATTTTACCGATCAATCCCAAGCGCCGGCATTGTGGATGCCGTAGTGTTGGCGCAAGGTGTCGAGATCCTGATCCATCACAGCGCCAGGATCGAGGTAGGCGTTGATGCGTCGCCGCACGGTGCGGCCCTGGCGGATGCCTGCCAGATAGAAGCGACAGATGTCGAGGGGTGAGTAATGGGTGGTTTCGGTGCCGACGGTGCGCCGCCAGAGCGATCGCCACAACACTGACAAAAACGCGCCAATATTTTGCACGTAATAAGTCCAGGGGCGTCGCCAGGTCAGCCCGGTGAGAATGAAACCGACCAGTCGCATTTCGTCATCGAGGTCCGTGCTGTACCCCGTGACCACGTGCATGATGTCGTGGCGTTGCAGATCCTGCCAGGGAATGCGCACCAGGCCCAGATCCAGATCTTGGTTTTGCACAAAGTCGGGATTGTCGGCGTAATAGCGCTGCAATCCTTGGCGCAAAGTTGGTTTGCTGGTTGTGGTCATCACGAGATTGTCCTGCCAATAGCTTCCCCAGGGGACGAGTCCCTGGGATGATTCCTGACCATCCTGATCTAACCGACAGGGACCCGTCCCCGAGCTACGGCGATCGCCTCATCGTGCTGTGCCCTCAGTCGGATTGTTATCCTGAGCCTCAATGCAAACGTCAGGATTTTTTGCTGCGATCGCTGATGGGCCGCTCGGGCAGTGCGGGATCCGGCAAGGGACGATTCGCCAAACGATGCAGTCCGGCGACGTCGCGGATATTTTTTTGCACCGCGATCGCCCCAAATAAACTGAGCAAAAAGGCCATGGCATAAAAACCCTTTTCGCTAATCGGCCAACTGGCATTCCACAACCCGACGCAGAGCAGTGACAGACACAGAATAGTGGAGAGCCACGAAATGCCGTAGTACAGGTCGGTGACGGGAATATTCTCGCTGCGATCGCGCACACTCTTTTGCACAGACACAGCAGCGTATAGCCCATACATCAACAGGGTGAAGTAGAAGCCTTTTTCGGCCAGGCCCATCGACGCCGTGCGCCACAGTCCCGTGAGAAAGGCGGACATGCCGATGGCCATGGCACAGTAAGACGCACCGATAAAGGCCGGGGTGGGTTTCGTCGTATTCATAGTTCAGACTCCGAGAGTGAGGAATGGGCTGAATGGGTTGAGAATTTTGTGGGAACGCAAGAAGAGCAGAGGGGGCAGGGGAGCGAGAGGGCAGGTTTGACAACCGTCTCAGGGGATCAGAGAAGAGAGGTTTGAGATTTCATGAGTGGGATAGCCGTCTCGGCTGTCCCTCCGCAGACCAGTTCCCGCCTTGGTTATATCGGTAGGCCTAAACCTGGTGAGCCACAGAATTGGGCTGCACTGCTTCGGTTTGTGCCGCTGCTGCCAGTTCTAGATAGCGGTGCAAATATTCCGACAGCACCCCGTGGAGCAGGAGATCGTGGGCAGCAGCAAAGGGACTATTGGGCGCGAGGGGATGGCGATTGGTCACCACATGGTTCCAGCGATAGTCGCCCGTCAGTTGGCTGAAATATTGGGCAAAACTTTCGTCAAACTGGAGCGACAGCACCGCCCGCTGAAACTCCCGACTGGTGACGCAGAGGGAGTAGCAAATCTTGAACAATTCCAGGGCCGATTCCATATCCAGCACTTGCAGCCAGCCCCGTCGCGTCGTATCCACATCAATCTCCAGGGGTCGCAAACCGCTGAAATCGATGCCCCGCTGCTGCACCGCCGCCAGCCAGTTCGGATGCGCCCGTTGCGCCGCGTGATAGTCCAGCACAAAGTTATAGAGAATGATGTCGTGTTCCAGAAAAGCGTTGTCCGCCAAGTCGGCCACTGTGCGAGGGTAAAGGTTAGAACGGGGCAGAGTCGGGTCGGGGCCATTGTCGATGAGAAAGTTGACGATGTTGGAGCCAATGCCCAGGTGTCGCACAATCAGGTAGCAGGCTTCTGGCGTCGCAAAGGTATTGAGAAACCACACCGCCATCTGGTGCATCAACCAGTAGGAACGAAACTGGAAGGGCAACAGCCGTTTCACCGTCATGATGAGGCCCATGCTGAGGTTGGCAATGACCTTGATGGGCAGCAGCAGGTAATTGCGCGACCAGCTTTGCAGGTCTTTGACCATGTAGGCTTTGGCCACCGGGTCCACAGGAATGCCCGCATCAAAATAGAGGGCGTCCCAATGATTGGGATCCTGGCGATCGCGCGTCTCTGGGATGTACGTCATTTACTGAATCTCCTCTATTTGCAGACGATACAGGCGAGCCGTGACCTGGGCAGTTTTGACAATGCGGGCGGCGATTTCCGCTGTCATCCAGTCGGCATTGAGAAAGGCATCGAGCTTCTGGACGTGGGCTTCGTCGTTTTCCCCGTGATAGCTCAAGAACGTTATCTGAGATTTTTCCAGCGACAATGTTTGACGAATCTGCTCGGCCCATTGTCCGGCCATGCGATTGCCCAGCCCTTCCACAATGAAGATGCTGCCCAGCAAATCGATGGGATTTTCCCGCGAGGCGCGTTGAAAGATGAACGCTGACAGCGCTTCGGAACCGATGTTTTGCTTGGCGTTGAGAATTTCGTCGAGTTCACCGCCAACAGCGACGTAATCTCGCTCTAGCATTTGGAAATCGCGGTGCTCGTCACGGGCGTGGCTGATCAGGTGCGATCGCAGCTCAAAGTTCGTCATATTCGACGCGGCACGGGTAATCCATCGCGCCCCATCCACCACCTGCGGTCGCAGATTGAGCAACATGGCCTTGTAGTCTTCCAGGGTGAAGGTACCTTGATTGAGTCGGTTGATAATCGGCACTGATCGCAGCTCGCGCTCAAAGCTCAGCCATACCAACATCAACTGCCGCAGCAGTTCCGCCGACACCTCATCGGTAGATCCCCCGCTGTCGCCGCCCCCTTGAGAAAGGGGGCTCTCAAGTAACTGCTTAGGAGCGCCCCCCTTGTTAAGGGGGGTCGGGGGGATCCCTTCAGATGCTGTCGCTTGATCAACGGGTTTGGTCGTCCCAGCGATCGCGGATCCCCCGCTGTCGCCGCCCCCTTGAGAAAGGGGGCTTTCAAGTAACTGGCTGCGATCGCCCGATGTTTGGGAGGGATTTTGGGGAATCGTGCCCTCCACCACCGTTAGCATGATGTATGCCGTAGTGAATCGCCCGCTCTCTGGCACAAAGCAAAAGATCTTTTGACCTGGCTGCAATTTCTCTGAATGGAACAATTCTTCCAGCATCAGATAAATCGACGCACAGCCCGTATTCCCGCGCGTATAGAGATTGGTAAACCACTTCTCTTCGGGGATCATGCAACCTGCTTTTTCCAACAGCTCGATAATCTGGCTGCGGAAAAAGTGCGAGGAGTAGTGACACAGGAGCCAATCCACCTCATCGGGGCGAACTCGACCGGCTTCGATCAGCCGCAGCCAACCTTCCACGCCCAACTGCACCACCTTGTCCAGCAAGCGAATATTTTGGCGAAGGTTGATCGCCCCGTCCGCCGCCGCCTCGGCCTGGGAGGGATAATCCATCCAGCTCGTTAGCGTGTCGGGACTCTCGACCCCGGCATACATGCAGACGGGATGCGCGTTCGCATGGGAAATCGACTCGATCCACTCCACTTTGAGGCTCAGCCCTTGGGGAGCAGGGCGATCGCTCACCAGCACCGCCCCCGCCCCATCCGACAACATCCATCGCAAAAACTCCGTGTCAAAAGGCAGATTTTCTCCCGCTTGGGTGTCGGCTTCCGCCTCAAACCGCGTGTGCTTAAAGAGTCGGGAAGCCAGTTCCGATGCCACAGCAACAGCCTGGCGCTTTTGGCCCAACTGCACCTGTGACGCGGCATATTTCAGCGCCGCGACTCCAGCACAGCAAACACCGAGATGTGAGGTCGCCTCCAGCGGGGCAAGTTCTGACAGTTCGCCATGCACCATGCTGGCAAAGCCGGGGACGAGCTGATCAGGCCAGGTCGTACCGCAGGCCAGTAAATCGACCGCGCGGGGATTAATCCCCGACTGACTCAGCAGATCCCGCACCGCCGCCGCCGCCATTTGACCGTTGCTGATGGTGGTGCGCTGCTGTTTATCCAGCGCATAGTAGCGTTGCTGAATACCGTTACTTTTGAGAATGCGGGCCTTGACGCGAGACTTTTTGCCGTGGACGCGACCGAGGTAATCCTCCATTTCGTCATTGGCGATCGCCTCGCCCGGCAAATATTTACCGATGTGGGTGATGTAGGCTGACGGCAGGGAACCGTTCATCAACGATTGGGCATTGAGAGAGCTAGATGGCATGGACTGAAATCTCCGAACTAGATGAGCAAGTTAAGCAACTTGGGTCCAGTATCTTCAGCGCATCCCTGCACTGCCAATGACAATGGTGTAGCCAGAAAGACTGACCAGCAAGGCTTTGAAGGTTTAGGAAGGGGATCGAAGTGAAGCGAAGTAGATCGAAGTTTTTGACCGATCAGCGGTCGCATTCCCGTCGTCGAGTTGTTAACTGAAGCGCCGCGATCGCCGGAAACGTTGACGCTCTCTAGGAGCAGTCATTGAGCTCCTCTCCCTTAGCGATCGCAGTCGAAAATCCAGGAATGATGTTATGGTGTAAGTGACCTGGACCCATGCGGTCACAACGCCCAAACCATGTCAGGACCGGAAGGTAGCAGCATTACGGGATGCTTGTGACAGGCGTGGACTCCGGGTCTCTTGCGTTTTGCCCGATCGTTGCCGGGGCAGCAAGCGACAGTCATTCCCCCCATCACTGGCGGTTAACCCCAATGGGCATTCTCAGTTTGGGGTTCTTATCCTAAAGAAGACTTCATCGCTGAGGAAGCGTCCATGGCAGGTTTTGGAGATTTAGTACAAAAAGCGTTTTATCTAGGGGTCGGAGCTGCGTCTTATGCGGGCGAAAAGGCGGGCGGCACGCTTAAAGAACTGCGGGAACAGACCACCGCGATCGCCAATGAATTAGTTGAGCGCGGCGAAATGACCGCTGGTGAAGCGCAGCAGTTAATCGATAAAATGATGCAGCAAGCACAAACCGCCGCCCCCCAGTCGCCCTCCGCAACACCGCCCGAGCAGCCGCGCCGCATCGAAATTGTAGATGATACCGAAGATGCTGCCGCGCAAGAAGCCGAAGCCCTGCGTCGGCAAGTCGAAGCGACTCGGCAGCAGTTAGAAGAGTTGAAACGCAACAACCGTCAATGAATGATTTTGAGAATTGGGCCAGAGATTTCTCACGCCTCTTAGAAGACGCTACTCGGCAAACGGAAGTTTGGGCTGAGGAAACCCTGCAGGGAGTTGTCGACACGGCTGATGCGATCGCTGACGAACTGGAGAAGCAACTTGCCCCGACCTTAGACCAGTGGGCCAATGAACTGAATCGCTCATTGGAACCTCTGGAAACGGCTCTGGATCAAGAGGCAGAAAGATTCTCGGAGGAGTTCGCAGAGTTCGTCACCCCCATTGTCGAACCCATGGCTGTTGCTCTGGAGGCCTGGATTGAGGCGATGGCGGCCCCGATTGCTAGCCACGTTGAGCCGATGGTCAATGACCATCCCACATGTATCGGCTGCAAACATTACTACGGTCAGCCCCATGGCGGTAATATGCTTGTCTGCGCCATGTATCCCTACGGCCCCGAGGCAGAATCCTGCCCTGACTGGGAGTCCCATCTTCCGTCATCCTAAAGGCAGTCTGTCTCCCATCCCGTCCTAGAGGTGCGAGACAGAGATAGCCAGACATCAAGCAATCTCACCGTATTCTGAAGCTTCTAACAGCGGAAAAAAGTGCCCGACTGGGCCTTGCCCCTGGCCAATCCGCAGAGAGTACTGCAAGGCTTGAGTGACATAATTTTTAGCGTGTTGAACAGCGGTAAAAGTGGCTTTGCCTAAAGCGAGGTTAGCCGCGATCGCGGCTGACAACGTACATCCCGTGCCGTGGGTGTCTTGGGTATCAATGGTTTCAGTGGTAAGCGTGATCGGCTCGTGACCGTCATACCACACATCCACCCCGCGCAACTCCCCCGGCATGCCCCCACCTTTGACCAGCACTGCTTGCGGTCCCAAATCAAAGATTTTTTGCGCGGCAATTTCCATGTCGGCCAGGGTGTGAATTTCGAGATCGCCTAAAATCTGCGCCTCGTAACGGTTAGGCGTCAGCACCGTCGCTTGGGGCACCAGACGAGTCTTGAGGGTGGCGATCGCGGCATCGTCAATCAGTTGCGCCCCAGTGCGCGACACCATCACCGGATCAATCACCCAAGCGGGAACCGAGGATTGGGCGATCGCTTCCGAAACCGCAGTCATAATGCCCGTGTTTAACAGCATCCCGAGTTTGGCACTCTGCACGCCGATGTCCTGAATGACAGCTTGCATTTGGGCCACAACTGCTTCGGGCGGCAGGGCATCGACGCGAGTGACGCCGCAGGTATTTTGGGCAGTGATGCAAGTGAGTGCGCTCGTCCCATGCACTTGGTGAAAGGCAAAGGTGCGTAAGTCAGCCTGAATTCCGGCACCGCCCCCACTGTCAGAACCAGCGATCGTCAGGGCAACGGGAGGAGTCAGCGAATTAGCCACAAAGGTCTCCGATAGCAAAGCAGCGGTCAAACTAAATCGACCTGCTCCGTTTAGAAGAGGTCGAGAAGTAGTGGTCACCCATAGCTGAGTTACCGATTAGGACGGCGACGCTGTAAAAACTCAGGAATATCTAAACCGCCTGGCCCGCTATTTGGAGGCTCCGGTGACGAAGGGGACGGCTTGCTTGCCAAGTTGTTGCGCTTCAGCGGCGTAATGCGGGAGGCATCGATTTGACCACCATGGGACTCCAGATTAAAGCCGGTAGCAATGACCGTAATCTGGACTTCACCCTGCATTCGCTCATCAATCACGGCACCAAAAATAATATTGGCATTGGGGTCAACCGCTTCGTAGATGATCTCAGCCGCAGAGTTGACTTCATGTAGGGTCAAATCGGCCCCACCCGTGATGTTGAAGACCGCACCAGAAGCACCATCAATGGAAGACTCTAACAGCGGCGAAGAAATAGCCGCGATCGCGGCTTCCCGCGCCCGGGACTTGCCAGAGCCCATGCCAATGCCCATCAACGCTGAACCCGCATCGGCCATCACTGCTCGCACGTCGGCGAAGTCTACATTGACTAAGCCCGGAATCATGATGATGTCGGAAATGCCCTGTACGCCCTGGCGCAAAATATCATCAGCAGACTGAAAGGCTTCTTGAACCGGGGTTTGCTCTGAAATGACGGACAGCAGGCGATCATTGGGAATCACAATCAGCGTATCGACGCGGCTCTGCAAGGCCTCAATTCCGTCATCTGCCTGCCCGGTGCGACGACGACCTTCAAACGTAAAGGGCCGAGTAACGACCCCCACCGTCAGTGCGCCGGACTCTTTGGCCACTTCGGCCACGACCGGAGCCGCGCCCGTACCGGTGCCGCCGCCCATGCCAGCCGTGATAAATACTAAATCTGATTCTTCGAGAGACGCAGCAATTTCATCGCGCGATTCCTCTGCTGCTTTTTGACCGATGGCCGGGTTACCGCCTGCCCCCAGGCCTCGGGTCAACTTTTGGCCGATTTGCAAGCGATTTTCGGTCGCGGTGTTGAGCAGGGCTTGGGCATCTGTATTGACTGTCCAGAACTCAATTCCAGAAAGACCACTGTGAATCATGCGATTGACTGCATTACAGCCGCCGCCGCCGACACCGATAACTTTGATTTTTGCAATATTACTGGGCACAGTCTCACCGTTTAGGAGCATTTCTCCAGAAGCCGTTTTGGGGCTATCGCTGCTGTCTTCAGATGTACTAGAGGTTGGGCTAAGAGTAACTTGAGCACCCCCTACCTGCGATGAAGCATCATCTTGGACTGAAAGATGGGAGCCGTTCATCTCAAAACCGTTGTCATCGAAATCAGTCGACGCTGAATTAGAAGACATGAACCTCTACCTTTCATAGAAAATCAACTGCGAGTAAGCAATACCCCGTACGATTTAGACAACTATAAGGTACTTCGGTGGAAAAACCAAACAAACCACACAGTGCCTGAAATCGCCGTAATGGCAGCTAATTGCTCACGCCAGCTAGGGCGATCGCAACTTGCTCAAACTAGCCTAAAAAGTTACCCTATCGACCATGTTTTTGTCGAAGGGATCAGGGAATTTCAGATTTTCTTAAGGTGTTGTTTGGGTCTCTGTGGGCGGTTCAGCCAATTTCACAGCGGGCACCTGCGGATTCGCGAGATCCACATAATCGACCGGAGGCGCTTGGGGATCGCTCGTTAACTGACTTAACTGCGGCAAAATCGCTAATTGTTCAGATAAGCGACGCGCATCATAGATACCCAAATGAACGGTGCCGACCGCAGTCTGAATGATCAGATTATTGGGCGATCGCAAGTCGATTTCTTGAATCTCGACGGGGCTCGACTGAATGGCCTCATATAGTCGAGGCCATTGGCTACGATAGCGGGCGTGAAACCCTCGCACCTGCAAAGTGGGCAACGCAAAATCTTGATTGAGCCCCACCACCGCACTTTGGGCAATCCAATATCCTTCGGAGTCCAGCAGGCCCGGCTGATGCATGGGGCTCGGTTTCGACTGGTCGTTCGCCAGCGGTCGTGAGGGCACCGTCACCGCTACTGGAATGCGTTCTTGCAGGGTGATTTCAACGCGGGGCGGAAACAGTTGACGATTGACTTGGGCATAGGCCACGGGCGCCTCCGTTCGCAACCGCTTTACCAGTTGCTCAGGCTCAATATCAAAAATACGCTGGGGATATTCCAGCCCTAAGACTTGGTAGATGGCGTCATCCGACAACATTTCATTGCCGTCGATCAGGACTTGCTGCTGGTCACGCAGGAGCAGCCAAAACGGATTACGAATGAGCCAAATCGCGCTAGCCGCTAAGCCCGTGATGGCCACTACGCGCCATAGATGCTGCAAGTTGCGAAGGCGTCGCTGCCGTTTGAGGCTACGCCGACGATCCGCAAGTTCTTCAGGAGAGGGGGTGGCAAGGTTGGTCATAACGCGATCGCGCACACCGCAGCAAAGGAGGTTTCAGCTTAGATAATCCAGCCAATGTACCGAGAGCGGTCACCTTGATCAACCCATGTTGCAGCATCGTCAATTTGCGCCTTGAGTCGGTCGTTATGGTCAGCCATCATCTAAGTCTGTGGCGTCGATTGTAGCGATTCTTGCAAGGTCTGCAACTGATTTTTCCAAGCGAGGGCTAAGTCAGCATCGGTAAACGGAATCCACTGCTGGGTGTTGTCGTCGAGTTCGAGACCGATCGCGATCGTGCAGCCTTTGGGTAAGTTAGCCTTCTCGGGTAATGGCCGCTCTGCACTGTAAAGGGTCAGGGTTTGGAGGGCTGAGAGCGTCACTTCTTGCAACGCCACTGGGCCTTGGCGAGTCGGTTTGCCCCACACCAAGCGATCGCCCTGCTGCCCCAACACCGCATAAATGTCATATTTTGCCCGCTCAAAGGTCGCGGCCCATTGTTTATACGCTTCTAGCTTCTGGTACTCGTTCCAGCCCGCCCAGGCGAGCCAGATAAACACGCCCAGTAGCGGTAGCCATAGTAATCCGCGTTCCATCTCGACCTCTTTAACCACACCACAACGCCGGACGCATGACGAATAGAGCTGATTGGTACCAGGCTCATCCGTCACTATCTTCAGCTTAACGGCACAATGGGCGCAGCAAACTTCACCCTAGCTATCCCAAAGCTGATCCGCCGATCCCCAAGGACCACAACTGTCGATATCCAGGACAGCGTTCTGTAAATTCTTGCAACAAGGTTTTGCTTTGCCTTTACCTGTCATCAAGAATCTTGACTAAGGTCGAAGCGGCTGGCAGCTCGTGGGTTGTCAGACACGGCTTGGCCTAGATGCGAATGACGACGTATTTGAGGACATCGAAATTGACTTATCTTTCTTTGCTAGCAGCCGCAGTGCCCAGCTCTCCTGAATGGAGTCCCAAAGTTGCTGTCGTGATGATTGTCTGCAACATTCTGGCGATCGCGATCGGCAAATTCACCATCAAATATCCCAGCGAAGGCCCCGCAATGCCTTCCCCCGCTCTTTTCGGCGGCTTTGGCTTACCCGCCGTCATCGGCACCACTAGCTTTGGTCACGTTCTCGGGGCGGGAGCCATCTTGGGGCTATCCAGCTTAGGCGTCCTCTAGTGGCTTGGCCAGTTTAAAAAATGGCCAACAGCAACCAGCGTCAGGCAAACAGTGTCTGGCGCTGTTGTGTTTCGATCCCGTCTCCAAAGCAGGCTGCTCAATTTGCCTAAAACTGATATCCCAAGGTGAAATAAAACCGTAAGCCAGGGGGATCATCGGTAGAAAGCTCTTCCACATCAATCAGCGGATAGGCAAAATCAGCCCGAGCATTCAGACCATCCAAAACATTGAATAAAACACCGACACCGGTGCCTAAGAGGAAGTTATTATCCGTGACCTCGGCACTATCGCCGTCATTCCACACGTAAGCTCCGTCTAAGAAAGGGGCCAAGCGAAAGAACGGTAAACCTTCTTCGGTGCGAGTAATCACAATTTGATCTTCCACCGAAAACCGGAAGCCATTATCGCCAAATCGTTGGTTTTGGTCGTATCCTCGCACCGACAATCCGCCGCCACTAAAGAATTTTTCGGAACCGGGCAATGAGTTAGGCGTGAGTTGCAAACTGGCTTGCACCTGCAGCAAATGGTCATCGTTGAGTCGTTGCACCCGCTGGACTTGGCCAATCCAGCTAAAGAAGCCGTCGGAATCGCCCACCGTCGTCACTGTGTCATCGACTTCTTCGGTACCCAGCCGAAACTGCGACTGCAAGGCCCATGCACCGCTCACGTCACGATGCACATAATCCTGCCCAAAACTGAGGACACTGGTCGTCGTGGAATCGGTGATAATGCCTGAAATCAACGTCGAGCCGTCACGGTAGCGATAGCCTAACGACAGGGCAAACTCATCGCGTGGGGTGCGGACTAACGGCTGGCGCACACTCACTTCGTAAATATCGGTAGAACCTTCGGTGCCCAGATCAAACGTCGGTTGGTTGGGATCCGTAATTTCAAATTCGTTAGGCGTCGCACGGACCAGCACCGTCCCATTCATGGGATTAATCGGCACCCGATAGCCAATTTCATAAACTTTGGAACCGGCGGTGGTTGTCCAAGTCGCCGAGCTAAACAACGTATCACCCAAGCCCGCCAGATTGCGAAATTGGAGGTTAGCACCGACGCGCACATTACCCACTGAAGGCGGCGAGTAGTTATCACTGAAAATTGAGCCGCCCACCGTGCTGGCCTCTTCGACCCGCACTACTAACTGGCTTTGACCCACTCCCGTGCCCGATCGCAGACTGGCTTCCACGCTGTCAAACATCGGATCAACGCGTAACAGTCGGAGTTGGTCTTCCAAATTGCCCTGGTTTAGCGGCGTCGTGCCGCCCTGAGCAATGCGTACCCTGACGTAGTCTTCTAAAGTGTCGGTGCCTTCTACCAAGATGGCTTCTAACTCACCTTCGATCACGTCAATTTGCACCACACCATCGACGACAGTTTGAGTACTCACCACCGCACGTGAGGTGATGTAACCGTCGTTCAGATACAGCTGGGTAATCTCGTCGGCGGCGTCCTGCAATTCGGCGAGGGTAACGTCGCGATTTTCGTAGGGGGCGACGATCGCGGCCAAGGTGGCGTCATCAAAAATACTGCTGCCCACCACCACCACATCCGTCACCGGAAAAGGCGTATCAGCCCCTGGCGAAGGCGAGGGTTCTGGAACCGTCGGTTCGGGCGTCACTTCGTCGGGCGGCAAGGGCACCGGCAATTCGGGCTCGGGCAGGCGGTCTTGACCAGGATCCACTTGGGCTAAATCAATTTGGGCCAACAGCCCTGTCTCCCGATCACTGTCTGGCATTGGGCTAACGGCAACCGGGATGATTTGGGCGTCGGCCTTACCGATGCCTAAGAACGCGATCGCAATGCCACCAGAAATCCCAAGAAAGCGCGAGTTCATAGTTCATCATGTCGGCACGTCATTCAGATTATCGCTATTAATTCGCGGAAAACTTGATTTGATAGCCAGCATATATATTTTCTATGCTGGGCTCGATGTTGGCGACGGTCTTCTGAGCCGAGTGGCGACGCACCTCAGGGCCACCCCAATGCATGTCATAGACGCTGAAAGCAACCAACGGAGTGGCGATCGCGCCTTCCCTATAAATTGGCTGCTGGGTTCTGGCCAGAGTCTGGTAGGGTATAGAACTTGTGGCTAAAGTGTAAACATATATTTCAGCCCGGAGGTTGGCCGAGTGTTTGGACTGGTCAACGTATCCGCGATCGCTGATATGCACCATCGGCCACTTGCCACTCTTCTTTTTATCGTTAGCCAGACTGCTCAAAGTGTCCGCCATCAGCGGCAGGTCGGCTTGCTCGTGCGCACGTCATCGGGGTAAAAGCTCGTGAGAATCCTGACCACAATTGAAGGATTACAAAGCTGTTTGGCTCAATGGCGACAGCCTACGATGATCGGCCCCCATCCCAGCATTGCCTCAGTGGGGCTGGTACCTACTATGGGCGCATTGCACCCTGGTCACATGAGCCTCATTCACCAAGCCCGGCAAGCAAACGACCGAGTCATTGTCAGCATTTTTGTCAATCCGCTGCAATTTGGCCCCCAAGAAGACTTGACCACTTATCCCCGCACACTCCAGCAGGATATTGACCAGTGCACCGTCGCCCAAGTCGATGCCTTGTTTTGCCCCTCACCCGAGACCCTATATGGTCAGTCAGCCCCAACTCCGGAGCAGTTTACGCAAGTGGTACCTATAGCCAGCATGACCACGCATTTATGCGGCGCTTATCGGCCCGGACATTTTCAAGGGGTGACGACCGTGGTGGCAAAACTGCTCAACCTAGTGATGCCTAATCGCGCCTACTTTGGGCGCAAAGATGCTCAACAACTGGCCATCCTTCAACGTATGGCAGCCGATCTGAATTGGCCGATCGAAATTGTCGGCTGTCCAATTGTGCGGGAATCGGATGGACTAGCCTACAGCTCTCGCAATCAGTACCTCTCGGCAACGGAGCGGAGCCAAGCCCCCGTTCTCTATCAGGCCTTGCAGTCAGCGCAAGCCGCATTTGCCCAAGGAGAACGCGACAGCCAGCGTTTGATTCAGCAAGTGTGTACTACCCTTGAGCAGGTGCCGACGCTCCAGCCGCAATATGTCGAAATCGTGCATCCAACAAACTTACAACCGTTAGAACAGGTGACCACTGTGGGACTCTTAGCGATCGCCGCTTATCTTGGCAAAACCCGTTTAATTGACAACACGCTGCTGCGTTCGCGGCAACCTATCGTGGCGATCGATGGCCCAGCTGGCGCGGGCAAATCAACGGTAGCGCGCCTCGTAGCCGATCGCCTTGGCCTGATGTACCTCGACACAGGTGCCATGTATCGGGCTGTTACCTGGCACGTCCTCACGCAAGAGATTGATCCTGCAGATGAGGTCGCCGTTGCCGAGGCGTTAGCCAACTGCCAAATTCGTTTAGCTACCGAGCCCGCAACTGCTCCCGGTGAACCAGGGCTGACGCGGGTGTGGGTCAATGAGGCCGAGATCACCCAAGCGATTCGGACAGCGGAGGTGACAGCTCAAGTCTCGACCATCGCTGCTCAACCGACGGTCCGAAAAGTCTTACTGAAGCAACAGCAAGAGTATGGGACTCAAGGCGGTGTCGTCATGGAAGGCCGCGATATTGGGACTCACGTGTTCCCCGCCGCAGAGCTCAAGGTCTTTCTCACAGCATCGGTCGAGGAGCGAGCACGGCGGCGGCAACGAGATCTGCTCGCTCAAAATCAGCCACCCGTCAGTATCGAGGCATTGGAAGAAGCCATTGATGAGCGCGATCGCAAAGACAGCACCCGTCGCGTTGCCCCCCTGCAAAAGGCTGAAGATGCGATTGAACTGTTGACCGATGGCTTGTCCATTGAAGAAGTTGTCGAGAGAATTGTGGCGCTCTTCGAAGACCGTTTGCACCGCAACTGAGGCAGTGGCGAAACCATCCACAGACTATTTATGGACAGTGGATAGAGCCTTGAAGAATAATCCGGTTACTAGGACGATCGCTTGTCCAGCGGCGATACGGTGCGGATGCACAATGGCCCCAGGAGCGATTAAACAGAAACCCGAGATTTTGTGATGCATCCTGACTTTGAGCAGCGCCTGATGGAATGCTCGCTCAAGCTCGCAGCAATGGCCACAGGAAAACAAAACAAGCAATCAGAAACAGCAGACTGCCGACTGTTCCAGGAATATCACCATTGCCCCAAGTGGAAACCGTAAAACAGAGTGCGGAGGCAATGAATAGCAACCAGCCGACTATCTGAAAAGATTTCTGGTTTGACGGTTTAGGGGACATACTGAGAGGCAAACGCTGACGACAATAACAAACTTGGATAACTGTTCCGCGTAATCAGCTTCATGTAGCGATCGCGCTACTCACAAAATAAACAGAAAAAGCCCCCGCAAAACTGCAGGAGCTTTTTCCCAGACTTAATCGATGACTTGACTCAACAAATGACTAGTCAAGATCATCCATTGCCAATACGGGCTCAGACTCACGGTCAATCCCACGCTCAAAGCCTGCTTCAGCCGCCCGCGCACGACCCGCGTGCCACAAGTGACCAATCAGAAAGAAGAAGCCGAGGATGAAGTGAGACGCAGCCAACCACTGACGGGGGTTCACATAGTTCACCGAGTTGATTTCAGTGATGACGCCACCCACCGAGTTGATGGAAGCCAACGGCGCATGAGTCATATACTCAGCCGCACGACGGACTTGCCAATCTTGAATGTCATTCTGCATCTTGTCCAGATCCAGACCGTTGGGGCCACGTAGAGGCTCCAACCAGGGACCCCGGAAGTCCCAAAAACGCATAGTTTCACCACCAAAGATGATCTCACCCGTCGGAGAGCGCATCAGGTACTTACCCAAACCAGTCGGGCCTTGAGCCGAACCGATGTTGGCACCCAAACGCAAGTCACGCACCAAGAAGGTCATGGCCTGAGCCTGAGAAGCCTCAGAACTGGTAGGACCGTAGAACTCACTGGGATAGGCAGTGTTGTTAAACCAAACGTAGCAGGAGGCAATCAAGCCCATCAGGGACAGTGCGCCCAAGCTGTAGGACAGATAAGCTTCACCGTTCCAGACAAAGGCGCGACGCACCCAACCAAAGGGCTTGGTCAGAATGTGCCAAATACCACCGCTGATGCAGATGATACCGACCCAAATGTGACCACCAATGATGTCTTCCATGCTATTGACACCGATGATCCAGCCGTCGCCACCAAAGGGAGAACCCAAGACGTAGCCGAAGATCTTGACGGGATTCAGCGTCGGGTTAGTGATGACCCGCACTGCGCCACCGCCCGGAGCCCAAGTGTCATAAACACCACCAAAGAAGGTGGCTTTCAGCACTAGCAAGAAGGCACCACAACCTAGCAGGATGAGGTGGTAACCAATGATGTTGGTCATCTGGTTCTTATCCTTCCAGTCATAGCCAAAGAAGGAAGAATACTCTTCTAAAGTCTCAGGACCGCGGATAGCGTGATAAATACCACCCAAGCCGAGAACCGCAGAAGAAATCAGGTGCAAAACACCCACAACAAAGTAGGGGAAGGTGTCAACAATTTCACCACCTGGCCCTACACCCCAGCCCAAAGTGGCGAGGTGAGGCAGCAAAATGAAGCCCTGCTCATAAAGAGGCTTCTCAGGCACAAAGTGAGCGACCTCAAACAAGGTCATCGCACCGGCCCAAAACACAATCAAACCAGCGTGGGCAACGTGAGCACCCAGCAGCTTACCGGACAAGTTAATCAAGCGCGCGTTACCAGACCACCAGGCAAAACCTGAAGACTGCTGGTCGCGCCCACCGATATAAGAATTACTAGAGAGCGTTACCACGGGGGAGAACCTCCTCAGGGAATACAAACTTCTCGTGGGGCTGGTCGGTCGGTGCCATCCAGGCCCGGATACCTTCGTTCAACAAAATGTTCTTCGTGTAGAAGGTCTCAAATTCAGGGTCTTCCGCTGCACGGATTTCCTGAGACACGAAGTCATAGGCCCGCAGGTTCAGACCCAAACCCACAACGCCCACAGACGCCATCCACAAGCCCGTCACTGGCACAAACAACATGAAGAAGTGCAACCAGCGCTTGTTCGAGAACGCAATCCCGAAAATCTGCGACCAAAAACGGTTCGCA
>NZ_QVFV01000007.1 GCF_004212215.1 Leptolyngbya iicbica LK
CTATCAGCGCGATAGTCACTACCTTAAGCCTCCTTTTCTCTGCTGGGAGGAATGACAACCGAACACAGACGCTAAACACGTACCTGATTAGCCGATGCTCATACGAATTTAGTTTTGAAATGGCCCAGAGCAATCAGCCTCGCCAGTTTAGGGCCTTTATTGAGTAAGGAGGCGTGACCCCCGGCAATGTCGTTTTGTATCTGTTTAATAGGGCCATGGCTACTCTAATGCCCCCATAACAGTAAACTAGGCTGCATCTTAAGCCGCCTGCTTGGGAGATCGGTGACGAGCAACCATCCAGGCTCAACTGCGGTCAATCGGAGGTAGAGCATGGCATTGCAAGTCATCGGTGCAGGCTTTGGGCGCACCGGCACCATGAGTATGAAGGTGGCGTTAGAGCAACTGGGCTTCGGCCCGTGCTATCACATGGTCGAGTGCCTGCCTCGAGGGCCAGAGCACTGGCAGCAGTGGATTGATGCGGCGGGCGGTAAGCCGGACTGGGATACTCTGTTTGCAGGGTTTGGAGCCACGGTCGATTTTCCGGCCTGCTCCAGCTATCAGGCCCTGGCTGATTACTATCCCGATGCCAAGGTTGTGCTGACGGTTCGAGAGCCGGAACGGTGGTTCAAATCAACTCAGGAAACCATCTTCGCGCCCCATTGGATCGAGTACCTCAGGTCCGTTGAGATGGGCCAATTTATCCAGGCCACCATCAACGACTACCTACAAGATCGGATGCATGATCAGGAGTATCTGATTCAGCGTTTTCAAGAACACAATGAAGAAGTGCAGCGGACGATTCCTGCATCACGGCTATTGGTGTTTGAAGTGAAGGATGGTTGGGGGCCGTTGTGCCAGTTTTTAGACGTACCCGTGCCGGGGGGGGAATTCCCGTTTGTGAATGACACCCAGGCCGTCAAGGGGATTCTGAATAAAATCATTGCTGAGGGGCCCGAGGCCGTATTCGGATATACAGGGGCACCAGAGCCTTAATGGATGCAGGTCTGATGTGGTTTCAGGTCTGAGCCGTCCTCTCCATCATTCCCCTGCGGTCGGGCCGTGGAAGCGTCGTCTGAGTCCCGTCAGGGGAAGTGGTGGCGGTAGCTCGCGATCGCCTGGTAAGCATTGATGCTGAGTGGCTGATGTTTCGGGGTTCTGCCGGAACTGCGATCGCTCCCCAGTCAGCCTATTTTAGGGATTTTTCCTGATTCCTCGCATGACTCACTGATAAAAGTGGGTAATCTATATCACAAATCAGTTTTTCCCTATTGATTGATGCTTTTCGGCTTTAAAAGAGTTCTCACTACAATTGTTTTTATTGTTATCGGGCATGATATGCCTGTTGCCGACTGGGCGATCGCTCCTGATGCTCCCCGGTTTTATTGATAATTTTTGCTGTTTTATCGTTGTTGTGTTGGCAAAGACGCCGGCATTGATGGGTCGGTGAATACCGTATACCGAACGGCTGATTTAACCTTGGCTTAATTTAGACTTCTCTCATTGCCGACAAGGCGAATGCTAGCTGCATGACTCCATCGCTGATCGATATTCTCTGGGTGCTGATTAGTGCCAGCCTCGTCTTTTTGATGCAGGCGGGCTTCATGTGCTTAGAGGCCGGTACCACCCGCAGCAAAAACAACATCAATGTCGTTATTAAAAACATCTCTGACTTTGGCATTTCAGTGCTGTGTTTCTGGCTGTTTGGGTATGGACTCATGTTTGGGCAAACCCACTATGGCTGGGTGGGCACCAATGTGTGGGCCCCCGAAGTCGGTCAAGGCGAAACCTGGTTTGTGGTGTTTTTCCTGTTTCAGGCGATGTTTTGCAGCACGGCGGTCACCATTGTTTCCGGTGCCGTCGCCGAGCGGATGCGGTTTTCCAGCTATCTCGCCATTTCCGTGCTGGTATCAGGCTTCATCTATCCGTTTTTTGGTCATTGGGCCTGGAACGGTCTGAATGTGGGTGAGAGCAGCGGTTGGTTGGGGCAGCTTGGCTTTGTCGATTTTGCGGGCTCGACCGTCGTGCATAGTATCGGCGGCTGGGTGGCTTTGGCGGCCGCCATTATTGTGGGGCCGCGCATCGGGCGATTTTCGCGCAAGCGGCGGCGGCGATTCTTGACCGGATACGACTTGCCGTTATCGCTGTTAGGTACGCTGCTGCTCTGGTTTGGCTGGTTTGGCTTTAATGGGGGCAGCGTGTTGGCGCTCAATGATCAGGTGCCCGGCATTATTACCAATACGGTGATGGCCGGAGTTGCCGGGCTGGTGATGCCGATTTTGATCAGCATTTTTCAAAAGCAAAAGCTACGAGTCAGTGCGGTGGTGAATGGCTCGCTGGCGGGCTTGGTGGCAATTACGGCGAATTGTCATGCGGTCACGACCCACAACGCGATATTAATTGGGGCGATCGGCTGCCTGTGCATGTTGTTTGCTGAGGCCCAGCTCCAGCGCTACAAAATTGACGATGTGGTGGGGGCGATTCCGGTTCACCTGGCGGCAGGTATTTGGGGCACTTTGGCGGTGGCGCTGTTTGGTGATCTGACCGTGCTTGATACGGGGTTAAGCCGAGCGGCGCAACTGGGCGTGCAGTTGGCGGGCATCGTCACGGCCAGCATTTGGGCGTTTGGGATTACTTTTTTTCTACTGTGGCTGACCAATCGCCGCTGGCCGCTGCGGGTGCGCCGTCGCGATGAGCACATTGGCCTCAATATTGCCGAACATGGCGCTGCGAGTGATTTAGTCGATTTTTTTACGGTGATGCGGCGGCAAGAGCGCACGGGTGATCTGCGGCTACGCGCCCCGGTCGAACCCTTTACGCCTGTCGGACAAATTGCAGCTCGATACAATCGCGTCATTGGGAGCTTAGAGCAAGCGCTGGCTCGTACAGACGCCATTGTCGAGAGCGCGATCGAGGTGATCTTGACGGTATCGCGGCGCGATTTGCGCATTCAGTCGGCCAATCCGGCGGTGCGGAAGATGTTTGGCCTGGCAGAAGGGCAATTGCAGGGGACTCCTCTTGGAACGCTATTAGTCGTGGCTGCCCCCACCGCCGCTGCGCTGTTAAACGAGACGGTTGCCCCAGATCCTGACCTGGCGTCGGCGTTGGCGCTGGCGCAGTTAGTGCAGACAGCCAGCGAAGAAGGCACCCCCTATGAGTTGCTGGGCCGTCGACGCAGTGGGGGCGAGTTTCCGGTGGAGGTGACGGTGGCGGCGCTGAAAAGTCAGCCGGAAGATAGCTATACCTTAATCGTGCGGGACATTACGCTGCGCAAACAGGCGGAAGCGGCGATTCTGCGGGCTGAGGCGAAGGACTTAGAAGCCAAGCGCCTCGAAAAAACCCTGGCGGAACTACAGGAAGCTCAGCTCCAGCTAGTCCATAGTGAAAAAATGTCGAGCTTGGGGCAGCTAGTGGCGGGGGTGGCCCATGAAATCAACAATCCGGTGAGCTTTATTCACGGCAATCTCACCTATGTAGATGAATATGTCGCAGACTTGCTGAAGCTGATTGATTTGTATCTGTCAGACCCGGAGATCCAGTCTTCTGAGGCCATTCAAAAGCAAGTCAAGGCGATGGACATTCACTACCTTGTCGAAGATTTGCCGAAAATCTTGCAGTCGATGCGCGGGGGCACAGAACGGATTACGGAAATCGTCCGATCGCTGAAGGACTTTTCACACCAGGGGGGCGCACAACGCAAGCGGGTGGATCTGCATCAAGGACTGGATAGTACCCTGACCATTCTCGGCAATAAGCTCAAGGCGCGCGGCGATCGCCCCGAAATTGAAGTGGTGCGGGAATATGGCGACCTGCCGCTGGTGGAGTGCTTTCCGGGGCAGTTGAATCAGGTCTTTATGAACTTGTTGACTAATGCGATCGATGCCCTGGATGAAAGGTGGGAAACTCAACAAGCCCATGCTGTCCCCCATACTTCGCAGTGGCTGCCCAAGATTATTTTGCGGACGGAGCAGGTGGCGGACGATCGCATTCACCTGCACTTCACTGACAATGGCATCGGCATTCCCGACCATGTGAAGCGCCGCATGATGGATCCGTTTTTCACCACCAAACCCGTCGGCCAAGGCACCGGACTCGGCATGGCGATTAGTTACCAAATCATCGTCGAGCGGCACCATGGCAAACTCAATTGCCTCTCGACGCCCGGTCACGGCACCCGCTTTTTGATCGATTTGCCGTTAATATCAGCGGCGGCGACTACGACTTGAGGGTCGCCTAAGGCACCAAAATTAACTTGCCCAAATGCTCGCCGCGCTCCATGACGGCATGAGCGGTTTGGACATCCCGCAGTGAGAAGGTTTGAGCGACGGGCAAAGTATAGGTGCCATCCGCTATCCGGTCTAATACGTGGCGGTAGGCACTCTGTTCAGAACCACTGGCCGCGATTTCATTCAACAGCCACCCTCGGATCGACGCCATTTTGCGGATCAACGGGGTGACATCGACGGTGTCAGGGGTGCCCAACAGCCCATAAATCCACAGGGTGCCATGCGGTGCCAGCAGCCGAATTTCCTGATTCAGAAATGCTCCCGCCGCAACTGGATCAAAAATGACATCAAAGCCTTTGCCCGCCGTCAGCTTTTTGGCCTCGCGCCACCAGTTGGGCGTGTGGGTCACCACGATATGGTCAAAGCGGGCCTCGGGTAAGGCGGCGAGGCGCTCGACTTTTTCGGGGCGGGTAGTGGTGCCGACGGCTAGGCCCCCGTAATATTTCACCACTTGCGAAGCGGCGATCGCCACGCTGCTGCTCGCCGCCGGAATCAGCACCCGCGCGCCCGGTTGGATATTTTGTTTCCACACGAGACAGCCCCATGCGGTTAAAAAGGGCAGCCAGAGCGCCCCTAGTAACTCATCGGCGATCGCCGCTGGCGCCAGTACCGTTTTATCCGCTGCGACCACATAGTGAGATTGGTAAGTGCCCTGCCCCAGGCCCCGACTGGCCGGGGCGTCGAGGGTGAGTACGACCCGCTGCCCCACCGTGCGTTGCTGCTCGGCGCGGGGCGCATCACTCACGCCTTCGCCCACGGCCTCAATGATACCGCCGCCCTCTAGGCCCGGAATAAAGGGCGGATTGCCTGAAACCAGGCGATATTCACCCCGGCGGGCCATGAGCTCGGCATGGTTCATGCCGATGCTAGTAAGGCGCACGACGACTTCCCCTGGCCCTGGTGCTGGGGTTGGCCCATCTTCTATCACAAGCTGGTCAATGCCACCAAATCCCTTCACGACCGCTCGATACATGTCTTATTCCTCGTTGGTCTGCTTTGATTTTGCCTGATGCTGTCGACCCCTAAAGATCACAGGCTGTAAACATTCTCTGCGTTGCGAACCGTTACCAGCGATCGCCCCGAAGTTAGGACGCAGGGGATCACGGCTGAAAATATGTAGTTCTGTTCATAATCCCTTCAGGTTGGGGCAGTGATTTTTCAAGCCTGTGTGAAATGCATCAGAAAAAACACGGATCTACCCCGTAGAAAACTATAGTTTTAATTAACGAGGGTGTGCCATGACCGCGTAACTACTGAAAATTACGCCGCAGACGTTCCCACTAGCTCTGCCTGATGGCCTTTGAGCCTGTGGACGAATGCTGAAGCCAATTCTGTCATTACTACCAAGCCATTTTTTCGGGTCAGGCTATGCGTTCTCTAGTTGAGCCTCCATCTATGACTTTGCGTCTACGAACCAGTCATTACCGTTTTGTGTATGCTTTTGCCTCGGGTCACGAGTTAGTTGGCACCATGATTGGTGACAGTTATGGTGGTCAGTCAGATTATGTCTTTAATGTGCGATCGCTACGGGCGATCGCTCTGACACCCCAGGGCAACCTCATGATGAGTTTTGACGAGGTGTTTGGGCAGTTTACCCGCACGACGGCAGAGACGATTTTGTCGGGTTCTCATTCTCAAAAGGAATCGTTTTTTAGCATCAACTCTCGCAACGACGAAGCTTGTATCTACGATGCCGCCACCGAGCAGTGGGTGACGAGCGGCTGGTTACCAGGCCGCTGGACCATTGAGGAACTGCCTCTGCTGCCCTCAATGATGTCCTCGGTGCCGGCTTGTTCCAAGCGGCTCGCTTCGGTCTGGAGTCAGCGGGCCATGATTGCTTAACTAAAAGGCGCGAAGACAGGTTGCTTGACTGGCAATATCTCCTGAGACCAGCCTAAGGGTCTCTTCTGAACGAACCATTCGTTCACAATCCTGCATTCAGTCAACAGCGTCAGGCATGTCAGTTTCCCGAGCGACTCGCCACCCAAAGTCCTACTGGGCGGGCGGCTCATTAATCGCCTCGGTGTTGCCCGCTTTGACCCAGCCCTCTTGTCCGGTGGATTGGACGCGCACTTTAAGCCAGTTTCCGGCTTCATCAGTTTCCAGCACAATTACCTGGTCTTGATAATCGATCCCGCCCAGTTGCTGATTTTCGGCCCCCGGCCCCGAGCGCATGACCAAACCAATCGGCTGCACGACAACGGCTAAATAACTATCGGGTGGTAACGTTTCGGCGGGAGCTGGCGCGGGGGGTGTCTCGACCGGAGCCGGTGGAGTCTCAGGCTGGGCATTAGCTGCGTTAACCTGAAGCGCAACATCATTTTCATAAACCGGCTTAGGCGGCAAGACAGACAGCTTGGCCATAAAGTAACGAGCGGTGGCAACGCCTGCCAAAGACATCAAAATGAAGGCCAAAAAGATCCCCAATGTCAGTTTTGTTATGCCGAGAAAAAATGCTTTCATGATGCGTTTTGGCAATCCACGCCATAGGTGTATCCCAGCTGACTGAAAAGGTCAAGGGCGATCGCGCTCATCCCTCATCAACTAGCTCCGGTAGGGAGAGGGGCACAGGTCAATCGCACCGTCATCCCCAACCTTGTTGATCCCTCAATGATGATAAAACCGACCTCTCGTAGACGACAGGTCGGGCAATAAAGTTAACAGTCACCTGCGGTTGGTTAAGTCGACTCGCTCCAGCGAATCGCAAAGGTGAGCGGGGCGGCCTCGGTGCCGCTGAAATAGACCTCGACCGGATAAGTCGTGTCGGCGATCGGTTCTGGCAGCGTCAAGTTCAGGGTGCCAGGGCGAGTTTGGGTGACCGTTTGGCCCAGACTCGGCAGGGTCATTTGACTGGCACAAGGCACTGCTACGGCCAAGCTAATGTGATTCGGCAGCCCAACTTGATACTGGGCGGTGATGGCCACAGCCCCTTCCGAAGTTTGCCACTGCCGCGCTTGCAGCGGTTGCTGTGGCGTCAATGACAAGGTCAACGTTTCTAAAATATCTTTGGCCGCCAGCATGGTCAGGGTGACTTGTTGCTGTGGATTGGCACCGTCATAGCCATCGGGAAAGGCGGCTTTCAAGGCGGCCATATCCTGGGTGGCGGTGCTGCTACGCATGGTTGCATTTGCTAACACCAGACCCGCGATTTGATCCATCGCTTGGGGCTGATCCGGAAATAAATTTTCGACGGCTTTGACCAACTGCACGCCGGGTTGCAGCGACTCCCGAATGAGTTCCTGGCAGCGGCTCAGCAATCCCGTCAAGATGTCATCGGGCAACGTGGTGGGCAAAGCGAGCGATCGCAGTTGGACGAGCCAGGGATAGGTGCTCGCTTCAGTCAGTTCTACCGGGTAGTCCGTGACGGTTGATTCCCAAGGAAAGCGGGGGGGATTTTGACTAATTTCAATCTGGAGACGGCGTTTTAACACAGTCTGAAAATGATCTTGCACGGAAGGTAACTCTCCAAGTTCAGAAATCGGGGGAACTTCAGGTGATGAAAACTGATGAGGGGCGATCGCTGCCTCAACTGCCGGATCAGAGGCACTAGCCGATGCCCTTTCTACGGTCGTTGGTGAGTCGGGGGCCAACCCAGGCGGCGCGGCGGTACCCTTCGTTGCATCAACCTGCCCTGATGGCGAAGCATCTAGCTGGCTAAAGTGTTCTAAGAGCCCAATTAGAAAGCTTCGAATCGTATCTGCGTCACTTTTCATCACGGGTAGACTCCCTTCCGGACAATTCAAATCAAAGCTGACAAATTAAAGGTTACGGATTTCCCAAGCCTGTTCCAAGAGTTTGGTCCATTGTTTTTGCAACTGCGTTGGCGTCAAGCCGAGCTTTTGCGTGATTTCCGCATCGGCGAATCCGTCTTGTTTGAGCTGTAACAACTTAACCTGGGTTTCGCTGAGACGTTGCAGCAGGGTATCCCATTGCCGGGGCGCCAGCCCTAAATTTCGCTCTAGGTCGGCCTCTAACCACTCATGGACGATATCCCAGTGGTGCGATAACGCAAAGCGCACGAGGTGATATTTAAAGCGTTGCTGCAAATAATCGCGCTGCCGCGACGTTAGCTGCAACATCGACTCAATTTCAGTGGTAGGTAAATCAAGGAGACGCAGCGTGAAATAATCGGCACAGTCTTCTTGATTTCGCTCTTTGAGATAGCTGAGCAAGGCTTCGATGACTCGATTCCGTAAGACTTCTTCGGGCAGGCTGTCTTGCTGATCGACTAATTTTTCGCGCAATCGCTTGGTGGGCAGATTATCCCGTACGTCATCGGTGTCATGGCTCCCGCCGTCCGCTGCTTTTTCAATATCTAGGGTGGCTTCTGGGGGCTGCTGTTTGGCAAAGGTTTGGGCACGCAAAATAATGAGTTGTTGGCTGCGTCGGCCCGGTAGCGGAATGCGGCGTTTACCATAGCGCTCAGTAAAGGCCATGTACTCGGCCAGTTCTAATAAGGTGCGCGGTTGATAATCGGGTGCAGTTTCGTTTTCTCGCCGAAAGGCATTAAGCGATTCGAGGTAGAAGTTTTGTAGAAAGTCTTCAATTAAATTGAGCCGAGCTTGATAACTGGCCTGGGCGTGGGGGAGTGAAATGTATCGATAGACGATCGCGCTGAGGGTGCTGTGCAGCTCCACCCGACCTTTAATCGAGCCACAGCGGTAATACTTGAGACATTGATTTAAGCGGTGCATCGCGAGGTTATGCGCCCACGCTTCAACCTCACCAGAATCTTGAATACGCTGGCTTTGGGTACAGATCCGCTGTACCTCATGGGTTAGACGCTTCGCGATCGCCCGACTATTACTGTCAGAGGCGCGGGTGGCTTGCTTCAGCTCTTGGTAAAGTTTTTCTAAAAGTACTTCCACGCTTCGGAAGAACTACCCCGATGCAGATGATCCCTCAAACAGTAACACAGGAGCTTTTGGATGAGGCAATGTGGCATTGTCCCTTGCCAAGAGCCGATTCTGTGGGTTGTTGATGTGCCATTTCGACACGGGTGGTAGTTGGCTAATGGTAATGATTCTTTTTCAGATTGCCCGAAAACTTACGTGAAATCACTATCTACCCATTTACAGCTGAAGAAAGGCTTACACAAGGAACAGAGTGTAATAGCATGAATGGGCGCTGAACTTAGGATAGCGGTGATACCGCCCCAGTCGTTAAGTTAGTTTGCGCTGTACATAGCCTGGCATTACTGCATCTTTTTTATCCTTACGTATATGGAAGACTTACAAGCGCAAATTCAAACTCTGGTGCAAAATGCTCCCAATGATGGGGTGACTGGGCCGACGCTAGAGGCGATCGCGCCCGTGCTGATCACCTTTGCCGAACGTCTCAAGCATCGGCAGTACTACATTTTGCAAAACTTGAGTAAAAGCTGGGTCATGACGACCTTGAGCAATCGGTTAGAGCCCAATGTGCGCAAAAACGTGCTCTATGGCTTTGCCACTCTGAAGGATGCCGCATCCGATCCCAACACCGCCAAAAATCCCCAGATCATGGCGATCCCCATCCCGGTAACGCACATCCTATTTCAAATGCTGGCCCTCAAAAGTTTGGATAGCATGGTCTTTTTCGACACGCCGGGTAACTTGCGCCAGGGCACAGAGATTCACAAACAAGAATTTCAAGCGACGGTGCAGGCTCATTTGCAAGCCGCTCAAGGTGTGTCAGACCCTAATGCCAATATTGGCTAAAGTTTGTCTCGCCTCATGGTGATGGAAGGGCGGATAGGGAGTGACGCGATCGCTGCTCCCACTTCTTCGCGCCGCATTCAGCAAAAGAAGACCTAAACGTATGTTATTGTCATAAGTCCTAGGGCGATTAGCACAGTGGTAGCGCGCTTCCTTCACACGGAAGAGGTCACTGGTTCGAACCCAGTATCGCCCATACTTTTCAACGGCATGGTGACGTAAGCGTCAGGCGCAATGCACTGCTCAGGGGCTTGTGCGTTGGTGTAGTCACCAACGCATTTTGGTGACTTTAATGAATTCTGAGACTGTGTTGTGGGGAGGATGCAGTTGGTGCTGAGCGGGTTCGTTCTGGCCTAATCTTGACACTGACACAAAGCTGAAACGCAGCTTTTAGCAAAGCTTAAGGCCCGGATCAGTGCAGAATCTGGCATCATTTAAGCTCAGGCTCTGTCGGACAAATTTTCAAGACGACAATGCCAACAACTTTGATCCGGTTTGTATTGTCATTGCGTTTACGCATTTTTGCTCTCTTTGGGTTCAACTGTCATGTATTTTGATCCGATTTACCTCGTCTTTATGGTGCCCGGCGTGATTGCCACCATGTGGGCTCAAAACAAAGTCAAGGGCACGTATCGACGTTACTCTCAGGTGCCTTCCACGATGGGAATGACCGGCGCTCAAGTTGCTCAAACCATCCTCAATAAAATGGGTGTCCAGGGTGTCAAAGTCGAGCAGGTGCCTGGAGAGCTGACCGATCACTATGATCCCGGGGCAAAGGCCGTGCGTCTGTCTCAGGGGATTTATGGCTCGACATCTTTGGCTGCTGCCGCCGTGGCCGCTCATGAGTGTGGCCACGTTTTGCAAGATGTAGACGACTACAAATTTATGAATCTGCGGGCAAGTCTCGTGCCCGCAGTGAATTTAGGCTCGCGCCTGGGTCCCATCTTGATCTTCGCGGGGTTTATGCTGCAACTGTTTGGCCTGGCTTGGGTAGGGGTCATTCTGTTTGCCGCAGTTTTGCTATTCCATGTTGTGACTTTACCAGTAGAATTTGATGCCTCTCGTCGCGCATTAAATCTCATTGACGAATACGGCATTCTGCAGGGCGAAGAAAACAAAGGTGCGAAGGCTGTGTTGCAAGCTGCTGCCCTCACCTATGTGGCAACTGCCTTCACTGCACTGCTCAACCTCATGTACTACGTCTTGTTATTGTTGAGACGCAATTAATTCTTGAAGGCGGTGGGGGGGTTGCCGTTGTAGGAAAGCGGCTTCGTCAGAACAGTTGGAAGCCGTTCCATAGGAATTGTTTTGATGCGCTGACGAAATCGCTTTTGGGAGAACCTTGTGCGTTTGGGAGTTGAGCTAGGCGGTTCCACGGAAGAGCGCTAGCCAGCAATGTTGATAGCGATCGCAGTACACCCCACAAATGCGGTAGATATCTGCCGCGCTGGGATCAGCACCCTTGATGCTTGATCCCAATTCCATGCGCTGACCACCACTGCAATCGACCCATGACCATGCTTGAGTGAGACTGGCCGTTGTGAAAGGGGCGAGGTCAGTCGCTCATGTTTCGTCGGCGATCGCTGTAAATGCATCAAATGCATCGAGGGCTTCACCACAGGCACACCCCCGAGCAATGAATCGGTGGCGACTAGGATTCAGTAGGAGTGGGTTCAGGCACTATTACCGTGACCGAAGCCTCAATGGGAGCACCGTTGTACATCAGAGCTTCGTGACCGTTGGCGTTGAGCCCTACCGTCAAAACATGCTCGCCGGGGGGCAAGCTGGGCAGATGAAACCACTCGCTGTAAATGCGGGTTACTTTTTCGCCATTGATGTAGAGATGGCCGTGGCCCTCGGTAAGGTTGCTAGCAGTATTCACGGCTTCAGGGGCAAATGCCCAGTTGGCAGTCTGGACTTGTAAATTCCAGCCAGCGACGGGATCGGGAAAAATATCAACCGTAATCTCGGGGATGGGTTCCCCCGCTGGAATCATCAGCATGCCATGGCTATGGCTGCCATGGTCACCATGCCCACCGCTAGGCGGTGTCTCTGAAGGGGGCGCTGTGGGCTCACTGCCTTCGTGATGCATGTCAGCAGAGCCGCGGCCGTGATCGTGACCCATATCGGCGCGCAACTCAGCGGGAGCGATCGCGGCATACCCGAGCGTTAAAAGGGCAGTCGTTGCGAATGTTGTGATGAATTTGGACATGTTTTAGAGAAAGTGCAAAGTTCGGACATTGTCTACAAGTTGAGAATTAGCCATCTCCAACTGCTGTCAACTCAAATCTGGGTATCAAGCCTTGACTCAACGACCAATGCTTAACCTACAGCTGCTGGAGATTTCTGTAACTGATGCCAGCGCAACTGAGCTTGTTGCGCATGGGTTAAATCGCCCTGCTGACGAAACTGCTCAGCGGCCGTTTGGTAATCTTGCTGCGCGGCTGAGAGGTTGCCGAGTTGTTGCTGTACTATCCCTCGATTCAGATAGGTTGAGGCATGGTGAGGATCGAGTGCTAGCACTTGCTCAAAGTTCTGGAGGGCCGCTTGGTAGTGGCCTAAATGGTGACAGATACAGCCGCGATTAAAATATGCGCGGGTGTCTTGGGTGTCCATCGCTACGGCTTGATCGAGGGCGAACTTGGCTTCTGGCATGGCGTCAGTGGCCCAATAAGCGACCCCCAAATCGTTGTAAAGATTGGACATTTCCATCGTCGTCAGTGCGGCGGCATAAGTGAGCGCTTGGTGATATTGAGCGATCGCGCCTCGCACATCTCCCTGGGCAAACTTAGCCAGACCACAGTTGTAATAAGCACGCGAATCATCGGGATGAGCCGCAAGATGATGATTGAGAGCGGCGATCGCCGCCTCAAATTGCCCCAACCGATAATGTGCCAATCCTTGATAAAACCGCGCTTGGGGATGTTCTGCATCTACCTTGAGTGCCGCCTGGCAATGCTCAGTAGCCTGTTGAGGCTTATTGAGCATGAGGAAGGTCAAACACTGATAGCTATACGCATCACCAACCGTCTGACCTGACTCTGCCGCAGCGGCAAAATGCTGCAGAGCCGCTTCATAATGTTGCTGCTGTAAAGCCTCGATGCCCTGCTTTAAGGGTGAATAAGGGGCGGCGATCGCCCCTTCCATAACGCCCCAAGTCACTAAGACCAGGAAAAGGCTCACCAATTTGCCAAGCAGTGGCTTACCAACCTTTTTCCGCTTGCGCCAAAACGTAGGTAGCGACATCTTCAATATCTTCCTCGGTGAGACGTCCAGCAAAAGCAGGCATGGCACTCTTGCCATTGGTTACCTGGGTTTTGATGGCCTCTAGAGAAGCCATGCCGTATTGTTCTAAATCTGCCAACTTCAGGGTTTTGGCGGCATTGACCACATTGCCGCCACCAATATGACAAGCCGCACAATTGCTAGCAAATATCTGGCCGCCATGGGCGCTATCTCCGGCGAGTGCAGGCGCCATTGTCATTAACCAGGCCAGGCAGATGAGACAGAGACTCCAAACAAAGTTTTTCATGATGGTTTAGTCACCAATATCTTTGATAAATGTCCAGTTAGTGGAGAAAATAAGTTCCACCAAGAGGAGAGTTTAAGGGGTTGGGTACCCGTTTGGCCTAGTGAGCTTTACAAAAAGTTGCGCTAAGGCGGTGGTGTTTGAGGGGTGATTGATCTACGAACTGCAATGCCAGTCACCCGATTGCTGCTGAGAAAACTTCTGAAGTGGGGGGCTTGTGCTGAGCCCCGCAAATGGCTGCTGGGTAAGCCCGATGGGGCTCCTCCCATCAGTTCACTCTGGTTGTCCCGAACTGCATCAACGAGAACGACTGGGAACCGAGAAGGGCCGATCATTGCGAAGCTCTACTGGCTTTCGCTGAAACGCTGGCTTGGCCTCAAACTCAGGTAGTTGCCGTTACAAAAAACTCCGTTACGCTTTGTTATGTTGATGGTCACTTTTAGGATCCTGTACAGAGAAGATTGGTGGCTATAGCGACTATTCAAGTTATTGAGGGCAACCCTCATTTGCGATCGCTGTTGGGGTGGCACTTGCAGCAATCAGGCTATCGCGTACATCAGTCTGCCGATATTGTGCGGGCGCGCGAAGCGTATCAGACTCATCAACCCAACTTAGTGGTTTTAGATGCGCAACTGCCGGGCAGCAATAGCTTGGAGTTTTGTCAGTGGATTGTGCAGCAGGGCAACAGTTATCTTCTGATGTTGTCGGCACGTGATACAGAAGCTGACATTGTGGCTGGGCTCAAGGCCGGGGCTGATGATTATTTGACTAAGCCATTTGGCATGCGCGAATTTTTAGCACGAGTCGAAGCTTTGGCCCGCCGCCTCAATCGTCTCAGTGCGCCAGCTTCACTTAACTATGGCTCGCTGTATATCGACTTGGTGCAGCGGCGAGTGCGTTACCGTGATGAATACATTGACCTGACGCCCCAGGAATTTAGCTTGCTGTATGTACTCACGCAGGTCAGTGGCAAACCCTTGAGCCGCAGTGATCTCTTGCAGCGGGCTTGGCCGGATGCGATCGATAATCCACGTACGGTTGATACGCATATCCTGTCATTGCGCAAAAAGATTGAAGCCGACCCGCGCCAACCCAGCATTATTCAAACCGTGAGAAATGTCGGCTATCGCTTTAACGTTGACCGGCTGGTGACGGATGCTGACCTGCCGGGGCAATCACGTAGTGAATTGCGATCGATGGCCACGGCGGCATCTGTACCTGGTTCCACCAGCGCAATGTAATTTGCTCAACCTGAGCTCAAGGCCATGGTACGAGGCGTGGCCGACACCATTGGTGGCAGCATCTGATCAGTTATTGAAGCATGGGTAGAAAATCCTTATACCTGCAATGGATGTCACACAAGCCTCGTTGCCGTTCACGGCTAGCCTGATCTCGATAATCCTCTAATGTGCAGGACTCTTATCTAGTGAGTGTTATGTCCGCGCTAAATCATCAGTGTCGCTGAACAGACCTTACTAATCCCCATTCATCAAAATCGGCCAACACAACAAAACAGGCTAGGCTGTTGACCTAACCTGTTTTGCAATATGGGCGTTCTAAGTTGGCTTAGTCAGCAGCAACACGAATGTTGATAGTCGAGGTCACGTCGGCATGAAGCTTGATCGTGACTTTGTATTCACCGAGCTTGTTGATGTCGGGAACGGAGATGTCGCGGCGATCCACTTCTTTTTGCGTCGCTAGTTGAATCGCTTCAGCCACATCGCTCGAAGTGACGGTGCCAAAAATCGCCTCATCTTCGCCGACAGGCTTTTTGATGACAAACATGCCAATGGTTTCCAAGGCTGTTTTCATCGCTTCGGCATCATTTTTGATTTGCTCTAAGCGTTGGCGAATTTCTTCGCGGCGACGCTCTACCTGCTTGAGCACGCCAGGGGTGGTGCGCACTGCTAGCCCACGGGGAAACAGATAGTTACGGGCATAGCCGGGAGCCACTTCAACCAGGTCACCCGAAATCCCTAACTTACGAATGTCTTCTTGTAAAACGACTTGAACTCGCTTAGCCATAATTTTCCTTCAAACGCCCGGTCTAATAGATTACCTAAAGAAGGGGTCCGCTGGCAACTGTCATTTATGAGCCGTGAGAGTGGCAGAATGGCTGTGATGCCAGCCCACCCGTGTTTGCTATGCAAAAACTTTTGCTTGTAATTGTGCCCGCGATTTGGATCGTGGCGATCGCTATCCTTTCCGTACAAAATGCTACCCCTGTCGCTATCAAATTTTTGGGGCTCCAGTCGGTGGAACTGCCCTTTGGGGTGGTGCTCAGCTTTTTTGCGGCGGGCAGTATGGTAATTACCGCTGGCTTGTGGTGGCTGCTGGGCCGGAGGCGATCGCGATAACGGCATGTCGGCTAAGGAATCAGGATTTTGTAAAATCCAAGTTTTGTTGTGCAGGCAACTTGTCTGGACTTGGACAGCCGAGACGGCTGTCCACACATCATTAAATCCCCATCCTAAATCGGCGATGCTGCGCGGCTGTGCGAGTGGCTAGTGAGGCAGCGCGATCGCTAATTAGGTGACATCCCACCAGCCAAAGCCGGGGCCGATAAAGCGTACCGTTACCCAGAGGGCAATCATGGCAAAGATGCCAATCCAGGCTCCTTGGGTTGTCCATTTGACGAACTTTTCGCTCTGATCTTTGGTGATGGGCACCCAGGGCAAAATGTTTTCTTGCTTACCGTAGTCTTCGCCGAGTTTTTCTTTACGGCGTTTAGCTTCTCCCATGGCAGACCTTTGATGGGGGGTGTCTACAAGTGAACGGCGATCGCGCTGACGGAGTCTGGCGACGATCACTCGCCATCATACCGCGTTCTAAAAGCGCTGTTGTCGGGGGGAGAGGGTGGCGGGCTCGGAGAGCCACAAATGCTGCCGCTGATGCAGGCGAATGGCAGGATTCAGCGCTTCTAAAATCTGCCGACCATAGCTGCGATGGTTGACTCGATTGTCCAAAATGGCGACGGTGCCCTGGTTGGCCCGTACCGGAGCGATCGCCCGTTGCAGTTCCATCAGGGCGGTCGGCAGTAGATATAACCGAAACCAGTCTTGGCGCGATCGCTTGTAGTAAGTGACTCGTCCAGCCACTAGAGGATTTTCTAAAGACGGGAGGGGCAACGTCGCGAGTACCAACAAATTGGGTGACGGCAACTGGGTTTGGTGAGTTTGCCAAAAGCGCCAGCCGGTGACAAGCACGCCATTGGCAGGGAGGTCTGTGGTTTCGACTTGTACCCGTGAGCCAAACTGCGACGCCAGCGTTGTGGCGACTTGCCGCTTGAGGGGGGTGTCATCCACCAGGACTACGGTAAAACCACCGCGACTGGTGCCTGCGACCACGAGATACGCTAGCTCGTCTTGCAATACGGGCTGAAACTCAGCGGTGTTAGGCAAGGGAATGCGATCGGGCAAGTAGAGTTGAATTTCTTCGGTGTGGCGATCGGGGTTGAATTTGAGGCACGTCATTTCGCCCAAGCCCAAGCGTTGCCGGAAGTCGGTGGCGTCGGTGGTGGCGTCGAGGGCGCCGCCCATCAACACCAGGGGCTGCTGTTGCCAGTGCGCGGTCATAAAGGTCGCCACGTCTACGGGGGCACAGTTCAGCGTCCAGCGCCCGCTAGCTCGATCTAAGGCCGCCCAATGTAAGGATTCGGGTCGATTCATCTGCGCCCAAAAGCGCTGCCATTGGGGCGGCATTCCGGTTTGGGAGGCATCCCCATCCAACAGGACTTCCCGCAGGGCCATCAGGGATTGCCGTTCAGGCTCATCCACCAGGTGGCAGTGGTAGGGGTTGGCCGGATGCTTGAAGACTTGATGGGTCAGGCTGACGCGCGTATCGCGGATCAGCGCTTGGTGCTGGGGATAAGCCTGCATGAGGGTTTGCCAGGCATCGGCGTCAAGTTTGACCGTTAAGACATCGCGGATCCAAAACTCCAGTTCGTCGGCCCCGTCAATGAAAACGGGAACGTGGCTGGGAAAACGATTTTGGTGGTGCAGGCGATCGCGCAGCCACACTTCCGGACTGGTGATGAACAAGCCTTGAAAATCGGCGTGGGGCCATTCATTACCCCACTGCACTGGCTTTTGACAGGGCATCCATTCTTGCAGGCGGGGAATGTCGCCCAAGAGGACGGTCTGGCGCAAGGCATCGGGCAGTACCAGAATGGCGGGGTCGGGCCACAGCAGCAGCGACATGAGGTAGCTGAGGCGATAGTGCCCCTGATACAGCGCCGAAGCCCCCACCTGCATGAGAGAACTGCGGCCCAAGCGCAGTGCTCGCGCAGCCAACCGAGCCATCGTCAAATGATGGGGCCAGTCGGTGTTGCGATGATGTCGCAGAAATGCCCGCAACTGTTCATGCACCTGTGCTTCCAGCACTTAACCCTGCTCCTAACTGCGTGATGACCTTCATTGTGACATAGCCGCTCCAGGGTTCCCATCTTTTCAGTGGTCGAGCGGGCCACCACCCGCTAAGCGGGGCCGTTTAGGCTGCTGGGGTCGGGGTCGAAAATAACGTGCCCTGCATCACGGTGACCGCTTGTCCGCTAATGAGCACGCGATCTCCCGCCCGCTGCACCTTCAATAAACCGCCGCGCTGGGAGACTTGTTTGGCGACAAATTCTGACTTGCCCAGTTTCTCTTGCCAAAAGGGTACGAGGGAGCAATGGGCCGACCCGGTCACGGGGTCTTCTTCGATGCCCACAGCTGGGGCAAAATAACGCGACACAAAATCAATCTCGGGGTCTTCGCTCAGGGCGGTGACAATGACCCCCTGGGCGGGCAATAGGCGCATCATGCCAAAATCGGGCTGGAGCGATCGCACATAATCCTCCGACGGCAGCTCCACCAAATAATTGGCTTCTGCCGAGCCGCCGTAGGTCACCGTTTTTGGCTGCAAACCCCGCAAACTTTTGAGCAATTCCGGGGGGGCGGAGACCGGCGCTACTGGCTGAATCGGGAAGTTGAGCGTAATCCACCCGGCTTGCTGACTCGCGGTGAGTAACCCACTTTTGGTATGAAAACGAGCCGTCTGATCAGCCGCTAACTGGCCCTCGCTCCACAGCACATGGGCACTGGCGAGAGTGGCATGACCGCATAAATCGACTTCAGCGGCGGGGGTAAACCAACGCAACTGGTAGCCGTCTTCAACCGGATATAAAAAGGCCGTTTCTGACAGGTTCATTTCGGCGGCGACGACCCGCATCCACGTTTCGCTAGCCGGGGCTGACAACATACAGACGGCTGCCGGATTACCACCGAAACAATAGTCAGTAAAGGCATCGACCTGCAAAATGGTCACACTGTCGGGAGAACTCATGAACTTAGAAAAAATAAATCAGTAAGAATCGCGTTGCGTTTTTATCATGGCTTAGAAATTGTCCCAAATATCGTCTAATTTCGTGGTTTGACGAGGGGACGGGGCTGGCTGGGTGATCGGGTGGCGCTGCGGTTCGAGGGCAAACCCCGGTGCGATCGCTCGACTAAATTGCTCTCCGCGTCTCACTGAGTGGCAGTTGTGCAGGGGGTTAATGTCCGATTGGCGGGACGACTGTGCGTTGACCATGGGCTGGGCTAATCCGTTTTAAAGTAAAGACATCAATCATCAGAAAAGTGAATTCAGGTCAAAGGCTTATGTTCAAAATCGCTCGCATGGTCTGTGGAATCCTCTGTGTGGGGGTATTGCTGGGGATGTTGTCGCTGGCGACGGGAGCCGCAATCGCCGCCGAAGACTTCACCTATGCGGAACTCCGAAACCGCTCGTTTGCGGGGGAAGATTTGACCGGATCATCATTGGCGGCGGCAAATGCTAACGAAGCCGACTTTACCGATGCGGATTTGAGCGAAACGATTCTCACCAAAGGGGTCTTTGAAAAAGCCCACATGGCGGGGGTGAACCTGACCCAGTCTTTTGCCGATCGCGTCTCATTCAACGGGGCTGATCTGCGCAATGCGATCGTCGTCGATGCCATCATGACCAGCACCACGTTCTATGAGGCCGACATCACCGGAGCGGATTTTTCTGGCACGATTTTAGACCGCTATCAAATCAAGCAAATGTGTGAGCACGCCGATGGCGTTAACCCAGTGACCGGAGTCGCGACCCGCGACAGTTTGGGCTGCGGTTAGGTCGCTAGGGGTACCTGTATCCGTGATCGCCCCAACAGAGGGGAATGCTGCCTCAGTGGGAGGAAGCGATGAGTCATCGCCGCCGTCTGAGGGAACTGACTCCTCGATCGGGAGGGAACTGACTCCTCGATCGGACGATTTGATGATTTGTGACAAACCGCGATTCTATTGTCACGGGAGGAACACTAAATCCAGTTCACCGCAACGGTCGATTACTCGCGATCGCGGATGCGTGACTAGCCGGATGCTCCTTTCTCACACCAGGTTTGACTCAATATGAAACTCATTTATCGCGGCGTTCCTTACGAACCTTCGGTCATGGCTGACACCGCTCAACCTCGTCCCTCTCGGTCAGCCCACCAGCCAGCCGATTCCCCTATTCGTCTCCGCCACCCCGGGGCAGAATTGACCTATCGTGGCGTCCGCTATACTCCGTGAGCGATCGCCTGATCACAGATTTAGACCGACGCCTGTCCTGATTCTGCTGGTCAAGCGTGGCGCAAAGCAGTTCTGCCATAACGCAAGATTAGTTGTTGAAGAGATGCGGATTTTGGATAAACCGCTCCGCTTCTTGCTCTCCTACCGGATGGGAGAACAAATATCCTTGGCCGACGTTACACGACAATTCTGTGACAAATTCCAACTGACGAGGAGTTTCAATGCCCTCGGCAATGACATTGAGGTCGAGCTGGTGGGCCAAATTAACAATGCCACGGGTGATGCTCGTCAGGGACGCCTCTGCATCCAAAGACTGAATGAAAGATTGGTCGATTTTGATGACATCGATCGGCAATCGATGCAAATAAGAGAGGGACGAATATCCCGTGCCAAAATCATCGAGGGCAATTTTAATGCCCAGGTGATTTACCTCTCTCAGCACCGTGTCCACAGTGCTGCTGCGACTGATGAATGAATGTTCGGTGATTTCTAGACAAATATGCTGCGGATTGACAGCGGACTCGCTGAGGGCAAGCCGCAAGCTATCCATAAAGCTGGCATGTTTGAGAAAATCGGCTGACACATTGACATTCATGCAAAAAGCCGTGTCTAGTTCAAACCGTTGCTGCCATTGATGGACTTGGCGGCACGCTTGCTTCAAGATCCAACCTTCGAGCCCCGGCATCAGTTGAGAAGAGCGGACCACAGGCAGGAATTCGAGAGGCGAAAGTAACCCACGTTGGGGATGCTGCCACCGGACTAAACATTCAAACCCGATGACTAATCGTCTTTGCAGGTCAACTAGCGGTTGGTAATACAGCAAAAACTCATGCTGCTCTAAAGCTTGGACGATGCCGACTTTGAGTTCTACTTGGTCTACCCGTTGGGCGCGCAGGGTCGGGTGGAACAGCTCAATGTTGCCCGGGCCTTTGCGTTTGGCTTGGTACATGGCAATGTCGGCATTTTCGAGCACTGCAGTTTCACTATGCCAAGGATTATCGGTTTCATAAAAGGCAATGCCGATGCTGCTCGTGGTTGAAATCTGCGCAGAATCGATCGCCATTGGCTGCGCAATGGTGGCTTGAACGCGATGGGCAATTTGGAGGGCCAATTCTGGGTAGGCGGTTTTTTCAAGCAGGATGGCAAATTCGTCGCCGCCCAAGCGAGAGACGATATCGCCGGGGCGCAGAATATCGTCTAAGCGGCGGGCAATTTGAATGAGGAGTTGGTCGCCAGCGGCATGTCCCAGCGAATCATTGATGGCTTTGAAGTCATCGAGGTCGAGATAGAGCACCGCAAATTGATAAGTGGTATCGCGACTCACTCGACTGACGGACAGTTTGAGATGTTGCAAGAAAAAGGCGCGATTGGGGATGTGGGTGAGGGGATCAAAAAAGGCGCGATATTCCAGGTCGGCTTCGGCTTGTTTGCGATTGGTGACATCCATGACGGTGCCGTACAGCCGCGTGAGGTGCCCAGTGTCATCGGCGACGCTCCGGCCAATGATGTTGATATGGCGGTGGCCTGAAGTATTTTTCGGCAAAATTCGAATGTCGACATTGAGAGCTTGGGGCAAGTCTGGGTCTTGATCGAGCAGATTCGTGAGTAAGGTGCGATCGTCGGGATGCACCAGGCTGAAAAGTTCTGGAATAGACGGCACCCCAGCGGCGGGGTCAATGCCCGTAATGCGAAAGACTTCGGTAGACCAGGTGATGTGATCCTGCTCAAAGTCATATTCCCAATCCCCAATGTGGGCAATTTGCTGGGCTTGCTCCAAGCGTTGGGTCAATTTCTGGAGCTGGGTTTCGGTCTGCTTGGTGCGGGTGATGTCGATCGCGACCCCTGTGAGACCCACAATCTGCCCGGTGCGATCGCGTTGGGGAGTCAGGGTCAGATCAAACACGTGAGGAGAGTCACCGGTTTGCAGCGAAAACTCATGATGGCAGACTTCTCCGGTGTCCAAAACCTGTTGTTTTAGTTGGGTGAGGGCGGTGGCTTTAGCAGCTGGGAGAAAATCTTCATCCCGACGGCCAATCATGTTTTCCAGGCGCAACCCCTCAGTTGGATTATGAATCCAGGTATATCGCAGGTCGTGATCTTGGGTCCACAGGGTAATGGGGGTACTGAGTAGGGTGGCGCGAAGCAGCGTTTCATTATGCTGTAAGGCCGCTTGCACCTCCACCCGCTCTGTAATGTCAGTGCCCACCCCCAGCACTTGCTGAACAGTGCCGTCAGCGTTACGACGAAAAACGACGTTGCGCTGATAAATCCAGTGCCAGGAGCCGTCTTTGTGGCGGGCACGATATTCATAGCTTAAAACGTTGCCCGTTTGAGTTTGGGCGAGGGCGGCGAAGTGCGCCTGCACCACCGCCATATCTTCGGGATGGACATGGTGGGCCAAAATTTCCTCGCCATCCTGGTAAATTTCGTCGGGGGTGTAGCCCAGTAAGTTTTCGATCGCTGAATTGATGTAAGCCGTCTTGCCGCTGGGTAACTCAAATAACGCCAGGACGGCGGGACTCGCCTCCGCAATTTGTTGCACGAGGGCTTGACTTTCGGTCAGCTCGGCTTGAATCTGCTTTTGCGCAGTGATGTCAGTGATAATGGCCCCGACGCCCCCCTGCTCGTCATCCAGCACAACGGGATAGTAAGACGCCAGCCAAGTCCGTTCGACACCGGGGTGGGCTGGGGTGGTGCCACTAATTTCAAAAGTGACGGGACTATGGGTATCGAGCACCTGCTGCAAATAAGGCTGGATGGTGGCCTGCAGATCAGGCAGGAGTTCCTGAACGGTCTGGCCGATATGTGCGGCAATGGTGAGGCCGTTAATGTCGGCTAAGGTCTGATTGAGCCGGAGGAACCGCAGCTCTGAGTCGAATAAGGCGAGCCCAAAGGGACTGTTGCGATACAGGCCTTCGAGCAGGCGATTGCTCTGCATCAGCGCGTCTTGGACTTGCTTTAAATCATTGACTTTAATCAGGGTTAACACCACGCCATCGGTGGTGCCGTCTTCGCGGCGATAGGGCAGGATGCGTAGGAGCAGGCGATCGCCAGTCTTGAGATTGGTCGCTTCTGTTTCTTGAACGGTTTGATATTCGGCGACTTGCTGAATCAGCGCCGTGATGTGGTCGAGGTCGAGATGATTTACCAGCTCGGTCAGGGGGCGACCCGTGTCCCCCATGCGGAAGTTAAAGACCTCAGTGGCAGCAGGAGTAAATTTGCGAATATTCAGGCACTGATCCAGGAAAACGACCCCGATATCCGTACTTTGCAGCAGGTTGTCGATGTCAGCGGTTAACTCGGTCAGCTGCTCAATGCGTTCTTGATTTTCTGAGTTGACGGTGTAGAGCTCTTCGTTGACCGATTGCAGCTCTTCGTTCGTGCTTTGTAGTTCTTCGTTAGAGGCCAGCAGTTCTTCATTCGTGGCTTGTTGCTCTTCATTGGCAGTTTCCAGCTCTTCGATGCTGGTTTGCAGGTTTTCGCGGGTCTGCTGCAGCTCATACTCCAATTCCCGCACATGTTGTGAGAGATCGGCGTTGGGGTCAAATTCGGTCTCGTCTTCAGGGTTGGCCGAGTCGGGCAGCATCGCCACCTCTAACAGCAGAATCCACTGGTTACCAGCGTCGGGGTCTGTCGTTTTGGGGTCAACGCCACCAACCCACAGGTTGAGACGCTGGTTGGGGCTGAGCTCAGCCACCTGGATGTCGCTATATAAGACGGGTTGTTGGTCGCGTTGAACACGATGCAAAGCGGTGCTGAGGGGTACCTTGAGCGACGGCACGACGAGCTCTAAGACGTTGGTGTTGATTTCTCCCAGGGGAAAGTCTAATAGCCGGGCGGTGTTGAGAAAGATATGGCGCAATTGGTAAGTGTCATCGACCAGTAAGCAGGTGATGGGGCGATCGCCAAATCGCAGCTTTAACACCTCAGAGAGCAACTGCTCATAGGGCGATCGCACGGGTTTTGGGGTCCGAGCAGGTGCTACAGACTGCAGTGTGGGCGACCCGATCGATCGCTGCATCGGCAGTTGCACCCCCTGCCGTTTGCGAAAGATTTTCCACTGTTGGTCAAGGGTATGAAAGGCGTGGGAAGTCGCCCCTAAATGCTCTGAGGGGCCTAACACCAAAACGCCCCGAGACGCGAGGGAAAAGTGCAACAGCTTTAACACCTGCTCTTGCAACGACACTTGCATGTAAATCAGCAGATTGCGACAGCTCACCAGGTGCATCTGCGAAAAGCCAGGATTTTGGGTCAAATCGTGGGAGGCAAATACGACCTGAGCCCGCAGAAACTTTTTGATGCGGTAGCTTGACCCTTCGAGTTTCAAGAAGCGATCGAGCCGCTCAGCCCCTACATCCCGCCCAATCGTGGGGGGATAAACGCCCTGTGACGCAATGAGTAAAGCTTCTTCGTCAATATCGGTGGCAAAGAGTTTAACCGGGTGAGGTTTGCCCAGTTGCTCCATCACTTCATGAACGACGATCGCGAGGGAATAGACCTCTTCGCCTGTCGAACAGGCGGCGACCCAGAGCCGCAGGGGTTGCTCGGGCTGCAAGGACTCAATGAGTCTGGGCAATACTTCTTGCTGCAGACGTGACCACATTTCGGGATCGCGAAAAAACCGAGTAGCGCCAATCAACAGATCTTGTCGCAGATTTTTGACCTCTTCTGGAGTGGCAGCCAGATAGGTCAAATACTCTTCAACGGAGCTGGCCTTTGAGAGCAATAAGCGATGGACGATGCGCCGATGTAGGGTGGCGATTTTGTACTGCGAAAAGTCAATATTCTCCTGCTCCTGCAAGAGGTCTAAAATGCGGGTCAGTTGCTCGTCCGGGAGTAGGGGGGCCGCATCGGTCGTTAGGGCTGCCTGGGTCGCGGTGTAGCGAATGATTTCACAAACGGCCTGGGCTAACTCTTCGGGGGAGAGAATTTCATCCACCAGCCCAGAACTGATTGGGTTGCTTGGCATCGCGCCAAATTGAGCCGTTTCTTGCGACTGCACTAGCGCAATGCCTCCTGCCCGGCTAATGGCCTTCAGTCCCTCGGTGCCATCGCTCCCGGTGCCGGACAGCAAGATGCCAATAGTGCGATCGCCCCGCTCTTGCGCCAAGCTCAAAAAGAACTGGTCAATGGGGTAATCGTTTGCCCCGCCGGAACGTTCTTCGAGCCATAGCTGCTGCCCTTGCAGGCTCACCATCATCCCTGGTGGCAGCACGTACACCTGATTTAGCTCCAGCACCATCCCATCTTCAATGACGCTGACGGGCAGTTGAGTATGCCGCTGCAACAGTTCCACCATTAAGCTGCGAAAATCGGGCGAGAGATGCTGCACCACCACAAAGGCCGCGCCGGGTTCCGGCGGCAGACTGCCAAAGAAGCTTTCTAGCGCTTGCAAGCCCCCTGCTGACGCCCCAATGCCCACTAGAAAACTCGATGCAGGGAAGTCTTCATGAAATGGAGAATGCTCGCTATGGCAGGAATCGATCATTAATGGTTGCTGTTGGAATCGGAGAGAAAACGATAAGGGGACGACTCACGTCGTGCTGTGAGTGGTGTATCTGGCATTGATGAGACTCTGCACCGCGATTACTTACCATATATCCCAAATCCGTTAGTCGGCTGAAGCAGTTTGCTCAATTAGCGCCTAAGAAGGCGAAATTCTACATATATTTCAATGAAAATAGTTGATGAAGCCGTAATTTTGCTTCTCATTCCTACCGTTACTAAAGCCAACAACCTGGACTAAGCGACAAGATGTATCGCCGTTATTGCTGACTGACTGGCGGCAACAGTGGAGTGTTTGGCAAATCTGGAGACCTGTCAAAACAGGAATCATCCCTTGGCGTTGAGGGTTAGCGATCGCCACCGCAAGTTAAACACTTCATGAAGTAGCGACAGCTTAAGGCCGCCACAGCTAGTATGGGGATGATTCGAGAGGCTGCAATCGGCGTTGTGAGACTATCCAGGTTGACGCCAGTGTCGTCCCTCATTGCGTCGCGATAGTCGCAGGAGCCTGCAGTTGATCGCCGCTTTTCTCCGCCTGTTTATGCACAGTGGAGAACCTCTAACGATTATGTGTAACCCTTATGACCTTGATGAAAGCCTTACCCGAAAAGCAGTCAGCTGACAGCTTAGTCGTCACCCAAGCGTTTTGTCGTTTGATGCTACAAATTAGCCTGCTCGCCATCCCGGTTTATTTAGGGCTATTGATGATAGCTATACCCTTTGATGTGGATGCTGGCAAGCTCAAAGGCGTCGCCCTGAGCATCCCGGCGGTGATTTTCTTGTTTGCCGCGATCGCCTACGCAGTGGGTTTTCTCACTACTTTGCCCGATGCCCAACCCGATGCATTCGACGGCTTTGTCCACAGTCGCCGCCGAATTTACCGCCGCAAGATGAAGATGGTCATGATCGGGTCAGGCATCTTTGCGTTAGGTGTGACCGTCGGAACATTGGTGCTCATCAAAGCGCATCTGTAAGTAGAGTGCTACTCGTTTCATTGCATCGGCGGGCAGAAGTCCATTCCTGCCGACATAATTCCTTCCGACATAAGAGGTTTGGTCTGCTCACCACTGCCAGATCATCAAGCTAAATGCTCGCGCAACCGGACTCACAGTGCCAGTCGAGCGTGAGCAGCGCGAAAATCAACTAACAGTGCCCAGTAGAGCCACTTGCTGGCATAAAATCACGCGCCTGCAGCTGGGATCAAACTCTACTTGATGTTGGGCGACCAATTCCATAAGCGCTTCGCTGACGGGGGTGAGGACTTCACACAGTGGACATCCCAAGTCTTGAGCAATTTCTTGGGCGAGGTCAATAATCGTGTAGGAATGGGCCTTTAGGCGCTTGGGAAGTTCTTGCCTTAGGGCGATCGCGAGAGGAGATTCGCAGAAATACCTCATGAGCATTTATACCTAATCCGTCTATCCCCATTACGCTCGATTCGGCGCGATCGCGGGGCATTCTTTGCGAGGCCAGCAAAAATCTATGCAAAACTCAATTTCGCTTCTTGCGCGGTTACTGATGGCTCAGCTAACTGGGCGCTGATGCCAACCTTTCACTGGCCTGACTTCTAGCGATAGCAGTCCGCAGTAAGATGCCAACAGGCAGCCCCTTGTTCCGCAACATGGGGATGTACGGAGCTATCTATGCGGCGCTATAGCATCCGCCAAGTCCCTTTTGCCCAGGGCGGCAGTATTGAGGCCACACCGACTGCATCCCTCAATACTGCCGTCTATCAGGCCGAGGTCAAATCACGCTAGCAACTGAGAAGTCCCTGGGAGTGACCGTGACAAAACTCAATGCTCGCCTCATTGCCGACGGTGTTAAGGTGAAAGGCCATCGGTTTTAGCGAAGAGCAGTCGCTAAAGGAAACGGGGAAAGTGCAGTGCAAATCTGCCGCTGTCCCGCAGCTGTGAACCGGTTTGGGAGATGCGATTTGCGGCCAATCAGTTTGGGTGGGATGGACACCTAAACGAACAGCCAAAATCAGTCATTCCCAGTCGCGTAAGTCAGAATGCCCGCCGATGATCACAACCTGTTGTGTATTCGTCTGCGAGGTACGGATGGATTTACGTGTTCAGTCCTTGAGGGAGTTCAAGGCAAGCTTTGAGTCATCGCAATATGGGCGGGTGGCGGGCGCGATCGCCCCACCTAATTTGGCCCGGTCGCTTGCGGCAGTGATCAAATATAGACGCGCAGGCAGTGCCCTCGGCTTTGTCGGTGAGTCCTGGAGCACTTTTGGGCGAGTGGAGCCAGCATGACGGGGCTTGATGCCCGGTCGGGAGGCTGCTGCCCATCAGCCAACTAAGCGTTCTGGAAGAACGCGAATGCTGCTGATTTTTTGTCCTGTTTGACGATTGGAAATGTCTGAAACAACGTTGATGGTGTGCGCCTTGTGTCGTTTTTCTGCACAAGAGCGTAGTCGTAATGGTGTGGCTGGTGGTCAGTATTTGATCGACCAGTTGCGCCAAGCTCTGGCCTCACGGCAACTACAAGATGCGGTCAAGATCGAGCCTTTACGCTGTATGGCGGGATGTCACCAGCCCTGCAATGTGTCAATCGCGGCACCGGGTAAGCTGACATTTATTTTCAGTGGCGTTGCCCCCACCACTGGCGCAGCTTCAGTCTCAGAGTTTTGCCAGCAATATGCTGCGACGACCGATGGGCGGGTGCCCTATGGCGATCGCTCGCTTGCCATCCGGCGGGCAACTGCCTTTGTGCTGCCCCCACTCCCCACTCCTTAGGGACAATCAGCTCTATTTACTGACAAATGGCCATCGCTAGATCCTGATCAAGTTAAGCTGTGGCTGAAGGGTGTTGAGACTCGCTGACGTCATCACGGGAACTCAGATGTTGCCCTCACAGTTATGCACGGCCCTGTACCGATATCTGCGCCATCAATGGCGTTGGCTCATCATGATGGGGCTCGCCACTAGTTGGACGATGGGCCTGGGGACGACTGCTACCGCCGATTACACTCGCTATGCGTCCCCTGAGGCAGCCCCACAGCCGGTCATTACCCGAGGCATTGGGGTCGAGGCCCGCATTCAAGCCATCGAACAAACCTGGGAAGCAGACTATACCGCTTTTCTCCGCAGTCCATCAGGGTTGCAACCGTTGGATGGGGCCGATGTGGCGGCGACCCTGGCGGAGCTCAATACCCAGACGGGGCATCGGCTGGGGTTGGTTTATATCGTGCCGGAGAGCGATGGATTAGAGTTGGTGCTTGCGAGTCCTGATGCGGCAGCGGTGCAATATCGTCTAGAGGTGCCGCGATCGCGCTTCGAGGCCGAGGTGGATAATTTACAGCGGCAGATTTTGCGGCCCAATTCTGATCGGTATCTGGCTCCGGCTCAGCAGCTATATCAGTGGCTGATCGCGCCCATGGAGGCGGATTTGGGCGACCGACGAATTGACACGCTGGTCTTTTGTGTGGGAGAGCGAGTGCGATCGCTGCCCTTAGCGGCTCTCCACGATGGACAACAATTCCTGGCAGAAAAGTATGACTTGGGCCTGATTCCCGCCCTGACGCTGACGGATCCGCAGTTTCGGGCGCTGCGTCAGGTGGATGTGTTGGCGATGGGGGCGAGTGAATTCAATCGGTTGGCGGACTTGCCAGCGGTCTCGGTGGAACTATCGACCGTGGCGGACGAGTTGTGGCCTGGGGTCATTCATCTCAATGCGGACTTTACCAAGCAAGTGTTGCAACGCGAGTTGGCGCAGGCCCAGTATGAAATTGTGCATCTGGCGACCCATGCCGAGTTTCAGGAAGGGGCTGCCGACCAATCATTTATTCAGCTCTGGCAAGATGAGCAGCTCAATTTGCTAGAGCTCCGCGACCTGGATTGGCAAACGTTGCCCGTTGAATTGCTGGTACTGAGCGCATGTCAGACGGCGTTGGGCAATCCGCAGGCGGAGTTGGGGTTTGCCGGGTTGGCGTATCAAACCGGGGTGCGATCGGCGCTAGCCAGTTTGTGGTCGGTGAGTGATGTGGGCACGCTGGCGCTGATGCGAGAGTTTTATGGACAACTGGCCCAAGCTCAAGGGGAAACGAAAGCAGCGGTGTTGGGCTCAACGCAGCGGGCCATGATTCACGGCGAGGTGACGCTGACGGAGACGCAACTGGTGAACTCTAGCGGACAGGCGATCGCCCTGCCTCTCAGTCTGCAAGCCCAAGTGGCCGATATTGACCTGTCGCATCCGTTTTACTGGTCGGCGTTTGTGCTGGTGGGCGCCCCGTGGTGAGTTGGGCGATCGCGGGCACCCTGACCGCACAATTACCCAATCGCCAACCGCTGTTGGTCGGCGGCGCTCAAAAAAGCGGCGCGAAAAGAGTTTTGGGCCAATTGAGTGAGGTCGGCATCCGTTAGTGCCAGCGCCGTCTGAATGGCCTCGAAATTTTCATTCAAGTAACCGCCAAAGTAAGCCGGATCATCGGAGTTGACCGTGACGCAGAGGCCCTGATCCAGCAAGGTTTTGAGATTATGGTCGGCCATCGTGTCAAAAACGCAGAGCTTCACATTCGACAGCGGGCACACCGTCAGGGGAATTTGATGCTCTCCCAAATAGTCCACCAGGGCCGGATCTTCCACACACCGCACCCCGTGATCAATGCGGGAGACTTTGAGCAGTTTCAGGGCTTCCCAAATGTACTCCGGCGGCCCTTCTTCGCCCGCGTGCGCAACGGTGAGAAAGCCCTCTGCTCGTGCCCGGTCAAACACCGCTTGGAACTTGGACGGCGGATGCCCCAGTTCCGAAGAATCGAGCCCGACACCGATAATGCGGTCTTGGTAGGGCAATGCCTGCTCTAAGGTGGCCATGGCGTCGTCGGCACTGAGGTGGCGCAAGAAGCACAAAATCAAGTGCGAAGAGACGTTCAACTGTTCGCGTCCCGCCTGAAGCGCGGCGGTGATGCCGTTGCAGACGATTTCAAAGGGCAGGCCGCGATCGGTGTGGGTCTGGGGATCGAAGAAAATCTCAGTGTGGCGCACGGTTTGGGCGGCGCATTTTTGCAAGTAGGCCCAGGTCAGGTCATAGAAATCTTGCTCGGTTTGCAAGACCTGCGCCCCCGCGTAGTAGAGGTCCAAGAAGGATTGCAGATTTTCGAACTGATAGGCCGCTTGGATTTCGGCCACTGATGCGTAGGGAAGCTCAATGCCGTTGCGCTGGGCCAGGGTAAACATCATTTCTGGTTCCAGGGAGCCCTCAATGTGGATATGGAGTTCGGCTTTGGGTAGGGTCTGAATGAGGGATGACATGGCGGGAGCAATGGCAGGATAACCTGATTTTAAGAGGCATTAAGGGGACGAGTCCCTGGACCCATGTCCCAACTCACTCGCTGAAGTTCGACCAGGGACCCGTCCCCAGGAGCCGCCGCTAATTTGCCAGCGCGATCGCACTCAGTCGCGGGGATGCATGAGCAGGATGAGCGATCGCCCGCCGACCACCAGCGATTCGCCCACCACCTCGGGGGCCGACTCCACAAAGCCCTGGGTGAGTTTGGTATCGAGGATGAGTTGCCAGGGGCGATCGCTCAACTCTGGCGGCATCACAAACGTCTGGGCCTCGGCCTGGGCGTTAAAGAACAGCAAAAAACTATCGTCAATGATGCGCTGGCCCTGGCGATCCGGAGTGGGAATTTCTTCCCCGTTGAAAAAGACCCCGATCGCTTTGGCTTCCGCCTCTTGCCAGTCCTCGTCGCTCACGTCAGTGCCGTCGATGTTGAACCAGCCAATGTCATCCACGCCGGAGCCATGAATTTCGCGCCCCTGAAACCAGTCCCGCCGCTGAAACACGGGATGCGCTCGCCGAAACCGCATCAACTGCTGCACAAAGGTGAGGATCGTGTGCTGCTCAGGCTTCAGGTGCCAGTCGAGCCACGACAGTTCACTATCCTGACAGTAGGTATTGTTGTTGCCCTGTTGCGATCGGCCAAATTCGTCGCCCCCCAGCAGCATCGGCACTCCCTGCGACAGCAGCAGCGTCGCCAAAAAGTTGCGCTGTTGCCGCGCCCGAATTTCCAGCACCACGGGGTCATCAGTGTCCCCTTCCACGCCACAGTTCCACGAGCGGTTGTAGCTTTCACCGTCGCGGTTGCCCTCGCCGTTGGCCTCGTTGTGCTTTTCGTTGTAGCTAACCAGATCGCGCAGGGTAAAGCCGTCGTGGCAGGTGATGAAGTTGATGCTGGCGTGGGGCCGTTTGCCGTTCGATTCATACAGGTCAGAGCTGCCCGTCAGACGAAAGGCAAATTCCCCCAGGCGGCAGTGAGCCTCGCGCCAAAAGTCGCGCATCGAGTCGCGGTACTTGCCATTCCACTCCGACCACAGCAGCGGAAAGTTGCCCACCTGGTAGCCCCCCTCGCCGATGTCCCACGGCTCCGCAATCAGCTTGGTATTGGAGAGGACGGGGTCTTGGTGAATGATGTCAAAAAAGGCGGCGAGGCTGTTCACCTCGTACAGCTCGCGCGCCAGGGCTGAGGCCAGGTCAAACCGGAAGCCGTCCACATGCATTTCCTGCACCCAGTAGCGCAGGCTGTCCATAATCAGCTTGAGCACCTGGGGATGGCAGACATTCAGCGAGTTGCCGCAGCCGGTGAAATCCATATAGTAGCGGGGCAAATCTTCTACCAGGCGATAGTAAGCTTCGTTATCGATGCCGCGAAACGCCAGCGTCGGCCCATAGTGGTTGCCTTCGCCCGTGTGGTTATACACCACGTCGAGAATCACTTCGATGCCCGCTTGGTGCAGGGCTTTGACCATCGCTTTGAACTCGCGCACCTGTTCGCCGTGGCGGCCGTGGGCGCTGTATTCCGAATAGGGGGCAAAGTAGCCGACGGAGTCGTAGCCCCAATAGTTGCGCAGTCCCGTGCTAACCAAATGGCCGGGATAGGCGGTGAAATGGTGAACGGGCAATAGCTCGATCGCGGTCACGCCCAAGGTTTTCAGATGGGCAATGATGGCGGGATGGCCGACTCCGGCATAGGTGCCGCGCAGTTCTTCGGGTACGTCGGGATGTTGCTGGGTGAGGCCCTTGACGTGGGCTTCGTAAATGATGGTTTCGTGCCAGGCGGTGCCAGGATGGCGATCGCCCTCCCAATCAAAGGTGGGGTCGACCACTACGCAGCGGGGCATCAAGTCGGCACTGTCGAGTTCCGATGCTTCTAGATCGCGATCGTCGTTATCTAACTCGCCAATGGGATAGCCAAAAATGCCTGCCCCATGCTGAATGTCACCCGCGATCGCCCGCGCATAAGGATCAATCAGCAGCTTGTGGCGATTAAACCGCTGTCCTTCTTCGGCATCATAAGGCCCATCGACCCGGTAAGCATAGTGCTGACCAGGCGCAACGTCGGGCAGGTAGCCGTGCCAAACGTAATTGCTGCACTCTGGCAACTGAATCTGCGTCTCGTGGCCGTGTTCATCAAACAGACACAAGTACACTGCCGTCGCATTCTCGGAAAACAGCGCAAAGTTGGTTCCCTTGCCGTCCCAGGTTGCGCCGAGAGGCTGCGGATCGCCGGGCCAGATGGTGTGGGTCATAACTGAAAGTTAGGGATTACGGCAAGGGTGATCGACCTGATTGTAACGGGTTGGGTGTCAGGCGTGGGGGAGGAGAGTGTGAGGGTGGCAGGGTATTGAGGGTGTGAGGGTGGCAGGGTATGAGGGTGGCAGGGTATGAGGGTGAGAGGGTAAGGGGTATGAGGGTGAGAGGGTAAGGGGTATGAGGGTGTGAGGGTAAGGGGACGAGCGTCTATCTAACCACCCATCCACCCAACCACCCATCCACTCCTCACTCCAAAAGTGGGTGAATTACGGTGGGGTCGGTACGGCTCGAAACCGCATCAGTTCTCGTATGATGGCATCGTTGAGTGGGCAATTGAGGGAGAACGGCGATGAGTTTGCTAGGCAATATTATCTGGCTGATTTTTGGCGGCTTTTTGAGTGGGGTGGGCTACATTCTCGGTGGCATTAGCACTTGTCTGACCATCATTGGCATTCCCTTTGGCCTGGCGACGATTGAGATTGGCATCGCTTCGTTCACGCCGTTTGGTCGCACGATTAAGAAAGGGCCGAATGCTGATTCCACGCTGGTCTTGATTTTGAATCTGGTGTGGATTGTGATTTTTGGCTGGGCGATCGCGCTCAATCACCTGTTCTGGGGCGTGCTCCTCGCCATCACCATCATCGGCATTCCCTTTGCCAAGCAACACTTCAAGCTGATGAATTTGGCCCTGTTCCCCTTTGGTCGCAGTTTGGAATAAGGGTGAGTCGCCGAGGGGCGATCGCAACGTCCACCCTACAATCACGAAGTTAATGAAAGTGCGCTGCTTTGAGATTCAAAGGGCGCATTTTTGGTTAAAAGTGAGGCGGGTAAGCGATCGCCTCGCTATGCTGTGAAGAAAATCAGTTGTGCCAAAGGATGGTGAATCCATGACGCTGCAATTTAAGGTGCCTTCGATGAAGTGTGAAGGCTGTGCCGACGCTGTGACCGAGGCAATTCAATCGGTGGATGCGGGGGCCAAGGTCGAGATTGATGTGGATAGCAAAGCGGTGTCGGCAGAGACCAGCGCCACTGTGGATGCGGTACGGGAAGCGATCGCGGCCAAAGGTCACACCATGGCCTAACTCAACCCAGGGGAACAATTCTCTTCGAGGGAAGTGTCCTCCTGGAGGCTACATGCTATGAGAGGGCAATACGCAGTACCAATAAAAGGAAACCTTTAATCATCATCAGCATTTTGCTCGGGCGCAGGCGCCTGTAGTGGGCAGTCATCAAGTCGTCTTTCAGAGTTAGATCCTTCAGCCACCTGCTCTGCGATTGCAAGGACAGGATAATCACTGCACTGATATATAGGAGCTAACGGAAACACCTTTTCTAATCCTTCAGTTTTTTCAATAGCATCACGAGTCAGTTCTGCTCGATTACAAGTAGCATTACCGGATAAACATGCTCTCAGCTTATCTCGATACTTTTTTGCAAGGGCAAGTCTGGGATTGATATCGAGTGCTTTATCAAAGGCTTCTAATGCTAGGGGCCATTCTCTGTCACTAAAAATTAAGTGGATAAAACCTAGTGACATAAACGCGTTACTATTATCGAGAAAATCACCATTATTATAAAGTTTATCGGCATCTCTATAATTTCCTCCACGAGCATTAACAACAGCTAAGTTGTAGTTTAAGCTGTTTGCCTTCAAGTCTATTAAATTAGATTTCTCGATTGCTTTTTCTAGTAGCGAGATTGACAACTCGAATTCTTCTTGGCCATATTCCTTAGCCTGAAATAAAAGGAATGCTAATGTTCCCAAGATAGGAATATCCTCATCAGAAAGCTCCTCAGCCGGCATGTCCATATATTGTTGGATTGCTCTTTCATGGGCATTGTTGTAGCGGATGCCTTCTAAAGGACTTAGTTCTCCCGTCTGATTTGTTTGTTCTACTTGTTCCATATTTTGAGCGAGGCCGAGATAGAAAAAAGTTTGTGGTAGCACATTGACCTCATCATTTTCTTCTAAAAGTGATTGATCATTGCTGGAACTTGTAGCATTAACTGCAGTCTGAAAATTCTCGATTGCAGATTCAAGAAACTCTTCCTTGGTACTATCTGACTTGCCAATCCATTGAATAATTCGTGCCTGCCCTTGTCGGACAAAGAGAATAGGCAATATATCATTGTCAACATCAATGTTTTTGTTTTCTATCTGTTCAATCGCTGTCTCACATGCAGTGATACGTCTACCTGCTAAGGAATCTACTTCAAGATCAATTAAATTATCTCCATATGCTTTAGGAGCTTTGACTAACCCTTGGCACAGGTTTAAATTTTCACGAAAAGCCTGATAAGTTTGAGTTCTCTCATATAGCTTGAAAGCCGCGAAGCCAGTGAGTCCCAAAAGAGCAAAAATGCCGGTACCTAGCATAAAAGCATGATGCCTTTTGAGGCTGAGCAGGCCTCGATTTTTACGTCTAGGAAACTTTTCGAGTTCGTGAAGATCTGTCAGAATTTCATCAATATCCCTGTAGCGACTACTAAGTTTATGACTTACCATTCGATCAATCACATTTGCAAACTCAGACCGAATGTCAACCATTGGTTGATTGGAGACGCTGTAACGCCAGATCACTTCTCGAGTTTTGCGATCGATGTTCAGTTCACACGGATAATTGCCGGTAAGAGCTTGAATTGCAATCATGCCAAGGGCATAAATATCTCGCTGTTCATCTGACCATTCGCTAATCTCTTCAGGAGGGTAGTAATCCAAAGTCCAAGAATCCTCAGATAAATCTCTCCTCTGCTCTAGATCAACCAATGACATGATTTCCTGAAGAATTCCGAAATCAATCAAGACCAGACTTTTGTCTATTTGCTTGCGCCGAATATTTGATGGTTTAAGATTGAGATGTGCTAAGCCTTGATGGTGAATGAAACCTAAAACCTTGCAAATATCAATCAAAAAATCAATGACTTTACCTTCTTCCCATCTTTTATAAGGTGCTATCTCTGCATCTAAGTTATTACCTTCTACGAAATCTTGAACAATATAGAATTCGCCTTCCTCCTCAAAGAAAGCAATTAAGTTCGGTATTTTTTCGTGGCCCCTAATTTTCTCGAAATCTTTCAACTTGCTGTTGAATAAATCCTTAATGTGTTCTAAGAGGTCTAAATTATTTGTGATTGGAGTGAGATGCTTGATGATATACTGAGGCTTGCCTGCCAAGTCTAAATCGCGTACTAGATATGCCTTGATTGGACTGTCACTTGAAAGCTTACTGACGACTTCATATCTTTTACGAATGATGCGTCGATTTTGTGCTTCTGTCAGAACCCGCTGTACCCAATCTCCATTAAATAAATCAAGATATATGTCGTGGGCAATGGCAAGTCTCTTATCTATAACTTCTAGAATTCCTAATTCCAGAAATATCTGTGAGTTAGCAGCCTCTTCATCGGGTACCCATTTCCCAGTTAGGATCTTTTTATATTGTGATAGCGTATCAATACATTTCCCATCTTCCAGCAATAAGTTGGCTAGACTACTTCTAATGAAATCGTGATCTTCTGGATTGATTTCTTTGCCTAGGAGCCAATCTAATGCTTCACGAAGTGCTTTTCCCCTAAGCAAGCGTGAATCATCCTCATAGGACGAGCCCAACCAAGCTTTGAGCGATTCTGCGTAGGGGCGAATCTTCTTTAGTTCTTCACTTACCAACTCCGAACTAAAGACTTCTTTGTAAATAGGGTTATAAACTTTTAGATAACCGGCTTGTTTAACCACTAAGCCGGATAGTCTTAGCTCTACTTGTTCTGGACTATCATCGGCATCAACATATCCCTGCTCTAGAATCTGTTGATAAACTCCTAGCAGTTTGCCTCTAAACTGTTCTTCTTTACTCAGAAATCGTTGTTGAATAGTTCTAAGATGAATAGGTTCATCTTGTGATTCCCAATTCGATATGACTTTGGCGTGGACAATTTTGTAAACTAATTCTGTCTCTTGGTTTGCTGGAATCGTGAAATTGCTCTTATGAATTAACAGACAGATTTTCTGAGTAAGGAAAGGCTGTCCTTCTGTGAAATCTAAAATCCTTTCTAAAACAGCTTGAGGGTTTTGGGCTTTTGCTGAGAGTCCCGGAATTAGAGGTTGAGCTTCGTCAGCACTAAATCCTGTTAATTCAATAGCTCGGCCAACATTGAAAGGAGTCCGCCGTTTGTCTTGAATGAGATCAGAAGGTGTAGCGACACCCATCAAGGCAAAGGTCAGCCTATTATACTTAGGTTGATCAGCCCTTCGGTTATAACAATCTCGAATGGCAGCAAAGAAATCGCCTGCATCAAAGTCAAGGCTTAGGACGCTGTCAATTTCGTCAATAAAAATGACGATATTGTTTTTTAATTTTTCTAGCAAGACTTGATCAATGAAATTTTCAAATCTTTGGACAGGCGATATTAGCCCTTGGCTTTCCCACCAGACTTGCCAATTGTCTAGATTCATTTCCTGCAAGTTATTCACGATGCTATCAACTACACCAGCGTAAAGCTGGTCAGAGGTGATATCGCGTGTTCCAATTGACGTTATGTCTATTGAAGTACAAGAAACCCCAGCTTCTCTTAAACGCTGCATTGTGCGTACTCTTAAGCTTGACTTACCCATTTGTCGGGCATTAAGTACGTAACAAAATTCTCCAGCGATTAAACTTTCATAAAGTCTTTGGTCTGCTTGGCGCTCGACGTATGAAGGAGCATTGATCGGCAAGGTGCCGCCCAAGTGATATTCGTAAGATGACGATGTACTCATTGGTTATTCCCTAGACGATCTCGAAAATAAGTCCGATATAAGTTACACAAGGGGACGATAGAGTTCTTTCGGAGTTTCACCAGTCCCATGCTTTTGAGCTTGAAGGCAATCGAGGACTCTACTCTGATTGGCCCATTCGCTGAAACAACCTCTCTCATGGCCTTCATCAGCGCTTGATTTTGTTGCAAGTTAATTAAATGCCGACGTAGATGGTCTTGATATGGCCCCTCTTCAGTCGGCGAAATTTCAACAAACTCTTTGATGCTCAAACGGCTCCTAGCCAATTCATACAATGCTACTCGGACTAAATAAGGATGGCCAGCAACCATAGCTCTTAACTCTTGTAAGGGAGAATAATTACTGTAGTTACTCCACTCTGCTGCCCAATCTACACCATGCCGACTGGCTAAATCGACTATCTGTTCGTCTTTGAACTCAGGCAGTTCAATGGCTAATCCAACATTGAAAGGAGATTGATTCACGTCTAGAGGAACATACACCTCTTGTGAGTGAACAATGACAAGCCGTAATTTTTCCAATGTGGGATCAATCTTCGCTTCTTCATGCCAGGACCGGAGTAAGCCAAAGAAATCACTGGCAATTTGCGGACACTCAAACAACACATCGACTTCGTCCAGACCCAATACTAAGGGGGTAGTCAAATTCTCCAGGATGTACTCTTGCAGATAATCTCGGCATTTGCTTTTACTACCTAAGGTTGTCATCCATTCATCTGAAAGATTTTCTAAACCCTCATCCATTTTCAAGCGATTGGCAATGCGGGCACAAAGCCAGTACAGAAAACGATCTAGGCTCTGCAGTAAGTCGCTATCAACCTCTTGCAAAGATATAAATGCGGTTTGGCTTCCAGAATGCTTGGCGGAATTGAGAATTCTCGACATCAGAGAGGTTTTACCCATCTGCCGAGGAGCTTTGATGCGGATTAAAGCTCCTGCCCTCTGAATAGCTCTATAGCAATCAGTCTCGATGGGAAGACGTTCAACATAAAAAGACGAGTTGATAGGAACTTGTCCTTCGGGAACTTCTAAGGTAAGAGGAGACTGCAAAGGCTCTTGCACTAATGGATCACTATTTTTCTTGCTGATTTTCTTGCTGAACAGCCTATTAGTCTTGTCTTCGGCATTAGTGACATCAACAATACTAAGGCCAAGCACTTTACAGATTGCGATCGCATTCTCTCGACTAACATTTTCCTGGTTAAAGAAACGCTGCACAGTCTTGGGACTGATAGACGCTTCTTCAGCAATAAATTCATAAGATAATATGCCGCCGTATTGCTTACGTCGGGTAACTTTTGCCTGCTCAAGTAGTTGCACTCCTATTTTTGTTGCACATACACCGCGACTTGCTCCACCGGTAGACATATCGCATCCCTTGCTTAGATTCCATTGGGACAGTTGTGGACACTTCTCAACTGTCCTTGAGTGTCTTGGGCATTCCCCTTAGTTTGAGCTTAGTTGCGAACTAGAGCAATGTCACTGCATATGGAGTAAACCCATGTATAAAACCTTCTTCAATCAGTCCCAGCAAAATTTCGGGATCGAACAGCAGACCGTGGCATCGAGTAAGCCTGCTTTGTCTGAGTCAGGAGCTTGGGCTAATGGCACTGGTTATAGCCCCGTTGAGATTATCTTGGCTATTTCTGTACTGATTGGCTCACTCGCGGGACTCATCCGTGTGCTTATTCCGGTAATGATGCAGTCAGGGCATGCATCAATGCTCTCTGGCAGCCCAAGCGAAGTCTTAAAACTGAATTCGCAGAATGAAGCCAAAGATCATTAATGCAATCAATAAATTACCCTCTGTAGTTTTCCTGCGTAGTAAGCGTTAGTCTTACAGCCGTAATAATCTTTGTTACTCATGATCGTTCAGAACATGGTTTCTTAAATTGCAAACAACTTTTGAGTCATCTACTTAGAGGGGTGAGGGTGAGCGATCGCCTCCCTCCTCAACCGATTGTTTTCAAAAACTTTGAGCAACCCAAGAGAGGCAAATCGCACAGGTGGCGGCGGCGCAACGTGCCTTTAAAAGGAAAAAAGGAGAGCTGAACTCAGCTCTCCCTACCATCAGGGTGCATCTACATAACACAGTATGGCATAGAAGCGATGAGGGGTGGAACCCCCACCCCCTTTATTTACGTTTCTTAACCATTTAGCTTTTTGATAAGCAGTTGATTCGTGAGCTTCGGGTCGACCCGACCACTGGTACGCTTCATCACCTGCCCCACAAAAAAGCCTTGCAGCTTTTTTTTGCCCGCTCGATATTTCTCCAATTCTTCCGGATGAGCTGCCAGCACTTCGTCAATGATGGCTTCGATCTGTTTGGGGTCAGAGATTTGGCTCAAGCCCCGCGATTCCACGATGGCCTTGGGCGATCCCCCCTCGGTGAGCAAATCTAGCAAGATATCTTTGGCAATCTTGGTACTAATGGTGCCCTCTGTAATCATGAGAATCATTTCCGCCAGCATTTCCGGCTTCAAGGCAATCTCATTGATCGACAGCTTTTCCGCGTTCAGATAAGCGGCAATGTCTTGAGTAATCCAGTTGGCGGCAAGCTTAGCATCGGCTCCCGACTCCACCACCGTTTCAAAGTATTCCGCCACGATGCGTTCGTCGGTTAGCACGCGAGCATCATAGGCCGAGAGGCCCAGGTCGGTTTCATAGCGCGATCGCTTCTCTGCGGGGAGTTCCGGCAGTTCTGCCTGCCAGCCCGTGAGTTGCTCCGGGGCGACCTCAATGGGGGGCAAATCCGGCTCAGGGAAGTACCGATAATCGCTCGATCCTTCCTTCGATCGCATGCTGATGGTGCGCTGGCTGCCCTCTTCCCACAGGCGCGTCTCTTGATAGATGGCCTCTCCGGCCTCGATCGCCGCTACCTGGCGGTCAATCTCGTACTCAATCGCTTTTTGAATGGCGCTGAAGGAGTTCATATTCTTGATTTCTACCTTCGTGCCAAATTTCTCCGTGCCGACGGGCCGCACGGAAATATTCACATCGCAGCGCAGTGACCCTTCCTGCATGTTGCCGTCACTGACGCCGAGATACCGCATGATGCGCCGCAACTCTTGGGCATATTCCGCCGCCTCTTGCCCCGTCCGCAGATCGGGCTCGGAGACGATTTCCACCAGGGGCACCCCCGCTCGGTTGAAATCCACCAGGGAATAGGCGGAACCCGAAAGGCGATCGCTGCCCGCATGTACCAACTTGCCCGCGTCTTCTTCCATATGTAACCGCGTGATGCCAATCCGCTTGCGGCTGACATCCTTAGTCTTCGGGTCTACTAGTTCAATCTCTAACCAGCCATGCTCGGCGATCGGCAAATCAAACTGCGATATTTGATAGTTTTTCGGCAGGTCGGGATAAAAATACTGTTTGCGATCGAACTTGCTGTAAGGCGCAATTTGGCAATTCAGCGCCAGTCCTGCTTTGACCGCATATTCCAAGACCTTTTGATTCAGCACCGGCAATACCCCCGGCATCCCCAACACAATGGGGTCGATGTGGGTATTGGGATCCGCCCCAAACGCGGTTGAACTGGGCGAAAAAATCTTGGTCTCGGTACTCAGTTGGCAATGGGTTTCCAAACCAATGACAGCTTCGTACTGGGTTTTAGCAGGGGCAGCAGACGTCATGACAAACCGCGATCGCGTGTTAACCCTAATATTTTAACGTTCGTTGTTGACCTGATTACCGCTTTGGTTGAGCAAATCTCAGTCAGCACTCACCTCTACTAATAATAAATTGCAGCGGTTGACGATTACGGGTCAGTCGCCTTGGTCAAGTGACGGAAGAAGCTAAAACTGTGGCGCGATTCAGATGCCGAAAGGCGGCCTAGCAATCACACTGAGGTGCAAAACAGTGAAATCACGCAAGCGCCCAGGATATCATTCCCAATCAGCGATCGCTTAACACAGAGGACGTTTTGCAGAGGTGTCCTAGAAATCATGGCGCGGGCCAAAAAAGCCCTAAAGTAAAGGCGTGATAATATCTTGTTTAATTTCGTAACTTGCTAAGGCACACAGACGACTTGGGTTGCGAAATTCCTTATTTAGAGGATTGCAGGCTAACACGATGAGTCTATCTATGAATGGTGCAAATACTGAAGTCCCAGCGACGCCGTCCCACCCGATTCGGGTTGGGGTCATTGGGGTTGGCAACATGGGGCAACACCATACCCGAGTTCTGAGTCGCCTCAAAAACGTAGAACTGGTGGGAGTCTCTGATGTCAACATTGAGCTCGGACTCGACACCGCAAGCAAGTACCGGGTGCGCTTTTTTGAGGACTATCACAGCCTGCTTGACTTAGTTGATGCTGTTTGTGTCGCGGTGCCCACGCGGCTGCATCACTCTGTGGGCATGAGCTGCTTGCGCGCTGGCGTGCACGTTTTGATTGAAAAACCCATTGCCGCCAACATTGTGGAAGCTGAATCGTTGGTCAACGCCGCGGCTGAGTCCAACTGCATTTTGCAAGTGGGGCACATTGAGCGCTTCAACCCTGCTTTCAAAGAATTGCATAACGTTTTGCGCACTGAGGAAGTCTTGGCGCTGGAAGCCCGGCGGATGAGTCCCTATTCCGATCGCGCCAACGATGTTTCTGTCGTGCTGGATTTGATGATTCACGACATCGACTTGTTGCTGGAACTGGCGGGTGCCCCCGTGGCAAAACTCTCCGCCAGCGGTAGCCGTTCAGCTAACTCCGGCTATCTCGATTACGTGACGGCTACCCTGGGATTCGCCAATGGCGTGGTGGCGACGTTGACCGCCAGCAAAGTCACCCATCGCAAAATTCGCAGCATTGCCGCCCACTGTCGCAATTCTCTGACCGAAGCCGACTTTCTCAACAATGAAATTCTGATTCACCGTCAGACTACGGCCAACACCATGACCAGCTACGGTCAAGTGCTCTACCGGCAGGATGGGCTGATTGAAAAGGTCTATACCAGCAATACCGAACCGCTGCACGCTGAGTTGGAGCATTTTGTGAACTGCGTGCGGGGGGGCGAAAAGCCGTCTGTGGGGGGTGAACAAGCCCTCAAAGCGCTGCGCTTGGCTAGCCTAATCGAGCAAATGGCCCTGGATGGCACGGCTTGGCACGGCGAAGACTTGGCGGCTACGGGGATTGAGTCTACCGCGATCGCGGTTTAGGCAACGGTTCATTCCTGTCCTTGATGTTTTTGCCGCTTGCTCCCCTGACAGCTGCAAACAGCGGCTGGCAATTGTTGCATTTAAGTGGATGATGGCCACCCTTCAGGTCTCGCAAGCCTGGTTGCTCGTATTGGATGCCCAGCCCTAACCTATGACTTACGGTCCCGCCCCCGATACCCGTCATCCGATTACTGGGCAAACGCGCTTGGTCTATCTCAAAAATATCGTCACGCGCCCGAATATTGTCGTGGGCGACTATAGCTACTATGACGATTTTGAGAATCCTGATAATTTCGAGCGCAATGTGCTCTATCACTTTGATTTCATTGGTGACAGACTCATCATCGGCAAGTTTTGCTCCATCGCTTCTGATGTCAAGTTCATCATGAACGGGGGGAATCATCGTACTGATTGGTTTACCAACTATCCCTTCCCAGTTTTTGGCCAAGGGTGGGAAGTCGCGATGCCGACCGAGTGGCCAAACAAAGGCGATACCGTAATCGGCCATGACGTGTGGCTGGGCTATGGAGCGACGCTCATGCCGGGAGTACATATTGGCGATGGTGCGATCGTGGCGGCGCAGGCCGTTGTGACAAAATCGGTCCAACCTTACTGCGTCGTTGGGGGCAATCCGGCCCGTGAGATTCGTCAGCGCTTTGATGATGCCACGATTCAAGCTCTGTTAGCGGTGCAGTGGTGGCATTGGGATATCGCTAAAATCACCCGCAACCTCAAAGCAATTTGCGGAAACGATCTGGCCGCTTTGCAAAGGGCTGACTAAGGCCCAGCAATTGCCTCATGAAGCTTCATAGCGGAAAAATAAATCAGCCTGCTGGAGCGTGATTTCGCCGCCGCGATCGCGTTAATTTATGCCGACTTCAGCAGTTGTCCCATGCCTTGGGTTTGCTGCAAGCGATGCATGTGATTAAACAGGTTCCAGACGTACGGTTCAGGCAGACCGCAGGTATAAGCCCCCCGCAGCACGACACTGAAATACCAGTCGTTAGGGGCAATTTCTTGGGTCAATTTTTCGCACACCGTGTAGGTGCGGATGTTTTCGTACACTTGTCCTTGGCAATGCACCGTGACCGCTTCGTGGTGATAGCCAATTTCGCGCTCATCCAGCCGCGCACTAAAGCGTTGAGGCAAGCGGTACAGGACGCCTTCAACGGTATGGCGGGGATCTTTGATCACATCGAGCACGCCACAGTTCCGACGCTCTGATTTGCGAAAGAATCCGAGGCGATAGCCGGGTAAGGTGGCTGGCCCGACGACATAATGATGGGTGCTTTCGCCCAGAGATCGCTTCAAATCAACGGGGCACATGCAAGACCCGTAGGCAAAGTAGTAAAAACTAGGCTCGTTAGAAGTCTCAGAAAAAAGTCTTGTCACTGACATGAGCTACTGGCCTGAGCGACATTGAAGGGATTGTAGCAGACTTTGCCTGCGATGGATCCGCTGAATCTACTATATCCCGATTGACTTACCGGGGATTAAATGTGAAGGGAAATTAATCTGGCCATCATGGAGTTTCGAGCCTTGGGGCGTCGAGGGGTGAGCGCTTTAGCGGTTTGCTTGTGGGCGAAACAGATGACTGTGCTCTGGATTGTAGAGGCGCGATCGCGCGACCGTGCCGCGTAATGCGGGACTCACGATATACAGCGTGGTGCGGATGAGGTTTTCCCGTTGGGTTGTGGCGGCCATTTCTGACAGCGGCCCGACTACAATTTGCTCGTCGGGCCAGCCTACGCGAAAACAGATGGCAACGGGTGTGTCGGCGGGATAGTGCGCCAGCAGTTGGGTTTGGGCGGCGGCCACATGGCGAGCGCTGAGATAAAGACAGAGACTGGTCTGATGGGCGGCGAGGGTGGCCAGTTCTTCGGTGTCTGGGACTTGGGTGCGACCACTAATCCGGGTCAAAATAATGGACTGCACCAATCCGGGAATGGTGAGTTCGGCATTGAGTTTGGCCGCTGCCGCTTGAAAGGCACTGATCCCCGGAATGACTTCAAACGGAATTTCTGCTGTGGTCAGGATTTGCATCTGCTCGTGAATGGCGCTGTACAAACTTGGATCACCCGATTGCAGCCGCACCACCGATTTGCCCGCCTGGACTCGTTCAATCATCAGGGGGGCGATCGCCTCTAGCGTCATATTGGCTGTCGCGACCTTTTCGGCATCCGCCCTGACCCAACTCAACATCTGCGGCGGCACCAGCGAATTCGCATAGACCACCACATCGGCCTGTTGTAGCAGCCTTTGTCCCCGCACGGTGATGAGGTCTGGATCACCGGGGCCAGCCCCTAAAAAATAGACCCCAGGTGCCAACGGGGTCGTTGCGATCGGGGCATTTTGGGGCGGAGTTAGAGGCAGGGGCATGGGCGTTCGCTGATCAATCAGCCCTTAGCTTAGCGTTTCCGGCCCGACTCATCTCGTCTGTATCCCTTTAGTTTCGCCAGGGATATTACTGAGATTCCCGGGCTGGAGTGGGGGGTACGGCGCTCGATGCCCGAACGAAATTCCTGTCCTATTAGTATTTTCCGTAAGTTTCTGGGCACCCTACATCAGCAAGTTCCGAAAATCTCTCCGGTATGATTAAACCGCTAGTGTAGTTCTTGATCACTTAAGCCTTGGCTAAGCTGATTTCACTAGTCTCCACCGCTCGATTCTGTGCAGTGCCGCACCAGGGGGCTGGTCTACCCCTGTCTGACCTGGTGAAACGTGCTGTTGTTGATAGTTCGCGACTAGTCCTAGATTGCAAGCGTTACTGGTATGCCTCCAAACTCCCCCTCGTCTTCTATCACCACCAGTTTTGCCCATGGCGTTTGTACAGTCATGCTGCCCCCCATCTTTGCGGTCAATGAAGCGATCGACTTTCAAGCCATCTGTCGCAATGTCTTTCAGGCTCAGCCCGATGACCTGCGGCAAATTGCGCTCGATTTTGGGGCGACGACCTTTTTAGACAGTAGCGGGCTAGGGTCTCTCGTGATCTGTCGTCGTTTGTGTGAGCAGCATCAGATCGATATGGTGCTCAAAGAAGTGGGGCCGCAAGTCATGATGGTGCTGACCATGACGAACCTCGATAAGGTTTTTACCATTGCTCAGCAGCGCCCCGCCGAAGATGCCTTGCCCTTGCCGCCGCGTCAACTCGAACGGCAGATCCGTTCGACCCATCCCTCGGTCACCTCGAAAGCCAAGCGTTTGATGGATATTGTGGGTGGCCTGGTGGGCTTGGGCATTACGGCGGTGCTGTTGGTGCCGATCGCGATCGCGATTCAAATTGATGACCCCGGCCCGATCTTCTTCAGTCAAATTCGCTGTTCTTGGATGGGTCGCCGCTTCCGTATTTGGAAGTTTCGCTCCATGGTGGTGAATGCGGAATCCTTGAAAAAAAAGGTCAAGAACGAGGTGGAAGGACCGCTGTTTAAAAATGAAAATGATCCGCGCGTCACTCGGGTCGGTCGCTTTTTGCGCAAAACCAGCCTCGACGAGTTCCCTCAGTTTTGGAACGTGCTGCGTGGGGACATGAGTTTGGTCGGGACCCGGCCCCCCACCCCTGCCGAGATTGCCCATTACGAAATTCCGGCATGGCAGCGCTTGAATGTGAAACCCGGACTCACGGGTGAATGGCAGGTGAATGGACGATCAAATATCAAGAAATTTGAAGACGTCATCCGCTTAGATATGAAATACCAGGAAAACTGGAGCCTGATGTATGACGTCAAGCTGATTATTAGAACCGTTTTAGTGTTATTCACTAAGCAATCCGGCGCGGCTTAACTCGCCAACATCCCAGTCGTACCATTTGGGTTAGAAGCGATATATTAGTGCAAGCGATCTATTTTGCATTACTGTGGTAAAGCCGTTGGTGAGTGACCCGGCCAAAGCAAAATCCACCCCTCGGTCATCTGCCTCGCCGGTCTCGTCTTCGGCTGAGGTAGGTTTGAAGATGCCCGATCAGCGCTGGCAAATTCAGCCTGCTCTTAAGGGGGAAGCCAAGGGACTCTCGCAGCAGTTGCAGCTTTCGCCCTTGGTCGCGCAGGTGCTGCTCAATCGCGATATCGAGACGCCTGCTGCCGCCCAAGAATTTCTCAATCCCGAATCCTTGCTGCTGCCTTCCCCGCTGGATGAGTTTCCGGATTTGGAGCCGAGTATCGAGATTCTATTGCAGGCGATCGAACTGGGCGAAAAAATTGCGATCTGTGGCGATTATGACGCCGACGGCATGACCAGTACCGCACTCCTACTGCGGGCCTTGCGATATCTGGGCGCCCAAGTTGACTATGCCATTCCTAGCCGCATGCAAGAGGGCTACGGCATCAACACTCGCATTGTTGAAGAGTTTTTCGCGGATGGGGTGAGCGTCATTCTCACGGTGGATAATGGCATCGCGGCGGTAGAGCCGATCGCCCACGCGCGGGAATTAGGGTTGACAGTGATTGTGACCGACCATCACGACGTGCCGCCGGAGATTCCCCCCGCCCACGCCATTTTGAATCCCAAATTAATTCCGCCAGATTCGCCCTACTATGGCGTCGCAGGCGTGGGAGTAGCCTACATTTTGGCGGTGTGTCTGGCCCAGGCAATGGGTCGCATTCAAGACTTGACCACGCCGTTGCTGGAACTGTTTACCCTGGGGACGATCGCCGATCTCGCCCCCCTCACTGGGGTAAATCGTCGCTGGGTGCGGCGTGGGCTGCGGCTGTTGCCTAAATCGCGGCTAATTGGGGTGCAGGCACTGATCAAGGTGGCGGGACTGGGGGAAGAAAATGACACCCTGAAACCCGAAGACATTGGCTTTCGGCTGGGGCCGCGCATCAACGCGGTAGGACGCATTGGCGACCCGCAAGTCGTAATTGAAATGCTGACGACGGACGATGTCGATGTAGCGCTGCAACGGGCTCTGGAATGCGAGGCGGCAAACCAGCAGCGGCGGGAGATGTGCGATCGCATTGAGGAAGAAGCGATCGCCTGGGTGGAAGCGCAAATTGCCGACGGCAGTGTGGACTTGGTGCGCGATCGTGTGCTGCTCGTGTTGCAACCCGACTGGCACCACGGCGTGATTGGCATTGTGGCGTCGCGGCTGGTGGAGCGCTACGGCGTACCCGTGTTCATCTGCACCTATGAAGATGATGAGCAGAAGGAGATTCGCGGCTCGGCCCGAGGTATTCCCGAGTTTCAGGTCTTTGAAGCGCTGCAAAGCTGTCACGACCTGATGATTAAGTTTGGCGGGCACAAGGCCGCAGGCGGCTTCTCCTTTTTGGCCAAGCATTTGCGCCAGGTCAAATCGCGGTTGGTCAACTTTGCGAACCAAACCCTGCGAGTCGAGCACCTGAAACCCTTGGTGACGGTGGATGTGCGCGCCACCTTTGACCAATTGACCTTTGCCCTGCACGACCAGCTCGACCAGCTGCATCCCTGTGGTATTGGTAATCCTGATCCCGTGTTTTGGACGCCGAATGTGCGCGTCGTGGAGCAGCGCGCGATCGGTCAGACCAAAGCCCATCTGAAGCTCACCGTTGCCGATGATGCGAATAACCAGCTAGCTGCGATCGCCTGGCGTTGGGGCACCTACTGTCCGCTGCCCGATCGCTTAGACATTGCCTACAAACTCAAGCTCAACGAATGGCAGGGCAATACCACCCTGCAGCTTGAACTGGTGGGCGTGCGGCCTCCGACATCGCCAACCGCAGTAGCCCAAGTGGCGACCCAAAACCACGCCATCCGCCTCACCAGCCCACAGCCGGCCCAATTACCGCTAACGGCAGCCGAGTCAACCGCGAATCCGCCAGCCCAGCCCCAGGCGGCTGACCGCCAGTCGCCGTCCCGTTTGCCGGAGTCAGGCCGGGGGACGGTTCAGCAGACGGCGGCTCCGACAGCAGCACCAGCCATGAGTCAGGCTGACTTTTATTACAGTCACCGTTGCTATCAGGTGCGGACGGTACAAGCAGGGCAGTCACGTCAGCTCGAGATTCAAAATCCCGAAGGGCAGGTGTTTGTGGTGTCACTGCCTGATCGCCAGGGCTACCTCTGCGTTCCCGGGGCGACGGCCAAGCCGGTGGATCTCAGCGAGCCCCACTATTTCAACCTGCTGCGGGCGGGGCTGGATGCGCTAGAAATTCGGCAACAAACGCACCTGCTGTTAGAAAAAGATGAGCTGTTGGCCGACAAAGATCAGCACATTGCTACATTGACGCGCCAAGTCGAACTGCTACAAGCCCAGGCAGGACAAGCCTCAGCCTCAGCCGCCCAGACCGAACAATTGCAAGCCCTGCAAGCGGAGGTCACAGCCCAGGCAACCGCTATGCAGCACCAAGAGGCACACATCGAGACCATCAAGCAGACCATGCATCGGCCACCGCCCACCCTCGACCCCAAAGCGATTAAGCGCGAGGTGCGAGATGCGGTCAGCGATAAGGTGTGGTTTTGCCTGCAAACCCAGAGCCAAAAAGACTTATACGCTGCCTACAAGCAAGTCGCATTGGCGACAGCTGATGGCTCGGAATCCCCCACCGCTGATTACAGCGAGGCCGGATTACGGCTGGGGCAGGTGGTGCAGCGCGAGGTGGTGCAGCCTTGTTTTGATGACCTGCAGGCCTTTTTGCAACGCCAGGGCCAGGTCGCTTTAGGCCACTTGCCCTTGGGGACAGCGGGCAAATATTCTCTAGCGTTGGCCGTGCCGCTGTGGGCCGATGCTTGGACGACGATCGCCCCCACCGCCCTGACCGCCAGCCAGCGCCCCAGTGACCAGCAACTCTACGTGGCCAGCCAGGCTACCTCCCAGCTCAGCACCAGCGATCGCGCTCTGCTCGCCGCTTTTTTAGCCCAGTGGGACCATCCGATGAGTGCTTGGTTTCAGGCCCATGGCGATGCCGCTGCCACCTATCTCGATCAGATTCATCAATTGCACCAACTTGCCGCCCAATCCACGCAGCCGCTGTATCTTTGGGCGTTTGAGCATATGCGCGACCTGGTAATCGGCCAGCCTGAAACCTCGGGTCTACTGCAATGCATTTACGGCTGAGTCGAGAAAGGTCAACGAGGGGAGCCGCGATCGCCCTTGCCCGTCACCCGGTTTGATCGCCACACCGACGACCAAGCGATACCGTAATTGCAGAGAAGCCACACTGCCAAGGTCAATTTCGATGGGTCGAAAAATTATTATTGTCGGGGCTGGTCCCGCCGGTATCGCCCTGGCTTATCTCCTCGCAACGCGGGGGATTGCGGTCACGTTAATTGAGCAAGAAGTCCAGTTCGATCGCGTCTTTCGGGGCGAAGGGTTGATGCCCGCGGGCGTGCAGGCACTCATCGATATGGGATTGGGGGATTGCTTGTCCCAGATTCCCCACCGGCCGCTCGACGCCTGGGATTTTGTCATCGACGGGCAACGACGGATGCGCGTAGTGGAGCCCTGGCCCCCCAACGGTTCACCCCCCACCCACATCATTCATCAGTCGGCATTGCTGGCGGCGATCGCTGAACGGACTCAACCCCTGGGCAATTTTCAGTTTTATCCCGGCTGGCAAGTGCAAACTCTATTGCGACAAGCGAATCGCATCATTGGTGTGACGGCCAGCCACAACGGCCAGACCCGAGAGTTCTCAGGCGACTTGGTGATTGCTGCCGATGGCCGTTATTCTCGGCTGCGTCAACTCGCAGGGCTGCCTCTCCAGCCAGCCGAGACGCAATTTGACGTGCTGTGGTTTAAGCTGCCCGCCCCTGCCGAAATGCTCTGCGAAACGGTGTTTACCGTCTGCCTGCAACGCCAGCGCCAGTTTGCGTTTTATCCCTCTTGGGATGAGCGGTTGCAAATTGGCTGGATTGTCGAAAAGGGAGCCGGGAAACGGCAGCGCGATCGCGACTGGATTGCTGAATTCGTTCCTGCCTTACCGCCCAAACTGGCCGCCCATTTTGACCAACACCGCTCGGAATTGGTGGGCCCGATCTTCCTCGATGTCATCGTGGGCTGTGCGCCCCTGTGGTCAGCACCAGGGCTGTTGCTCATGGGTGATGCCGCTCACCCCATGGCGCCCAACCGCGCCCAAGGCATCAATATGGCCTTTCGAGATGCGATCGCGATCGCCAATCATCTGGTGCCCTGGTGTCAGCAAGGTGGGCACACTGATACTCTTACCGAATGCCTGACCGCGATTCAAACCGAGCGTCAGCCCGAAATCACCACGGTGCAGCAGCTCCAGCTCGAAGAGTGGGAAAAAATCGCTCTCATTACCGCTTCCCCCCTGACCTATCAGCCCTTCAAAGGGTTAGCCACCGCCTTGGGACGCCTGGGTATCACCCAAGCTGCCTGGCTCTACCAGCAGCGATATCTCCGCTATGGCTCCACCCCGGTGCTCCTAAAAGTTTAGAAAAAAGACGACACGGCTCTGAGCACATCCGCTCAGAGTCCAGGGCCATGATTTTCCCTCTGATTATTGTCTGTTGGCAGTAGCGAGGAGGGGGACGTGTTCAGCATTTACCCGGTCCGGAGATGAGCAGCGGGCGATCGCGCCAATGAGGCCAAAGGGCTGCTCCAAATTTGTCCCAGATGCGGCTAAGCTCCAGGATTTTGTAACAGCAAAGCTCTACTGCTATTGAGTGACCAATTGCTCAACAGCAGGCTATGGACTAGAGACCAAAACTTTAGCGAAACCGCTTTTTGCGTTGTGCAACGGCTTTACGCTTGCGCTTTTCTTGGGGTGTTTCAAAATGGCGACGGCGTTTGACCTCTGAAAAGATGCCGGCCTTTGAAACCTGGCGCTTAAACCGCCGCAATGCCGATTCGATCGCCTCGTTTTCACCTACAACGACTTGAGTCATACCTTACTTTTTGAATCAACGTCAGAAACTAAACAACAGATCTGGTCTAGGGGTTAGCAACCTCTGCAGACTCGTTGAGCAACTCTCAACTTCAAGTTTTAAATCATACCAGAGACCTAAATACAGATAGAGAAAGTCGCCCAAAAAATTGCCCTGGGCCAGGTGTTAGCGTGGCGAACCCGCCCTGAGAAAAAGCCGATGCCGATTAGGGAAAACTTTTTCCTGGTGCTCCCTGCACCTCACCATTCACTCCCCTGTCTGTCAGGGAATCACCACAACAGCAGTGCTAATTGATCGAATTCCCCTGCCTTTTTGTTGTTTTCCGATTGTTTTTACAGCATCCACTCCAATAATATCCCGACCCGACTTTCTTGACGTTCACGGGTGTTTTGGATTTGGATGTCGGTACCGATACGCAAGTCTTCAGCGATCGCATACCCGGCAGCAAAGGTCGTTAATCCTACTTCGCGATCAGTGCCCGGTGCGACCCAACTTTGGGTGACTGAGAGGTCAGCGGTGCCCGTCCGCGAAGGGATGAGGATGACCCGCAAGCCCAGATTCATGCCGCTACTTTCAAACGATGGGGTCTCAATCTCGCGATAGCCAATGACGGGTGCGACGTTGCCGTACCACCCCAGGGGCAGTACATAGTATTGGGCATCAATGCCAAACTCTTGGCGATCGCCCCGACCATTGGTGGCATAGTCTGCACTGAGGGTGAGCGGAGTGCGCCCCACAAAGACATCCTGCACCCCAACGTAAATGCCCCCGGTGCTATCAGTCGACGGAAATTCGGCATATCCCACCCGTACCCGCGTCCGAAAGGCGGGATCATGACCAATATCAACAGCCAGATTGGGCACGTCTTCTAACCAACGCTGCAAGACCGGACTGTTTTCAATAATGGCTGGGTCAACATCGACCTGCTGCACCGAAGCCACATTCATCGCGGCCTCGGGCCAGACCGCTGACGGCTCATCAGGAGAGATGAGCAACTCGGTCGCGTCACTTGATGGGGGGATGGGGGTGGCCACGATCGCCTCGGCAGAGCTCGAATCGGAGCGATCACACGCCGGAAGTGATGATTTAGGGGCGATCGCACCCATGACTTCGACACAGCGATGGTGAGCTTTATCGCTGACTATTGCAGGCGAGATCACCGGCTGGGCTGCAGTTGGTGAGGCCATCAAAGCACCCAGCATCAACAGCCCTCCCAGCCCACATTGGCCGAGCTTCTGGATGGGTTGGTGACTCAATTGCCCCCCGGTGTACGTACGATCAAGGCAACAATGCAAAATGTTTTCCTAGTTCACGATGTTAAAAGAGGAGATGCGCCCAGGCCAAACCGCGATCGCTGACGTCTTTATACAGCAAAAAGCCCCAGTCATAAACCAGGGCTTTGGCAACTTGAGAGCAGCAATCAAAACTAGCGGACGATACCACGCATCTGTTCAGCATCGATCGGCTTCATGAAGTAAAGCCGAATCATTTGACCACCAATGGTCGCGATGTGCGGCAAGCGCTTTAAGAACTTGAGTGCAGCAGGCTGATCGCCTTGTCCAGCGGCCACGAGTTTCGTGTTGGCCTCGGCACTCTTATCCAGCGCCTTAAAGAACTCCGGATGATCCACATTCAAAATGATGGGGAAGACCCGAGCCGCGCTCTCGTTAGTATCGCGAATGACCTCGATATCGTAGGTGCGAGCATCTAACCCGATCGCCGCGTAAAAGTCCTTACGCTGCAAGTCATTGAGATACATCGTCGCAAAGACCGACAGTAAGAAGAAGCGACACCACAACTTGGCCCGCCAGTCATTCAAAAACTGGGGTTGTGACTTCATCAAAGCGGCGAAGAAGTCACCGTGGCGGTTCTCGTCCTGACACCAGTTTTCAAAGAACCGGAAGATCGGATAAATCCGATTCTCAGGATGTGAATCCAGGTGACGGAAAATCTTGATGTAACGCCAGTAGCCAATCTTCTCAGACAGGTAAGTTGCGTAAAAGATGAACTTCGGCTTGAAGAAGGTGTACTTCTTGCTCTTGGTCAAAAAGCCCAAGTCGAGTTGCAGACTAAAGTCCGACATGGCTTTGTTCAAAAAGCCAGCGTGACGCGCTTCATCTCGCGACATGAGGTTAAAGCATTCCGCTAAAACGGGGCTCTTGTCTTTGAGGCGACGGCCTAGCTCTTTATAAAGCAAAAAGCCGGAAAACTCAGCGGTGCAAGAACGCTCAAGAAACTCAATGAAGAGTTGACGGGTTTCGCCGTCGATGTGCTCCCAAGACTGCTCAAACTCTTCATCACGGATGAAGTGATGACGGTTGTAGTCTTCACGGAACTCTTCAAGAATGGCTTGGAGTTCGTCTTCGTTGACCGAAATATCCATTTCGGCCATTTCATCAAAGTCGGTGGTGTAAAACCGGGGGGTCAGGATAGTGTCCTTAGTAGGCGTCTTAACCCCAGGGCGTAATTCTTCTTGTAATTCTGGCTTTTTAAGGGAATCTACCATGAGTCCTCTGGTACAAGCTCGCGATGCCGAAAACGACAACCTCTCAGGCAGCAAATGATTATTAATAGACAAAACCCAATCTTTTCCCAAAAGAACCTATGGGCAAGGGGTTCGCCTAAGTGAATCACTGCTCAGTCAACTGTCACATAGTCTATCAACTGTAGGGGGGCTGAACGTACCTGAAGCTTTAAGAATTGCAACATTCGGATACCTGCCGTAACACCCTGTCGCTGTCCGTTTTGGCAGGTGATTCAGCGGCGGCATTGAACGATTGGGGTGGCGCTATTCTCAGCTCTTTGTGGTTAGGCTGCTAGCCTGCCTCTCAATTATCAATGCGAAAAGGCGGCGGACATGCTGGGCTGTCTACATCTGCTGCATTTCCACATTGGTTCCCAGATTTTTGCCATTAGCGTGATCAGAGGCGTCTTGCGGTAAGCCTGCCGGATTTATGTGGAACTGTCTGAATTTGAGGCCCAGATGGGCGATCTCGATGTCGGCGGTAGGCTTGGCGTAGACTACGACGGTTCCAAAACCCATTTTTCGGCGTCGAAAAACGACAGCATTCAAAACTACGCCAATAATGTGGCAGAAGTGCAGGAAGCCTGCTCTGTTCGCAATATTCCCGCACCCATGCTGATTAGAGAACGCAGGCAGGCGATCTCCTTTCATCAATCGGTGTTGGTGTTTGACATGCTGGATGTTAGCGATCGCCCAGTTTAGAAGCGATCGAAGCGGCAGCCACTGTTCTACACCGACTTGTGCCGTGGGTCTGGCGGCACTGAACCGCTCAAGCGCAATCACGGACGAAATTACTCCAGTATGATGACGCTTATAGATTTTTTGTTGGGAACTGCTTGAGTTCCCTTAGGTTGCCGATATGGGTGCAGCGAAGAAAACAGATTTGATTCCCCAGGGATTTCCCAAAAATCTCGACTGGCATACAGAGCAGCGGTGGGATTCTCTAGTGCAACTGTATGAATTCGTGGTTCAAGAGTGTGGCAACGCGATCCACTGGTATTACTCCAGCAAGCGGGCTAAAAGTCGCATGGGATATTTTTTGCGCGCGGGGTCGATTTTGGCGATCGCGGTTGCTGGGGTGATTCCCATTATTGGTGAGATTTATGAACGCTCCGATGGCTCACCGCTGTTATCGCCTGCGTGGGCGACAGTCGCGTTAGCCCTTGCGGCCTTGTTTGTTGCGCTTGATCGCTTTGGTGGTTACACCAGTGGCTGGGTTCGCTATGTCCGAACGGCGCAGCGATTGACCTTGTTGCAGGCAGACTTTCGCCTCAATTGGGAGGACTATCGGTTTCGCTGTCCGCAACTAACCGCCGAGGAAACCCGAGAAGGGATTTTGCTCTGTCTTACTTTTTTGCGCAACGTGAATCTGGAAATTCAAAATGAGACGAATGCCTGGGCGCAGGAATTTCAGCAGGCGTTGCTAGAAGTCGATAACCTGTCGAAAAAGCCGAATAGTGAACTTTCGTAAGCCGACCGCAGGTTGCTGCAAGATCCGGTCTGGGGCTCGGCAGAGTGCCCCTGAAGACAGTCACAGTCACAGCCATTAATAGTCTCAGGATTGATCGACCACAACCTGCGGCTCATCGTCGGGTGAGTGGTGGAGTCGCTGACGTAATGCCTGGGCCACAATGCCGTATTTGGGGGCAAAAAACATCGCCAAAATGAAGAGGGCCGTCAGCACCACCACAATGGTGCCCCCCGTTGATAAATCAAAGTGGTAGCTCAAATAAGTGCCAAAGACGCAGGCAAAGACGCTGCTGCCGACGGAATAGAGCAGCATCTGGTCAAAGCGATCGCTCAACAAATACCCAATCGATCCGGGCGTCACCAACATCGCAATCACTAGAATGATCCCCGCTGTTTGCAGGGCCGCCACGATGGTCAGCGCTAATACACACAACAGGGTGTAGTACATCACCCCAGTGCGCAACCCGATCGCCTTTGCATGGTTGGGGTCAAAGCAGTAGAGCAGTAAATCTTTGCGGCGCAGCAAAATGATGATCAGTGTCAGGCAGCCAGCAATCAGGGTTTGGATGATGTCAGAGCGCGAAATGCCCAGCACATTGCCAAATAGGATGTGGAACAGATCGACATTGCTGGGGATTTTGGTGATCATTACCAGCCCCAGGGCAAAGAATCCGGTGAAGACAATCCCGATCACCGCGTCTTCTTTGAGGCGCGTTTTGGATTTCACATAGCCGATCGCTACCGTCGCCCCAAAGCCAAACACAAACGCCCCGATCGCAAAGGGAATATTCAGCGCATAGGCCACCACGACCCCGGGCACCACCGCGTGGGAAATCGCATCGCCCATCAGCGACCAACCCTTCAGCGTGATGTAGCAGGACAACACCGCACAGACCAGTCCCACAAAAGCGCTGACCCAAATCGCCCGCACCAAAAACGCATACTGGAACGGCTCGACTAACCAGTCCCACAGGGCTGACGCCACCACGACCTGACTCACGATGCCCGCACCTCGGCAGCATCAAACACTTGCTTGAGCTTAGTGATGGGCAGCCCACCAAAGGTCATCTCCAAGTTCTCTTTGGTGAAGGTGTCGGCGGTTTTGCCCTCAGCCAGAATCGTGCGGTTGAGCAAAATGACGCGATCGCAAAACGTCGAGATGGACGCCAGATCGTGGGTCGAAATCAGAATCGTATGGCCCTCGGCCCGCAATTGCAGCAGCAGGTCAATCATGCCTTTTTCCGTTTTGACATCGACCCCGGTGAAGGGTTCATCCAGCAAAATCACCTTGCCTTCCTGAGCCAGCGCCCGCGCCAGAAAAGCCCGCTTCTTTTGACCGCCCGAGAGTTCGCCGATTTGGCGATCGCGATAGGGCACCATGCCCACCCGCTCCAGACTTGACATCACCAAGCGCCGATCTTTCTGACTGGGCATCCGCAACAGATTCATGTAGCCATAGCGGCCCATCATCACCACGTCGTACACGCTGACGGGAAAATTCCAATCCACTTCGTCAGCCTGGGGCACATAGGCCATCAACTGCCGCTTTTGGGCCTTTTGCACCGGCAAACCGCCCACCCGCACCCGGCCCTGGTTCGGCTGCAAAAATCCCATGATGGATTTGAACAACGTTGATTTGCCTGAACCGTTGGGTCCCACCAGCGCTGTAATCGTGCCCGGCTCAACAGTGCAACTGGCGTTATACAGCGCCAAGCGGGCGTTATTGTACGTCACGCTGACGTTATCAACAGAGATATCGAGATGGGGAACTGGGGGAACTGTGGTTTGCATAGTAAGTCGTTGGTTGAGTTTTGAATTTTGAATTTTGAGGTTTTGAATTTTGAGGTTTTGAGTTTTAGGTCTTGGGTTTATCTGTCCACTCGCAATGATGTCCAGTCACTTGCTCCCTATCTCCCCCGCTCCCCTGCCCATTTCCCGCCTACTCCACATTTGCCCCTGCCAACAACCCGTTCGCAATCACGCGGGCATCGTATTCCAATAGGTCTAGAAAGGTCGGCACGGGACCTTCCTCTGTGGAAAGGGAATCGACGTAGAGGTTGCCGCCAAACCGGGCCCCGGTGGTTTGGGCCACTTGCTTTTGGCCGTCGTCGCTGACCGTGCTTTCGCAAAAGATGGTGGGCACGTCGTTAGCTTTGACCTGCTCAATGACGGTCTGCACCTGCTTGGGGGTGAATTGCTGTTCGGCGTTAATCGGCCACAGGTAAATTTCCTTCATGCCGTAGTCTCGCGCCAGGTAGGAGAACGCCCCTTCGCAACTCACGAGATAGCGCTGGTCATCGGGCACTTGCGCCAAATCAGCGGTGAGTTGCGCGTCGATCGCTTTCAACTTTTCGCTATAGGCGGCGGCATTGGCGTTGTAATAGTCGGCGTTGTCGGGGTCGAGTTCTACAAAGGCTTGGCGAATATTTTCGACATAAACCAGCGCGTTGCGGGGCGACATCCAGGCGTGGGGATTCGGCTTGTCGGTATACGGCCCCTCGGCGATGGGAATCGGTTCGATGCCCTCGGTCAAGAGCACAGAAGGGACATCTTCGACATTGCCCAAAAATTGCTCAAACCAGCGCTCCAGATTCATGCCGTTGTAGAGCAACAGATCTGCTTCTTGGGCTTTCACAATGTCGCTGGGGGTCGGCTCATAGCCGTGAATTTCGGCCCCGATGCGCGTGATGGACTGGACGTCGAGCTTGTCGCCCGCGACGTTTTGCGCCATATCGGCCAACACCGTGAAGGTGGTTAAAACCTGCTTTTTGCTTTTAGTGGCCGTCTCTGATGTGGTCTCGGCAACCGTCTCTGACGTGGTCGCAGCTTCTTGAGAGGACGAGGAGGGCGCGGTTGCAGTCGTTCCACACCCGGTCAGCCAAACCCCGATCGCGAGTCCAGATCCGATTAATGCCCCCCGCAGAGAAAGTGATGCTGCCATACCGATGAAATACTTTTCACAATCGTTTCATATTTCATTTTTACCTCATTTTTGAAAAAGTGACTAGCCAAAGCGATCGCTCACGCTCTGGTTCCATGCATCGATGGGGGTTGAAAATGATTCCGATTTGGAGAATTTGTCCGCATTCCTCTGGTTTCCCTAGAACCAGTGATGTGGCGGTTTTGTCAGCTGGTCAAGGGGGCTCAGCAGTCTGTTAGCCCGATGACTCACTGGGCTGGCGCTGCCGAACCGTTGCGATCGCTATCAGCCCCCAGAAAGTTGATAGTTAGAGGGGGGCAGATTTGCCCGATACTCCTGCCAGATCATCCCGGAGAGCGGGAAGGTATCGATCCCCAACTCTCCGGGATGTGGTTTAGTAGCGGATTTGCAACGTGACGGTCGCGTTGATCGTTTGCTCGCCGCCAATCACAGGCGTAGATGCCGCTAGAGAGTCCGCTGCTGCCAACCGAGGTTGCGGGATGGGCATCGGGGGAGCCGCGCCGTTGATTTGAATGCTGACGATTTCTTCGGCGTTGAAGTCTAGCGTGCCCAACACCACTTGGGCTTGAGTCTGAGCATCAGCAACCGCCCGTTGTAAAGCCACATTGCGCGCCGCCTCGATCGCGGCATCGCTGGCGCGGAAGCTCACCCCTTGAATGCGGGTCGCCCCCGCTGTCACCGCGTCATCCAGCAGAGCGCCCACAGCATCAATGGGCATTTCAAAGCTGACGGTATTGGTGGCGGTGTATCCCGTGAGGGCGCGCTGATTGTCGAAGTTGCGATATTGGGGATTGAGCTGGATGCCGGTGGTTTGCAATTGCCCGACATTGCGATCGCGAAGCAAGGCCACCACCGCCGTTGACCGTTGGGCGGCTTCTGCCTGGGCAGCTTCGGCCGTGTCAGCCTCGACTTCGACCCCCAAACTGACCTGAGCAATCGACGTTTCAATTCGGTCTTCGCCCTGGCCAGTCACGGTCAATACTCTCATCGCAGCTTCCTGAGCGATCGCGGGGGGCGTCATCATCGGGGCCATGACGCCGACTCCTGTTAATAGCGCCCAACTTAAACAAGCAGTCGAAAATACCTTCCTCACAGTTCACCTTTCTAGTAACAACTGCTACTAAGATGCCAGCAGTTCTCCGGCAACTGCGCAATGTTGCGATTTTGGCAACGCTGAATTGGGGTGAGTTAATCGGTGGCTTCAGCCGTGCCTGCCATGTGAACTTCAAACACAAGGTCATCAACCGCCACGACATCACCAGCAAAGAGTTTGCGCCCGCGCCGCAGTTCCATTTCGCCGTTCACTTCCACATAGCCATTTTGAATGAGTTGCTTGGCCTGGCCGCCTGACTGCACGACCTGCTGCCACTTCAAAAATTGATCTAGCTTAATGAACGGTTCGCCGGTTGCTGTCGTACCCATCGTGGTTATCGCCTCAATTATCCTTTTAGTTTACGGGGCAACCATGGCGCGATCGCGCTAGCATTGAGCCGACTGTCTCGCGAACACCGGTTCCCTGACAGTACAAAAGCGGTAAGCTGCCGCAATCCACCCTTGTGAATCCAGCAACCTACCGCTTTCAATGCCTTCACACTGCTGGGTGAATCACTGCGGAAAGCCCGAACAACAGTCTTTTCCTGACCACGCTGGTAGTTTTACCATCAGGCAAAGTTCAGAGCATGACTGCATCTACTTCGTAATATTCAATTCTGACAGTGGCCCCAAAACCTGCCTCTAGAGGGGATTACTCTTGAGGCGATCGCCACCATCATTGCGTCGCCCACCGCCCCCACCACTGTCATTCCGGGGGCGAGCCTTATTGACTCGCAATTCACGCCCGAGCCACTCAGCGCCATCCAGCTCCGAGATCGCCTTATCTTCATGGGCGTCTTCTGCCATCTCCACAAAGGCAAATCCACGCTTCCGGCCAGTTTCCCGATCGGTCGGCAAGCTAATGCGCTTAACCTCACCATATTCAGCAAACACCTCGCGTAGATCATCCTCCTCCGCTTGAAACGACAAATTACCGATGTAGATAGTCACAGTACTCTCCAAACAAACCTAAAAGCAGATCTGATATCTCACCCAATCGCTCAAGAAATGTCTGCAATAGACCAGGAACTTGGCGAGATATTTGGTGCAATCATAGCCGATTAAAATTTGAACCTTAGTAGTCCACCTCACATGTCGGCAATCTTGGCTAGCCGCGAAACTGTTAGTTATCACAGCTAACGCAAAACGACGCCGAAACCCTGCCTCTTGGGCCTGCGAGCTTCCTCCTGGCGAGTTGCTAAGAATTGTGTATCACCAAATCGTCTGTCTAAATGCCGGTATGGGGCAAGGTCAAAGAAGCTGGAAATTGACTATTCCTCTTCGTCGTTTAAGCGATCACCCTCTCTGGTTAGCTCTTTGAGTATTTGTCGCCTTTCTTGGCCTCGTGAGGTTCATTAGATATCACCGGAATCCCTCCCCTGGCGTCGTTCAGCAAACATTTTAGTAAGAACATATCCTGACTTAGCCCAGGCTTCAGCAGAAGTCTTCCCAAAAGATTCTTCACGAAGATATAAATGGATCACCAACTTGCTACGATTGCACCTCAATAGAGCAAGAAAACACTATACGTTCCCTGACAAACACTCAGTCAGATCGTATCTTTGAACTTGAGACTATCTTCAAAAAGTCCTAACATAAGCTCGTAGCTTGAATTGCATAGGTCCACAGATAGTCATTAGGCCTTTGAGATAATTGATATCATTGCAGGTCCTCTAGCGCAGTAGACCGGCTCAAAAGAGAAAATTTTCCCTGTCGGAAACTCGGTTTCTTTAGTGAACATCTCCCAAACCTATTCGTAGCAAGTTCATGCTTGCTACGATGAATTTTGTTCAGCCATTCAATGGCTTATCTAGAACAGCAGTGAAAATCGATCTCTCGTTTTAATCAAGCCATGAAGTAGTAAACCAGGATTTCATGAAGCTTCAAAATCGATTAGCCATCGTTATTTTAGTAATCTTTTTCGGGGGTTGGCTAATTGCTGGTGCTTCTGCATTTATTCTAGAAAAGCAGGATGCCCGTGCCAATGTTGCTAATACCGCACGGATTTTACTCAGCACAGCAATTTCGGCTCGTAACTACACAACCGAAAGAATCGAGCCACTCTCAATCAATGATGATGGTTTTGTCAGAGAAACAGTACCTTCTTTCGCCGCTCAGGAACTTTTTGACAGATTGAATGAAGACTATCCTGGTTATAGCTATAGTGAGCGTGCCCTCAATCCTACAAACCCTAAAGACTTAGCTGAGGCGTGGCAAGTAGAGCTGATTCAGTATTTTATTCAAAATCCAGATGCAAATGAGGTCGTTGACGAACGCGTTAATCGTGGTGGGCAGTCCACATTATTCGTCGCGGAGCCGATTCGCGTCAACTCAACCAGTTGTCTGGAATGTCATAGCACACCAGATGTTGCCCCTCCAGGACTTATCAAAACCTATGGGCGCTCTAACGGATTTGGCTGGGAGCTGAATGAAACAATTGGAACGAGAATTATCTCGGTTCCGACAGAGATTCAGGATCAGCAGGCAATTAGTTCTGTCTTTTCCTATCTTGTACTGATTGCTGGGGTTTTCTTACTAGCTTATGCGGCCTTGAGCATTATCGTTCGGAAGTGGCTCACGATTCCCCTGGGGAAAATCACTCAACTCGTGGAAGAAATCAGCCTGAGAGAAACCGAAATTGAGAGTCAATTACCCGAAGACAGAACGGATGCCATTGGGCGACTTAATCGATCGATTAATCGACTGATTACGACTTTGAATAAAGCGCTACTGAATAAAGAAGAAAATATTCGTTAGCCCTGTTGATCATTCCATACAGCTGCATGCTTAACTCAAGAATTATCCTGGTGAGTGCCTTAACGGGTTTCACGCTATTCGTTTATTTACTGCTGATCAATAGTCCACAGACGACCCCGGAAGCTTTGGTCGAGGTTTTTCAGGCGATCGTGCTAGTTGGGCTCAGCATCATTGTTGTTGATATCCTTTCTTTCCTACTCATTAACGTTTGGTTTGTCAGAGCCACGCGCAAACAGCCTTCTGATCTGTTAAAAATCGTTGTCTCTATTCTCCTATATGTTGCCTGCGCATTTGTGATCTTTCCGATATTGGGGCGCGACATTACGGCCTTAGCCGCAACGTCGGCGATCGCAAGTGCGATCATTGGCTTTGCTTTACAAACTCCGTTAGGCAACTTTCTCTCGGGGGTGTTTCTTCAGTTTGACCAACCCTTTCATATCGGCGATCGCGTCCGGTTTAACGGATACGAAGGTAACATCGCCAAAATGGATTGGCGATCAACCGAAATTCGCTTGAATTCGGGAGAGATTTTGCACGTGCCGAATAGCTCAATTGCTCAAAACTTAATTGGCGTAATCGCAACTGGCAGTTCGGTATATCGCACGATAGAGTTTACGGCTCCTGCGACTGTTCCTCCTGGCAAAGTTGCTGAAGTTGCCACTAATGCCGTCTTAAATACGCCTAATCCCAACATTGATGTCGACCAACCTGTTTTCACCCGAATGGGGATATACAGTCTTGATGAAACTCAGTATCGGCTTTTCTACTACCCCAAAAGTCATCACCAGGCAGAGATTCACACCGACTCAGAAATCCGATGTCGGCTGTGGTACGCGCTCAGCCGAGCTGGCTTTGGCAATCAGCATCAATTGAGTGAGTCCAAGCACATTCAGCCACTTATTCAAGGCATTGAGTTCTTCCAAGAGTTGAGTCACCAAGCCCAGCAGGGGGTCATCAAAAATTCCCAAAAGTTGCTTTTTGATACTGGTGAATTGCTGACCAAGCGAACATTTCCGCCAGAGGCGCTAATCATCGTGCTCAAAGGAGAAATCGAGATTCAACTAGAGGCGACCAAGCCAGCGGGCAGTCAAACATTTACTCCATCATTTACTCCGTTTAGCCGTCGGCCCAAAACTTCATCACGCTACCCCCTGAATCCCCGACTGCTCAATCGAGCCGCTAGCCAATTAGCGAGTCATATTGGTCCCATTGCATTCCCGTTGACCCAACGTAAAGCTCAAGATGTCGCCTCGGCATATTGTTTGTATGAGGCGTTAGGGCAGGAAATTTCTGACCCTCAGGAACGGCGAGCATTTTTGAGTTATCAACCCCAAGCACCAACAGAAAGATTTAGACGCGGCGATGTGTTGGGTGAAATGAGCCTATTTTTAGGGACTCCTTTGCCGGATGTGGTCATGACGACCCCCGAGGAGACTGAGGTATTGGCCGTGACCCCACGGGCAGTGATGGCAGCCATAGAACAAGATGATGCGACTGTGAACAGCTTGAGTCGGCGAGCCCAAGGTTATTACCAAAATTATCTGGAGCAGTCTTTGCAAGCAGTCACAACACCGCCAGTCAAGGCCTCTGCGATCGCTCAGCATTTACAACAATATTGTCTCAGTTGAATGGCTTAACTGACGAACCGTTCATTGTCCAGCGGTTAGTGTCGTCACATATGGCCAGGAACCTGCTTCACCTTATTGATAACTGTTCCACTCGGTTCGATCAAGACAACAATTGCTTAATCGGTGAGGAAGCATGAACCACGGCACCAAACCATTGCTTGCAAATAGGCGGTTAACTGATTCCACAATTTATCTGGCTAGGGAGTGTGAAGGCGCAAACCCCTATGGCACAATAAAGGTTCACTTTTGAAAGCCTGTTCTCAAGAATTTGTAAGAGAGTTGTTTGCCTGTGATTGCGACTGCTGAACGTTCGACCACTCCGCGCCGCATTGTCTTCCCCTTTACCGCTGTAATCGGTCAGGAAGATATGAAACTGGCCCTGATTTTGAATGTGATTGATCCGCGAATTGGCGGCGTCATGATCATGGGCGATCGCGGCACCGGCAAATCAACCACGATTCGCGCCTTGGCTGACCTATTGCCCGAAATCGAAGTCGTGGCGGACGATCCCTTTAGCCGCGCGCCGAGCGATCCCGATATTCAACGTGAGCGCGGCACCGACACGCTGCCCACCTCAGCCAAGAAAGTGCCGATGATCGACTTGCCACTGGGCGCGACCGAAGACCGCGTCTGTGGCACCATCGACATCGAAAAAGCCTTGTCTGAAGGGGTCAAAGCCTTTGAACCGGGTCTCCTCGCGAAAGCCAATCGCGGCATTTTGTACGTGGATGAGGTGAACCTGCTGGACGACCACCTGGTTGACGTGCTGCTGGATTCAGCGGCTTCGGGCTGGAATACCGTTGAGCGGGAAGGGATTTCCATTCGCCACCCGGCCCAGTTCGTTTTGGTGGGGTCCGGCAACCCTGAAGAAGGTGAGTTGCGGCCCCAGTTGTTAGACCGCTTTGGTATGCACGCTGAGATTCGAACGGTGCGTGACCCAGAATTGCGGGTGCAGATTGTGGAACAGCGATCGGACTTTGACCAAGATCCCCAGAGCTATTTAGAAAAGTTTGCTGAGCCCCAAACCGCCTTGCAAAAGCGCATTACCGATGCCCAAGCACGGTTGGCCGAGGTCACCATTGAGCACGACTTCCGCATCAAGATTTCTCAAGTTTGCTCGGAGTTAGATGTAGATGGCCTGCGCGGCGACATTGTGACGAATCGCGCGGCGAAAGCGCTAGCCGCTTACGAAGGGCGCACCGAAGTGACTCTGGATGACATTCGCACCGTGATCGTGATGTGCTTGCGGCACCGCTTGCGGAAAGATCCGCTGGAGTCCATTGATTCTGGTTACAAGGTTGAGAAGGTCTTTAGTCAGGTCTTTGGTGTGGCGCTTGAAGACGAAGATGCGGCGACCAATGGGCGACAGCCAGTCGGGGCGCGCTAGTGGGCCAGCGGATTCTGGGGCTTGACCCAGGTCTGGCGATTTTGGGTTTTGGCGTCATTGACGGGGGCGATACTACGGCCACTGCAGCGGGCGCTGCGGTGGTCGATTTTGGCATTGTTGAAACCCCAGCGAATACTCCGGTCGGCGATCGCCTCTGCACCCTCCATGACGATTTGCACAGCTTGATTCAACAATTTCAGCCGGACTTGGTCGCGTTAGAAAAGCTGTTTTTTTATCGCATGGGTAACACCATTTTGGTGGCTCAAGCGCGGGGAGTCGTGATGTTGGTGCTTGCCCAGCATCGCCTCACGCCAGTGGAATTTACCCCAGCTCAAATCAAGCAGGCGCTGACGGGCTATGGCAACGCCGACAAAAGCATGGTGCAAGAATCGGTGATGCGCGAATTGGGGTTGCCCAAAATTCCGAAACCTGACGATGCCGCCGATGGCTTAGCTGTGGCCCTGACGGCCTGGTTTCAGCGATAACTGAGGAAATCCAAGACCGGGTTCGCCATTCTTTTTTTAGAGAACGTTCTTTGGGCATTGCAGTTTGATGTAGCGATATCAAAATGCAATGCGTGTGATTAGCGATCGCGTTGCGCCAAGCGGGCTGTGATGCAAGAACCTCACGGTTTTGTGTTAGAAGAATGGAGTAGCGAACTTTTTAGGAACTCAAAGAGTATGCTTTTTCCTGGTGCGGCGGTTCGTGTCGTGAATCTGGACGACACTTACTACGGATTCCAAGGTCAAGTGCAGCGCGTTTCGGATGGCAAAGTAGCCGTACTCTTTGAAGGGGGCAACTGGGACAAGCTCGTAACGTTTAATGCGACTGAGTTAGAAGCTTTGGACAAGCGGCGGGGCAAAAAGTAAGGAGGGTGCTTGAGATCGCCTCCTTGACCGTTGGGGTTGGGCATTGCCAAACCCTTACCGCGACCTTTTGGTCTTGAGGAGCTGATTTAAGTGCTCAGTCCTAAGTTCGCCTGCCTCCACTACCCAGGTCTTTTTGTATGCGATTGCCTTTACCGCAGCTAGCCACCCAGTCACGGCAACCCGGTCACATTGCCGAAGTGATTGAGACCTCGACGACGGAGTTTTTGGCTCAGTGCCTAGAACCGGATTCCTTAGACTTTGCGCAGATGCCGCCCTTTGGCAGTTGGGTCAGGGCCGCTGATGAAGACTCTGGCAACCAGATTTATGGTGTGGTGTACCACGCAACGACGAGCCCGTTAGATTCGGTGCATCGGGCCACGGCGTTGGGGCTCTCTCTGGCAGAACTCCGGGAACAGCAGCCGCAGATCTTTGCCATGCTGAAAACCGAATTTCGGGTAGCGATCGTGGGGTTTTGCCCTGCTGGCGACAATATCATCTATCAACATTTGCCACCGCGTCCCCCGCAGGTACACCAGGCGGTTTACCGTTGCCAGCCCGAAGAGGTGGTCACCTTTACCGAGCAGCTCGATTTTTTGCGGACGCTGATGGATACGCGCAGCGCGCCAATCGATGGCCTGATTGCTGCTGTGATTCGTGAAGTCTATCAATTGCGTAAGCTCGATCGCGATTGGCTGGTACAGGCTGGCCGCATTCTCAACGTGCAACTCAAGGACGATTACGATCGCCTGCGCATCATCCTCTCGCAAATTCATCCTTAAATCGTCATGCCCACCTTTGACTGGATTGTGGTCGGCAACGGCTTGACGGGCGCGGCCCTGAGCTATGAGCTGGCCAAGCAGGGAGCAGCCGTGCTGCTGCTGGAACGATCTCCCAGCCCCGAAAGTGCAACGCGATACACCTATGGTGGGGTGCCCCACTGGTCTGGCGACACTGCCATGCTGCGCCAGCTTTATCGCGAGAGCCGAGCGCGATATACCGCCTTATCCGATGAAACGGGTGTGCCTCATCACTATCGGGAACTCGACTTGCTGCTGACAGTGGAGCCTGGGCAAGATCCTCAAGCGCTGGCCCAACGCTACGCCGCTGTCGAGACGCCGCCAGTCCCCATTACGGCTGCCGAAGCCCAGGAACGAGAGCCTTATTTGAATGCAGCGGCGATCGCGGGAGCGCTGACCGTGCGTCACGGTCACGTTGATCCGGCGGCCCTGGTCAAGGCTTATAACCACGGTCTGCAAAATTTAGGTGGGCAAATCATCATCGCGACGGTGACGGGATTAGTCCGCATGGGCGATCGCATTACCGGCGTTACGACCCCGACCCAAGCCTACGCGGCGGGCAATGTCGCAGTGGCAGCAGGCGGACTGACGCGCGAACTAATCAAAACCGCTGGCGTTAAAGTGCCCGTGTATTTCAGCCATGCCGAACTGGTGGAAACGCCGCCGCTGGACTGGGAACTGCGATCTCTGATTATGCCCGCCGATTTGACGCGATCGGCGATCGAGGCCGAAGCCACCGATGACGACACCCATGATCTGTGGGACAAACCCAACCACGAAATTCGTCCCCCCATGCTCGATTCTGGCTGCGTCCAGTTCCCGGATGGACGTCTGCGCATCGGCCAGATTAGTCGCATCAACACCGCATTAGAGCCCGCCCTCGACGCCACTCGAGGGGAACAGCGGATTCGGCAGGGCATCGAACCTCTGATACCTGCGCTAGAAAAAGTGCCGGGGCAGTGGCATGCCTGCCGCGTTGCCTTTAGCGAAGACGGTTTGCCGCTAGCGGGGGCGATCCCTGGTTTGTCGGGGGGGTATGTGTTTTCTGGGTTTACCAGTCCGTTTGGCTTAGTGCCCGCGATGGCAGAGCACTTTGCTCGGTGGGTCAGTGATGGGGACAGCAATATTTTGCAGGCTACTCGACCCGATCGCTTCACCATTAGCCCCACCTAGCCCTCATCACCACCAGTACGAGGAGCCGATCAAGTCATTCACAGCGAAGCTCCATCGGCATGAATTTTGGCGGGTTCACCCAGAACCTCGATTGGCCACGTACGAAGATTAGGCGACGCTGGCGGCCATTAGATCTTCGGCCATATCAAAGTTGGCAGTGACTGATTGCACGTCGTCGAGGTCTTCCAAAGCGTCCATCATTTTGAGCAGCGATCGCGCGTGGTCAGTGTCCGTCACGTCAATCGTGTTGCTGGGAATCCAGCGATTTTCGACCTGAGCGATCGCATAATCCGCCGCCTGCAACGCATTGTTCAGGGTCTCTAAATCGCTGGGGTCACAAAACACATCAAAGCCGTCGCGATCGTCATCGATCTGGGTCGCTTCATAACTTTCGGCCCCGCCCTCGATCGCCGCTTCCAGCAAGGCATCTTCATCGACAGGACCGACGACCGTGACAACGCCCTTCTGGTCAAACATCCAGCCGACGCAGCCTGTTTCGCCCAAGTTGCCGCCATTTTTGCTGAACGCAGCGCGCAGATCCGCTGCCGTGCGGTTGCGATTGTCCGTCAAGGCTTCGATCAGGACAGCGACGCCGCCCGGACCATACCCTTCATAGCGAATGGCTTCGAGGGCATCATCGCCGCTGAGTTGGCCCGACCCTTTGGCGATCGCGCGATCGATATTGTCATTGGGAAAGCCCGCCGCCTTCGCCTTGTCGATCGCCGTCCGCAATTGAAAATTGCCCGCCGGATCCGGCCCCCCAGTTCGCGTGGCGACGATAATTTCTCGCGAGAGCTTGGCAAAGGTTTTGCCCTTCACCGCGTCAACCCGTGCTTTTTGGCGCTTAATATTCGCCCATTTACTATGACCAGCCATACTCGCAATTACGCAGCTTTGAAACAGTGGCAACGTGGCGATGGCACCAGGTTCCATCGCTCAGTTCCGGCAGGATGAAACGGCTGTGGCGAGCCTCCACCCCTGTTGCCTCAGGATACCCGATCGCCGAATCGCCCCGAAATTTCCCGTCGTCGGCAGGGGCGATCGCGTTGCTCCGCTACAGTCCGGCAGCCCGCCGGGCCGCGCCAATCAGCCCCACCTGGGGATTGAGGACAATGTGTACGGGCACCGCCTCTAGCAGCTTGCTGACCCGCCCTTTATGAATGAACGCATCGAGAAAACTGCCCGCCGTCATCAGCGACAAATTTTTGGCGGCGATGCCCCCGGCGACGTACAACCCGCCATAGGGCAACAGCTTAAGGGCCAGATTTCCCGCTTCTGCACCGTAGGCCCCCACAAACAAATTCATGGTTTGCACCGCTAGGCTATCGGTGCCCTGCTGCGCCGCTTGGGAAATCGCCGCCGCCGGATCTACGGTTTTGGTCTGACCCGCTTCTCTTTCCCAGGTTTCGACCACTTCGGCGAGTTCTGCCGTGCCGTGGGCGATGCCGCGATCGCGCAAAAACTGGTAAATCGCCACGACCCCCTGCCCCGACACCACCCGTTCGGCAGACACTCGCGTGATCTGGTGTTTGTCCAGCAAATATTTCAACAGCTGAAATTCCAGCTCGGAGCGGGGGGCAAAGTCCGCGTGCCCCCCTTCGGACGGAAAGACCCGAAACATCTCACCCTGTTTAATCAGAAAGCCTTGGCCTAAGCCCGTGCCCGCCCCAATGATGGCGATCGGTGCCTGGTCGTCTGGGGTGCCCGCTTGCAGGGTATGCAGATCATCCGGCTCAAGGCCCAACACGCCATACCCGATCGCGGCAAAATCGTTGATGAGTTCCGTGGCCTCAAGTTCCAGGTCGCGAGCGAGGCGATCGCCATCCAGATTCCACGTCAGGTTAGTGAGCTTCGAGGCATTGTTAACCACCGGCCCCGCGATCGCAAAGCAGGCCCGAGTGGGTTTACCAAAGTCTGCCCCCTGTTCCTGGGCGGTCGCCAAAAAGGTTTCCACCATTGGCACCAAATCAGGAAAGTCCTTCGAGACATATTCCCGTTCATAGCAGGTTTGTAAGTGGGCAGCATCCGCCCCTACCAACCGCAAAATGGTTTTGGTGCCGCCAATGTCTCCCGCCAGGAGGTACCTCATCTCTTTACCTCAGTCGATTAATGCCTTGCTGTGACAGTAACACTAGACCCCGCAGTTATGGCGGTGCTTTCCTCAAGGACTGGCCCTGCATCGGCTCAGTGGCCAAGACGTTTAACCGATACCGACAGTCATCAGCGCTTTTGATGGTTAGGCCAGTCCAGATGAGTTGAAAAAAGGAACTGCTCGGCGTTCGCGTAATCGGACGCCGGACGAAAGCCCTGCATGACTGCTGGGAGCAGGCAGGGGTTTGTGTTTCAGAGAGACTTACCGAATCGTCACCGTGGGACGACTATTAAAGAGGCGGGAGGCAATGGTTCGAGCCAAAGGTTTAAGCGCTGACGGTCACGGCGATCGCAATGACCAGCATTGCCACAGTAAAGACCCCCGTGGAAGCCACAAACGCGAGTTGCCGAGTTGGCATACCCCGGCCCAAGACAAATGCCAGCAACGCCAACGCCGCCGCCATAAATAGCTTGCTAAAGAAGGGGTGATATGGCAGCAGCAGGCATAAACACAACAACAGCAGATGGGCGGCGATCGCATCAATCACCAGCTCAAAGCGCTGCCAATAAATGAGATAAATCGCCTTAGCCTCAGCCTGAAAGGGGAGTTGCGATCGTCGCCGCCAACAACGCCAACCGTCGAGCATCAGATAGCCAAGGCTCGTGGTCACCACCGCCCAAAACGGCATCCACTCCATCATGTCTCTTTCCACAGCGCTGATGGTCGGCGGCCAAACCGTCGCCACCAAAATCTGTAGCAAAATCCCAATGCCAATCGTGACCGAGAGAAACATCAGGTCGCAGGCCAGCGTGAGCACCACCGCTTCTGGATTTGGCGGTCGGGGTGGCTCCGGCCCAAAGAGAATGGGGGGCGGCGGTGGCGGATAGGTTGGCCGCGGCGGGGGCGGTGGCGGCGGGGGATAGGTGGGTGGCGGCGGCGGGGGAATTTGCATGGCAGTGCAAAACAGTGAAGGGAGGGGCTATTCACTATTACGCTGGGGCTGACCAAAATCCTGATAGTTTCAGCTGCCAACAGCGTGGCAAACCTGTTCCAGCTCAACCCCGTTGATCCGCATCCCCGAGCGGGTTGCCAGGAGCGTATCCTGTGACTGTTCGATGAGCTTGCACCGTTCAGAATGACTGGCACTCAACCCTATTGCTTGCCAGTCGGTTCGGGAACTCAGCACGAAGTCAGTTGCTCAAGACGAACCGCTCCGACTGCCCAGAGCGCTCGCCGCAACGATAAAATCAAAACCACATACTGCCGCAAGTGGATCGTTTCCTAAACCCATGGTTGCTCAACTCACTGCCCCGACCACCCAGCGCGACTGGCAACCCATCATTCGCGCCCTCGAAAAAGCCGTCGGCAAAAACCAGGTCGTGCGCCGCAAAGAAGAGTTGTTGGTATACGAATGTGACGGCCTCGCCAGCTATCGCCAGCGGCCCCCGGTAGTTGTGTTGCCCCGCACCACAGAGCAAGTCGCCGCCGCCATCAAGGTTTGTCACCAGTTTGAGGTGCCCTTTGTGCCTCGGGGGGCAGGCACGGGCTTATCTGGTGGGGCGCTGCCCGTTGAGGATGCGGTGCTGATCGTCACCGCCACGATGCGGCAAATTTTGGACATTGACTATGACAACCAGCGAGTCGTCGTGCAGCCGGGAGTCATTAATAACTGGGTCACCGAGGCCGTCAGCGGTGCCGGATTTTATTATGCGCCCGACCCTTCGAGCCAGAGTGTGTGTAGCGTGGGCGGCAATGTGGCCGAAAATTCCGGCGGCGTCCACTGCTTGAAATATGGCGTGACGACTAACCACATTCTCGGCGTGAAGCTGGTGCTGCCGGATGGCGAAATTGTGGACGTCGGTGGTGCCGTGGGCGAGCAACCCGGTTACGACCTGGTGGGGTTGATTGTCGGTTCTGAAGGCACCCTGGGCATCGTCACAGAAATCACCCTGCGGATTCTCAAAGCGCCGGAAACGATTAATGTGCTGCTGGCAGACTTCACCAGCGTAGAAGCGGCGGGGGCCACCGTTTCTGACGTCATCAGTGCGGGCATCATTCCTGCTGGGATGGAAATGATGGATAACTTTAGCCTCAACGCCGTGGAAGACGTGGTGAAAACGGACTGTTATCCCCGTGATGCCGAGGCGATTTTGCTGATCGAAATCGATGGCTTGCCTGCGGAGGTCGCTGCGAGCCGCGATCGCATCACCGCCATTTGCCAACAAAACGGTGCGCGCAACGTGACCATTGCTGCCGACCCGGTCGACCGTCTGCGCCTCTGGAAAGGTCGCAAAGCCGCTTTTGCCGCCATGGGTAAACTCAGCCCCGATTACTACGTGCAAGACGGCGTGATTCCGCGCACGCAGTTGCCCTATGTGTTGCAGGAAATTGCTGCCCTGGGCGAAAAGCATGGCTACCGCGTCGCCAACGTGTTTCACGCTGGGGATGGCAACCTACATCCCCTCATCCTCTTTGACAACAAAGTGCCTGGCCAGTTAGAAGCCGTGGAAGAACTGGGCGGCGACATTCTCAAGTTGTGCGTCAAAGTGGGCGGCAGCATCTCCGGTGAGCACGGCATTGGGGCCGATAAGCGTTGCTACATGCCGGATATGTTTTCCCCTGCCGACCTGGAAACCATGTGCTGGGTCCGCGCCAGTTGGAATCCTCAAGGGCTGGCGAATCCCACCAAGATGTTTCCCACCCCTCGTACCTGTGGCGAAGCCGCGCGATCGCCTCTATCCCCTGGATTAGAAAACGTCGAGCGGTTTTAGGCGCAACGGTTGGTCAGTTCAAGGAAAGCCGTACCGTTACGATGGGTCATCGGGGGCGGCGGGTGGGGCGGCGTCGGCATTAAGCAGGGGCATGGGGGCGTAGGCGCTGGCGCGTTCCGTGGGCAGGCGCTTGAGCAGGTCGGCGGCGACGAGTTTATCCAGAATCGGCATAATCTCGCTGAAGGCTTCCATTTTGAGCTGTTCGAGCTCGGCCAGGGTGATGGTGTCGTCGGAGAGGATGCGCCGTTCCAGCACCATTTCAAAGACGTAATAGTCTTGGGGGGTGAGGCCGGGTTGGCCCTTGAGTTTGTCGCGGGCGTGGTCGAGTCCCGCCTGCAAAACCTCCGGGGTAATCTGCGGAGCCTTCAGGTCAACGGCTTTAAGGAGGACATAGCTGGCCATGCGGTTGAGCCAGCGGGGGACGCCTTCGGCGACACGACAGATGTCGCGGGCGGTGGCGGGGGTGAAGGGATGCACGGCAGCGGCTTCATCGTCGGGATCTGGGGGGTGGCGACGGGCGCTGGCGAGGTAGTTTTTCAGCATGGTGTAGCTGGTGTCTTCGTCCAATGGCCCCAGTTCGAGGGCGAGGTCAAAGAGGCCCCGATCGCGGATCAGGTAATCGCGGGTAATGCCGGAGGGATGCCCGGTGAACAAAAACCAGGCGCGACCTTTGAGCAACCCCTGGGCGTTGAGCAAAAGTTGGCGGGCCACGGCGGGGTCTTGCTTGTCGAGGTCGTCGATCGCGATAATCACCCGGTCGTGTTTCGCCATGGCCCGTTCCAGCAGGTCTTCGAAGCTGAGGTTGGGGAACTGGGGCGCTTCGGGATTGACGCGCTGTTCTTCGACGGTGCCCTGAAACACCATGTTGGCCCCGGCGGTGGTGGTGCGGTTGTAGAGGTCGCGATCTGGCCGCAGCCCCAGCCGATTGAGCTGAAACTGTGCCCAGTCGTCGTGGGGCATTTCGCGGGCGAGGGCGATGAGGGCGGCGGTGGCGAGGTCGGTGTGGGGTTCCAGCTTGATGGAAGCGGTGAGGACGCGATCGCCCAGGTTGCGATCGTACCCTTCGAGCACTTCCCGCACGAAGGCGGTTTTGCCGATGCCGATCCAGCCGTAGACGAGGATGGATTTGGCATCGCGGCTGCTGAACTGATTGATCACCTGGCTCAGCTCATCCCGCCGCCCGGTGAAGACCTGACTCAACTGCTGGAGCTTTTCGGCACTTTCGGCGAAGGGGAGCGCTGTTAGGTTCCACTGCTCGTATAGGTCATCTTTAGCCTGAAAGAGATCGTCAAAGGTGCTCATAGAGGTTGTTTCTTCTTCACCTTTTGGGCCAGTTCATAAGTGGCTTGGGCTTCTTGCAGACGAGTGGGCTGATCGAGCAGGCGATACAGGTCGCAAGCCTGCCGTAGCTCCGCCAGGGCGTCCTCCACAAAGTTGAGCCGCAACAGCAACCGTCCCAGCCCGGTGCGGCAGTTGGCCTCGCCCAGGGGGTTGGCCTCGGCCTGATAGAGCCGCAGGGCATCGCGAAAGTACAGCCGCGACTTGTCGAAGTTGCCCATGAGGTAGTGGGTGCGGGCCATTTGTTGCAGGGCGTCGGCGCGGCCCAGGCGACTCGCAGCCTCGCGATAGGTGTGCAGGCTGGCTTCCAGGTGGGCCAACCCCTCGTACCACGCGCCGTCTTGGGTGCGGGCAATGCCGAGTCGATATTGGCTATCGGCGGCTTTTTCAATAGCAAAAAGCTTTATCTTAGGCGAGGAGGTGGCATCAGCAGCGCGACGGTAGGCGGCCTCAGCCCAGACTAGATCTTGCGGATCATGGTGCAGGCTGTAGCGATAGTCGTATACGGTACCTAGGGTGTAGTAAAAACAGGCATCGCCATCAGTGTCGCCTCTAGCAGTAAAAGTGCTCGCTCGCTCGATCAACTCATCCAGGCCAGTGTTTTCCCCAGATATCTTTAATCGCTTCAGCTGTTCTCCAATCAAAGCACTAAAAGCCCAACTTAAAGTCTCAGTTTCGAGTTCTCTCAAGTCAACGGCTTCGGATGGTTTTTGCCCACTAGCAGCAAGGCGTGAGACTCGTTGCAAATAGGCCACAGCTTCCGGCGTGGGGGTAAAGTGTGGCGATGGCGACTCTAAGGCCATGAGACAGAAGTTAGATGGGTTTAGCTCTATTTTAGAACGACGTTCCAGTGGGTGAGTAAGTAGGATAGGCGAGGTTATAGCGCATGCCGGACAGTGTTTCTACCCCATACGATAGAATCCCCTGGCCCCGTCCAATGACTACTGGGAGCAGCACAGCGAATTTTGCGGCATTTGAGCAATCGTTCTGAGTAGTACAGAGTTTTTTGGGTGATCGCCTTGCGCTTTAACCGCTTCCCTGCACTCCTGCAATATAGCTATAGTTGCGGGACTTTACAGAATGTAAGCAGGTTGTAAAGACGGCATCCTCAGCAACGTAGACTTTTAACATTCTGCGATCGCGTCCCTGCTCATCAGTGTCGGCGAGCGATCGTGGGTTTGCTCCTTTGGCCTGCTCAGTGCATTTGTCAATCTATGTTTCCGACTCATCGTCCTCGTCGTCTCCGGAGCCATCCCCAACTGCGCCGCATGGTGCGCGAAACGGTGGTTTCGACTAATGATCTGATTTATCCCCTGTTTGCAGTCCCCGGTGAAGGGGTGGCCGAAGAGGTCAAGTCCATGCCAGGGGTCTACCAACTGTCTATCGACAAAATTGTCGAAGAAGCCAAGGAAGTTTACGACCTGGGCATTCCTTCCATCATTCTGTTTGGCATCCCCGATACCAAAGACACCGAAGCGACGGGTGCCTGGCATGATTGCGGCATCGTGCAAAAAGCCACCACGGCGGTGAAAGAAGCGGTGCCTGATCTGATCGTCACCGTTGACACTTGCCTCTGTGAATACACCGACCACGGTCACTGTGGCTATCTGGAAGTGGGTGATCTGAGCGGGCGTGTCCTCAACGATCCCACGCTGGAATTGCTGAAGAAAACCGCCGTTTCTCAAGCCCAGGCAGGCGCTGACATTATTGCGCCCTCTGGCATGATGGACGGCTTTGTTACGGCCATCCGCGAAGGCCTGGATGCCGCTGGGTTTACCAATATTCCGATCATGTCCTATGCGGCGAAATATGCGTCGGCGTACTACGGTCCCTTTCGGGATGCGGCGGACTCGGCTCCCCAGTTTGGCGATCGCCGCACCTATCAAATGGACCCCTCCAACAGCCGCGAAGCCCTCAAAGAAATCGCCCTCGACATTGATGAAGGGGCCGATATGCTGATGGTGAAACCGGCTCTGGCCTATATGGACATTATTCGGCAGGTGAAAGACGCGACGGATCTGCCCGTGGCGGCCTATAACGTCTCTGGCGAATATTCCATGGTGAAGGCCGCCGCGCTCAACGGCTGGATTGACGAACAAAAAGTCGTGCTTGAAACGATGACTAGCTTTAAGCGATCGGGCGCGGACTTGATCCTGACCTATCACGCTAAGGATGTTGCCCGCTGGCTCGACAAAGTCAACACGATTTTTTAGGCATCCCAACAGAACAGCGGCTGATCGCAATTAGCAATCAGCCGCTGTTTTTTGCGTCACAAGTCAGTCATACGCTGTGTCCAGCGCCTAACCCCCAGCGGGAGAGTTATGGGCAACTCAAGTCGCTGTAGAGTTGTTCGCGAGCCGTCTGCACGGTTGCCAAGCTCTCGCTTACCTGAGTCGCAGCCTCGCCCAGGGTATCCCGACCCGAAATACCGTCTACTGTTCTTTGCAGATCAGCGTAAGCCGTTTCTACGCCAACAATGCGAGCATCTTGCACCGTGTTGGCTGCCGTTTTCATCGCCTCGTAAGAACTCACCACGTCTTCGCGAGCCGTTTGCAACTCATCCACCGTTGAGTCGGCTGTTAATTGACCATAGGCGGCCAGGGAACTGCCAAAATCATCGATCGCACCACATAGGGCGGCTTCTGCATCCGCGACAGAGGGGGTGCCACCACCGCAAGCGGCGAGCAGCAATGGCAAAGACCACAGGGCTTTAAGGGTTAATTTCATGCTTCTTATTCCAAAGCGAGTTTTAACGTCTTTTATAAATACCTCATTCAGGGGACAAAAAGTAGTCTATTTAACAAAATGCTTGGACGTTAACTGTATCCAGAGCTCCCATGCTTTTTACTAAGAGCAACGGAACTGGCAGGACGTATTTGGCCGCGATCGCCCCAGAAACGGCTGCGGTGCCCTGCCCCGGCTTTCCCCAAGGATGCCTTAGTCAAGGACTCTCAGGACTGCTTGGGCGACCCGCATCGCCACCCAACCCGCAAATGCAAAACCCTGACAGGGTGAGCCGCCAGGGCGAAAGAGGAATCAGGAATGCGGCTGACAGAATGGACTCATGTGGCAAATTGACGCCGAGCCACCCCCCATCAAACGCGCGTTGGCCCTAAAGTGACTCGAGTCAGCTCAATCAAGGGACAAAACAATGCGGCTTCATCGGCAGTCAGCAAGTTCTTCAACACTTTCTGCATAGCTCGGTAGGTGGCTTCACAGCTGCGTTCAGCCTTAAACGATTGCATGATCGTCTGAAACCAGATCAATAGCTTCTCTTTGAAAACCACTTCATCGTCCGTGAGGACAGCTGTAGCGGCATAGCGTATCAGGCGCACCGTATCTCGCTGCCATTTGGCAGTCAAGTCTTGACCATTGATGATCAGTAAATCGGGCTCCTTGGTTTTCAATTCGAAGAGCACTTTGTCGATAATTTGGGGCTCTAGCTTTTGCAGCTTTTGGTAAAGCGCAAATCGGAGTCGCGCTGTTTTGAGATAACGCTGAAAAAAGAGAAGTTCGTCATCGGTCGCGTACCGGCCATCGGCCTGGACACAAAGTTGGTCAATTTGCTGGATCATGAGCCGGATAAGAATTAAGTGTGTGAGCAGAACGCTAACCAAAGATACCCGAATCTTGACATTTATTAACAATTAATGAGTAGGTGATTCTGCTGTTCTTTGGTTCTGTAAATCTTTTTGTGGTGGGGCTTTAATATTTCCAGCTTACTGACATGGCCAGATGATTTCCAATCACGGTGGAGATTGCTGCGGTTGAGTCGCGATCGCCGGACGAGATTGCCCACGTCGCGGCCGCAATCCCCATCTGGAAGGCTGGCATTGCTTTCTGATTCAGTCACCAGGCCCTTGATCGACGGACTGAATAGGCTGCTAGTAGAGCCATTCTTGATACTGGGGGCAGCGATCGCTCATCTCGTCACACAGCCACACCATGCGATCGAGAAACCACGTTTTGCCCAAAATCACCCAGGATAGTCCCATCAGGGTGAGGTAGGGATGCAGACTCCAGAGACCCCAAAGGCAAATGCCAAAGCCGATCGCGTTGACAGTATTGGTCACTGCGATGACTGGACGATGATGCCGAGGAATCGGCACTTGCTTCTGGTTGAGCCAAATCCGCTCACCAATGACCGCTTTGGAGGCCCATTGCCGAGTGGTTTTCGGTTTGGGAAACATTCGAGGATTGAGCCAAATCCACAAGATGACTAAGAGCGTTGGCAGCAGCGCGAACCATCCCCACCAAACCCGCGACCAAATTGCCCCGATCAGCAAAGGTAAGGCCCCATAACGGGTCCAGACACTCCAGGGGTTGGCGTGGCGACTCCAAACCTGATCGGTCATATGAAACAGGTTAGTCAGTTGGTCAAGGCTAGTCATGGGCAGTGACTCCCTGGTCAGATATTCGGCAGATCATGCAATTCACCGCTATTTTTTCAACCCCATGAGCAAGATGAACACCCCTAAAAGTAAGGCTTCGGTACCCAAGAGGCCATTCAAGGTCTGGGCATCTTCTGGTTTGAGGATGAAGTGCGATCGCAACAGCGGGTCAGGTCCAAATTGGCAGAACCGCCTGTCCAAAGGCGTTGTAGTGCAGTTTGCAAGAAGTCGAGGGATCGCATGGTGACTCAATGGACGGTTTTTGCGAGTCTCGGCTGTCCTAACTGATTCAATTCTCATCCCTAAGCGTCACCCGGCTCGCGAGTACCCGCCGCAAGTTGCAAAATCATGGGGTGGCCGCCCTCTTGGTGATACTTATCGGCCCAAGCTTTGAGCATCGTGTCGAGTTCTGCCAGGGCTTTCTCCCGCTGCTCTGGCGCCACATCAAACACTTCTAAGCCGCGTAGCACATCAGGCTGTTCGACCACCCAATCTTGCATGAGCTTACCAAAGCGAGCCAAGTCGTCGATCATGGTGAAGACCCGCTCTTGCTGACCTTTGGGGGCATAGTGGGTGCGCGTCAGCGCAAAAATCGGAATCGATAAAAAGGGAATATCTACCTGGGTGACCGTGCCAGAGTGCAGCAGTCGAAATTTGATGTGCTCAGTCAGGGCATCACTCAGCGGCATCTGGCGACTGGGGGGATATTCAGCCTGCGACTTTTCGTGGAGCAGCTGAATCAGATCTAAAAACTCCAGCATGTCTAAAAACCGGGCGGAGGGCAGATCTGCTGGCAGTTGCTCATACAGTGCTTCATGCTCTTTGGCACTGAGGTAATGGTTGTTGAGGCGGCATTGTCCGGCTTCCCAGGGATATTTTTCCTGCCAGAGGAAGGGCAGACCAATGAGGTAGTAGGGCTCTTGGTCGCTGAGGCTGGTGAGAGATTTGCCGTCGGCTTTCAGGGCTTCGACCTCTTTGACGATCGCCCGCACCCGCTTTGGCTCAACATGATGCAAAAAGCTGGTTTTACGGACGTTGTGGCCCTGTTCTAAATAGGATGAATAGATCGCTAGTTTGGCTGCGGTGTTCGCCGCTTCTAGAAACGAGCCATACCGATGCCCCCCAAGCTTCATCACGCTGATGGCCAGGTAAAACAAGATGCGATCGGCCGAACTCACTTTTAGGTCGGCAATGATTTCGGTATCGTCTCCAACGGGTAGAGACACTTCCTGAGCAGACGTCGCGGATTCGGTCACACTCCTGCACTCATATCAAAGAGAACGATTCGCTAAAAACGGCATCCTGTGGCTTAGTTAGGCAAGTTGACCAGACACATCCGGCTCTCACTCGTTAATGGCCTAACCTGTCAGGCATTGTAGTTCGACAGACCGACAAGTTTCCAGCCTGTTTGTAATTTGACGCAGGTCATCAAGGGGCGATCGCGGCTGGCTGCTCAGTATCCGGTGAGGCCCGCTCCGGCTGTTTGAGATACGTGGCCAACCAGCGCTCCATTTCCCACAGCACATGACCAACCGCTTCGCGCGACTCATAGCCGTGCCCTTCCAACGGTAGTTCGACCCAACGGACCGTGCCGCCGAGCCCTTTGATTGCGCCATAGAGCCGTTCGCTTTGAATCGGATACGTGCCCGCATTTTCGTCATTGGCCCCATGAATTAAGAGCAACGGTTCATTAATCTTTGCCGCGTGGGTGAAAGGCGACATCGTTAAATAGGTATCGGTCGCGTCCCAAAAGGTGCGTTGCTCACCCTGAAAGCCAAAGGGCGTCAGACTGCGGTTGTAGGCTCCGCTATTGGCAATCCCCGCTTGGAATAAATCGGTGTGGGCCAGCAAGTTAGCCGCGGTGAACGCACCATAAGAATGGCCGCCGATCGCCAGTTGATCGCGCCGACTAATGCCCTGTTCAACCAGATAGTTCACCACCGCCTCAGCACTCTGAGTGAGTTGTTCCACATAGGTATCGTTTGGTTCAGCGTCGCCTTCGCCAATGATGGGCATGGTCGGCCCCATGACGATGGCATACCCCTGAGTCAACAAAAAGCGGGGATCATAGGCGTAGGGACGACGAAAGGCATTTTCCGCCGTGGTGACCTGCGAAGCGGCATCGCGACTTTTGAACTCTTGGGGATAGGCCCACAGAAACGTTGGCAGTGGTCCATCCGTGGCGGGATCATGACCCGGTGGGAGATACAGCGTCGCCGATAGCATCACACCATCGGCTCGCTCATAACGAATCACCTGGGGCACCAAATCTCGATACCAAGGACGCGGGTCGGCAAAGTCGGTTAGCGCGATCGCCTCGCCCGTCATCAAATCGTGTCGCCAATAATTGGGGGTTTCCGCCGTCGATTCGCGGTGGGTGATGATTTGGGTGGCGTCATCATTCAGCAAGGCCACCACAGATTCGTAATAGGGATCAGCCGCTTGCCACAGGCGGGTTTTTGCTTGCGTGGCGAGGTGCCAGCGATCGAGAAAGGGATACACGCCCTCGGGCGACGCGCCCCGTCCCCGGAGGTAAAGGCTCTGTTGATCGGGAGAAAGCATGAGGACGCGGCGTTGATAGGGACCAGGCGTCGTCATCGGTTGGCCCGGATCGTTGTAGCGGTCTTGATAATCGCGATCGTCCAGCAGCGTTGGCGGCTGTGCTGGAGTTTCCGGATTGAGCTGCCAAACGCGGACGCGGCGGGTGTCGTACCAGGCTTCAATGCCGAGGGCGAGGGTGTCGTGGCCCCAGAGAATGTCGTTGTAGCGGAGTTGGGTTTGCCACAGCGGTTCAGGCGGCTGCTGAAAGGGGGCCGACAGTTGAAATACGGCGTCGCGGTACTCGACTTCGGCGCTGGCATCTCCCCCGTCGAGGGCTTCGATCCAGTACAGGGTGGCGGGGCGATCGCTGCGCCAACCCGTCGTACGTCGGCCAGTGCGCACCGAGTCAAAGGTGACCGGAATATCATCGGCCAGCGGCAAGTCATCCACGCGATATACCTCTTCCCCCGCTTGATTGAGCACGCTGATGCGTTTAGGAAAGAGTCGTGCGGGCACCTGGTAGGAAAACGGTCGCTGGATTGTGCGCAAGAGAATCCACTGGCCATCGGGGGAGGGCGCAGCGGCGGCGATCAGTTGGGGAGCGGTCAACACAATGCGATCGCCCTGCAAATCCACGCGCGCCAGTTCTGAGGTGAGGTAATGCTCAAACAGGGCTTCATCCGCGGGCGACTCTAGCAAGTTAGTGTAGGTGCGTACCGGAGCAGTGCGCCCCAGGTTTTGCTCAATGCGCGGCCCCGTCGGAACGGCGTGGGCGATCGGCGCTGGCCCCAAATTAGCGGGCACCATTTTGCAGAGCAGGCCGGCATCGTTCGCCAGCCAACGACAGGGCGCACCGTAGGTATTGTTGAGGGTGGGCTCGGTCAGTTGCCAGGCTTTGGCCGTTGTCATATCGGCGACCCACAGCGCCACACCCGTCGGTTCATCCAGGGTGAACGCCAGCAGATTACCCGTGGGCGACCAGCGGAAATTGCGAATGCCCGCAGCTTGGGGAAGGGCGATGTCCACTTGCTCGCCAGTGGCGATCGCTTGCACCGTCAGGCCCACAAACCCATAGGCCTGGGCGGGCGCTCTCAAGGCCGGGTTGAGCTGCAGCCCAGCCAGTTCTAGCCGGGGTTGGGCCAACTCCGCGAGTGGCGTCAAGGCGGGACGATGCAGCCGCACGAGCCATTGGTGATTGGGGGAAATAATCACGCCCGGATACCAGGGCGTATCCAGCATCGAGGCGATGGGTTCGGGCGGTTGTTGCCAGGTGGCTTGGGCCATTGCAGGAATGAAAGAAACGCTAATTAGGCCGACGACAATTCCTAATAGACGGCGAAATGGCTTTTTCATCAGCAAGACATTAGGCGACGGTCGGCAACTTTGTTGTTTATCCTGCCATGTTTGAGTTGTAAAAGTCTTGTGGAGAGAAAAACATCCGCAATTCTCAACGGATCGGAAATTAAATGATGTGCTGATTTATCCCCTCGCGGGAGGGGTGCCTGTAGGGCGGGGTGGGTTCCGACGCGGGCTCTTATCCCTTCTGAGGATGCGATTTCTATGAGTCACGGGTGCTCCAGCGGCAACGGTTGGCGTCGAGTCATCAAGCGGCCAGGGAACGCTTTTTTGGGCATGTTAACCCTAGCAACCCCCGTTAGATAGAATTGGTACAACCTAAAGAGCTTTCGTCAAGGTTGACGTTTGCGGCGATCGCTTCTTTCACTGTCAACCACTTGCAACAGCAAACAACTGTCTAGCTGGGTTGTGTCAAGGTGCTGGCACCCGGCTTAGCAATGTGTTGCCCCCCACGAAGTATTTGCTGTTCTTTCCTGAATTTCTGATGGCCCACTCTTCCCGCGCGAACTCTCCCCCTCAGTTAGAAAACAATTTCCTGGCGATCAATCCAGAAGCATTAACCCTGCTCCAAATGATTTCGATGGAAGTCAGCAAAGCCGCTGATTTTGAGTCGGCGTTGACCTGCCTGCTAGAGCTCGTGTGTAGCCACACAGCATGGGTTTATGGGGAAGTGTGGCTGCCCTCAGGCCCTCAAGTGCTAAAGCATAGCGGGGTCTGGTTTGCCTCACATCCGCAATATCATGCCTTTAGCCAAGGGAGCCAGACTTGGACGTTTGAGGCGGGACAAGGCTTGCCTGGGCGCGTCTATCACTCGGGGCAAACCGAGTGGATTGCCGATGTCGCAGAGGCCTCATCGTCTCTGTTTAAGCGCCGCGATTTGGCGGCGGAATATGGCTTGGGCGCGGCTGTCGGGGTGCCCGTTTCGCTCGACGATGACACCCTGATGGTGCTGGTGTTTTTGATGAATGAGGCGCATGCTTGCGATCGCCTCCAGATTCATCTAGTCGAAGCCGTCGCCGCCCATTTAGGCGCGATCTTGCGGCTCAAACGCACCGAAGCTGAGCTTTTGACCCACCAGCAATATTTGCAACGGTTAATGAATACCCTGCCGGGGATTGTGTTTACGGCCAAAGGCCCCCCCGACTGGAAGATGCGATCGCTCAGTGACGGTTGCCTGCGCCTCACCGGCTATAGCCATGCCGATCTGACCACCGAAACTGACCCGATCTCTTATAACGACATCACCCATCCTGACGATTTGCCCGGAGTGCTGGCCGCGATTCAGCAAGCGCTCTCGGCGGCGCAATTTTACGAGGTAGAGTACCGGATCATCACCCGCAGCGGTGAAACCAAATGGGTATGGGAAAAAGGGCAGGGCGTTTTAGATCAGCAGGGCAATCCCATCGGGCTGGAGGGGTTTATCACTGATATTTCGACTCTCAAGCAGGCCGAAACGGCGTTGCGCGAAAGTGAAACCCGTTACCGCATGCTGGCAGAGCGATCGCTCGACCTGATCTCACAACACGACCTGCATGGCAACATTCAGTACATGTCTTCGGGCTGTCAGAATTTGTTGGGCTATGCCGCCGCCGAACTTGTCGGCAAATCACCCATGTGGCTCGTGCATCCCCAAGACCACCGACACGTTGTTCATTACTTCCGCCAATTTTTAAGCCGCCAAACCACGCACCCCTTGCGGTTCCGCATGCGGCATCGCGATGGCTCCTATCGCTGGTTTGAAACCATTAGCTGCATGATGGAGCAGTCCATCCTGACGGATGAGGCCCAAGTGTTGGCCGTGACCCGGGACGTGACGCAAACCGTGGAAGCCGAAACGACCCTGGTTGATCGAGAAAAGTTTCTCAATCTCGTGCTCGATAGCATTCCTCAACGCCTGTTTTGGAAAGACCACAACGGCGTTTATCGGGGCTGTAACCAGACGTTTGCCGAGAGTATTGGGCTGCCGACGACGGCGGCTGTGGTGGGCAAGACTGACTACGACATTGCGGCCTATTCGCCCGAAGCGGCCCGCCAGTTTCGGCAGCAAGATCACCAGATCATGCAAAATAATTGGCCTGAGATTAACGTCCTAGAGCAGCATGGCCAGGGGGCCGAGCAAACCTGGATTAATGTCAGCAAATTTCCCATTCACAATGCCGAACAGCAGGTGGTCGGCGTACTCGGTAGCTTAGAAGATGTGAGCGATCGCATCGAGTTTCAGCAAAGTCTTAACCGTCGCGAACAGTATTTGACTGCCCTGGTCGAGCTGCAGCGCCAGCTCCTTGATTTAGACGACACCTGGAACCATGAGCGATTTGAGGCCACCCTCGAACCCTTGGCGACCGCCACTGGCGCCAGTCGCGCCCTGTTATATGTCGTTGATGCTCACGACCCGAGCCGCCTGTTACAAACCGCGCAGTGGACGGATGCCGAGACGCCCTCGACCTTTGGCGATCCCCAAGTGGCGGTCTTGGCGCGCGATGGCGCTCTGGCCGACTGGACCGCTGCATTGGCCCAAGGTGAATGCATAAACCAAACGGTGGATGAGTTTCCGCCAGCAATTCGGCCCATTTGGGGAGCGCCGCCGTCTAATGTGAAATCCATTTTGTTATTGCCGTTGCTGATTCGCGGGCACTTTAACGGCTTGGTGGGATTTAGCAATTGCCAGGTGGCGCGGCAGTGGTCGCCGTCTGAAGTGACGTTGTTGCGGGTGGCTGCCAACGCGATCGCGATCGCCATGGAGCGTTTACAAGCCGAGCAGTCACGACAACAGGCCGAGAGCAAATATCGCAGCATTTTTGAAAACGCCGTTGAAGGGATTTTTCAAACCACCACTGAGGGGCGCTACATCACCGTCAACCCGATGTTGGCGAAGATCTATGGCTATGACTCGCCGGATGATTTGATCACCAGTTTGACCAATATTGCCACTGAGCTCTACGTGGATGTGCACCAGCGCCACACGTTTGTGGAACGCATGCTCCGGGACGGCGCGGTGATCGGCTATGAGTCGGCGGTATACCGCAAAGACGGCAGCATCATCTGGATTTCGGAATCGGCCCGCACGATTTTCGATGCCCAAGGACAGATCATGGGGTTTGAGGGCACGGTCGAAGACATCACCCAGCGCAAACAGGCAGAAATCGAGCTGCACCAGCGCGATCGCCTACTGGAAGGGGTGGCTCAAGCGAGCCAGCAGTTGCTCACCAACCTCAATGTCGAAGACTCCATTCACAAAATGCTGGCCACCCTGGGCGAGGCTGCTGCTGCCGATCGCGTCTACATTTACGAAAATCATCTGCATCCGATATCCGGTGAGCCCTGCATGAGCATGCGCTACGAATGGACGCAAGCCCACATTACTCCCAGCATCCATCAATCGCACTGGCAAAACAAATGCTATAGCGAACACGGCCTCATTCGCTGGTATCGCGCCTTGCAGGCAGGGCAGTCCATCCGGGGACGAGTGAGTACCCTGCCACTCCAAGAACAAGACTTGTTGAGCCGGGATGCGATCGCGTCGATTTTGATGGTGCCGATCTTCATTGACCAGGACTTGTGGGGCTACATCGGGTTTGACGCTTGCGACCCCGACCGCGACTGGACCCCCAGTGAAGAATCCATTTTGGTGACGATCGCCGCCAGTGTTGGCGGTGCCCTCAAGCGCCAACACACCGAAGCCCAAATGCGCTACCAGGCGTTTCATGATCCCCTCACGGGGCTGCCCAATCGCACCGCCTTTAATCAAGAACTGCCGCTGATCATCACCGCCGCCCGTCGCCGCGACCAGAGGGTAGCGGTCATGTTTTTAGACCTGGATCGGTTCAAAAATATCAACGACACCCTCGGCCATGCGATCGGCGATCAGCTCTTGGTACAGGCCACCCAGCGTTTGAGTGACGGTTTGCGCCGCGAAGATTTACTCGCCCGGTGGGGCGGCGACGAGTTCACGCTGATCTTGCAAAACATTGACAGCCTCGACGAAGCGAGTCGCGTCGCTGAGCGTCTGAGCCAAAAACTCAAGCCCCCCTTCCTGATTGAGAACCACGAACTTTACGTGACCAGCAGCATCGGGATCGCCGTCTTTCCGCAAGATGGGGATAGCGTCACTACCCTGTTGCAAAATGCCGACGCCGCCATGTATGCCGCCAAAGCCGCTGGTCGCAATACCCATCGCTTTTACACCTCGACCCTGAGTTCCCACGCTTCCCAACAGCTGCTCCTCGAAAAACACCTGCATCAAGCGTTACAGCGCGAAGAGTTTCGCCTCTACTTTCAGCCTCAAATTGATGTGGCCCAGGGACGCATCTGCCGGATTGAGGCGTTGTTGCGCTGGCGCAGTCCAGAACTGGGTGAAGTTATGCCCAATCAGTTTATTCCCATAGCGGAGGAAATCGGCCTCATTATTCCCCTCGGTGACTGGGTGCTCAAGCAAGCCTGCTGTCAGCTCCAAATCTGGCAAGAGCAAGGCTTTTCCGACTTGGAAATCGCCGTGAATCTATCGGCGCGGCAGCTGCATCATGCGACCCTGGTGCAAGACGTGGAACAGGTGCTGGCGGCCTTTGACTTGGCCCCCCAGTCGCTGGAGCTGGAGGTGACTGAAACCGCAGCGTTGTCGAACTTGGACGTTTCCATCGCGACGCTGCAACAACTCCGCCAGCTAGGCATTCGCTTGGTGATGGATGATTTTGGCACCGGTTATTCATCCCTCAGTTATTTGAAGCGGTTGCCGTTTCATGGCTTGAAAATCGATCGCTCTTTTGTCGAAAACATTCCCAACGATGCGCAAGATATGGCCATGCTCAAGGCCGTCGTGGCGCTAGGGCAAGCGCTGCAATTGGGCTTGGTGGCCGAAGGGGTCGAAACCCCCGAACAAGCCACCTACTTGAGAAGTCTAGGGTGTGAGCAGATGCAGGGGTATTGGTTTAGTCGTCCTTTGAGTCGTCAGGCCATGACGGCGTTTTTGCAACGGCACTGGCCTCACTACAATACAGACAACACAACTGGCGTCACGAAACAGGAATCATGATGGTGCGATCGCTGCTCAAGTTCGGGCTCTGCCTGCTCGCTGTGCTCTGTAGTGGACTGCTCTGGCTCCCGCTGGGGGCGACGGCAGGAGACTTACAAGAGCCAGAGGCGTCGGCACCGGCTTTGTTTGAAACTCACTGTGCAGGCTGTCACGTCGGCGGGGGCAACATCGTGCGACGGCGCAAAACTTTGAAGCAGCGAGCCCTAGAACGCAATGGCGTAGATTCCGTCGCGGCGATCGCTAATCTGATCACTAATGGCAAAGGCATTATGTCGGCCTATCGCGATCGCCTCACCGCAGCAGAAATCGATCAACTCGCCCAGTACGTTTGGCAACAAGCCCAAGACGACTGGCAGTAACCCCTGCACCACACCGCAAAGGGGAGCAATGGCATTCTATTTGGCCTGTACCCGCACCCAATGATTATCATGAAACTCAGCGTTGCAGTCGAGTCTATCCTTCTATGACCCTGTCCCTCGCCCCGTTCAAGACCCGCGATCGCTATCAGCATCAGTACAACGCCACTTGGCAAGACTATGTGGCAGTGCGCGATAGTGACGCGATCGACTGGCAAAAAATCGCTTTTGACGAAGGATGGTTGTGGATTGATATGGGATCAGAAGGGCCAAACCACGCTTCTTTGAGTGACTTAATTACTATCATCATTGGCTTTTGGGCCTTTCTGCATCCAGATACGCCGCTGCAATCCTATGGGCGATGCTTGATTGAGCATCCTGATACCCAAGCCTGCGCCCCTGATCTGGTGCTCTATCGAGGGGATGACATACCGCGTTGGCAAAGTGGGGAACCGCGCCGGATCGTCGCACCCAGCCAGCGCCTGCCGGACTTGGTCGGCGAAATATCTGACACGACCCTGAGCCTTGATTTAGACGAGCAAAAGCAACTGTATGCCAAATTGCAGATCCCTGAATATTGGGTGGTAGATGTCAAAGGTTTACGACTCTTTGCGTTTGGCCTCACGCCTGCCGGTGTTTACGAACCGATTCAGACGTCACAAGTGCTGGCTGGACTCGCCATCGACTTAGTCGAGCAGGCGATAGAGCGATCTATGACGGAGACCAACACTGCCGCCGCCAACTGGGTGATGACTCAGTGGCGATCGCAGCAGTAGTGCTCAGGTAGGATCGCGTGCGCGGCGAAGACCAAATCCTTGCGATTGATAGCGACCTGGCGAAAATCGGCCCCAACAGGAGAGATTAATGCCAGAATGGACGGCAGTTTTTACCATCAGAGAATTTGATGCAGGATCCGTCCGCCCCGCGCCTGATCTTAGTGCTACAGTCCGATCCCGCCCATGTCAGCGTGATTCGAGACGTGCTCGCCCATCATGAACTGCAGCCGCAATTGGTGGCGATCGCCGACCCCCAAGCCGCCCTCGACTATTTGCATCGCCAGGGCGAGTACGCCACGGCCCAGCGCCCCGACCTGATTTTGCTGGATTTGGAGTTAGGCCACAACGCCGAGGGCATGGCCGGGGCCAGCAACGGTTATGAGCTTTTAGCGACCATCAAAGGCGATGCGCGATTGCGCCGCATCCCCATCATCGTGCTGACCCTCTCGGACTGTCCTGACGACATTTTCAACACTTACGCCATTCAGGGTAATTGCTATGTGATTCACCCCAGCGATCGCGACCAACTCACCCACATCTTGCGCCGCATTGAAGATTTTTGGCTCAACATTGTGACCCTGCCCCAGGAGTGAACACTGTCACGAGTAAAAATACTTGCAACATTCCGTCAAGGAAGCCCGATTTTTAACACGTTTACCTAAGCAATTGACTCGTTTTAATACAGCAATGAGTCAATTTATTGCAATAAAAAACGCTTTGTCTCACCTTTTTTAAACCTTCGCGTTTGTTTAATAATTCCCCAGTAGAAACGCCAAATGACTGTTCTATCTTCGAAGTGAAAGGTGCTGTGTTTCCACGCAACGTTTCACAGTGCGGATTTGCTTTTAACAGCCTTTTAATGCGGAGAGAGTGGATATGAACAGCCAAGCCCTACAGATCAGCGATCGCAGTTTAGCCAGCCTCAAGCAACCGGCGATCAACACTCTGACCCAAGTGCAGCCCCACGGGGCTATTCTCGTGCTCAAAGAGCCAGACATGACGGTGCTGCAAATTAGCCGCAACGTTTCTAAGCTATTCGGTCGACCCGCCGAAGACCTGGTCGGCAAGCCTTTGGAAGATATTTTGGATTCCTATCAGGCCGATCTCTTCCTCCGGGCTCTTGCTGCCGACAATCTGGATTTGATGAACCCCGCTAAGGTTTGGGTGCGGCGTCAAGGGGATGATTATGGCGTCTTTGATGCGATCGTGCATCGCAGTGCGGACGGCTTTTTAGTGCTGGAACTTGAGCCCGCACTCATGCAAGAAAATATTCCCTTTTTGGGCTTTTATCATCTCGCCAAAGTCTCCATTAATCAGTTGGAAGCGGGTGCAAAGCTCAACCAGTTTTTCCAAATGATTGTGGAAGAAGTGCGTAAGGTGACGGGGTTCGATCGCGTCATGCTGTATCGCTTTGACCAGGATGGTCACGGCGAAGTGATGGCCGAGGACAAAATTGCCGACCTGGAATCCTACATGGGGCTGCACTTCCCCGAGTCCGACATCCCCGCTCCGGCCCGCAAGATGTTCGTCTCCAACTGGATTCGCACCATCCCCGACGCCACTGCCGAGCCAGTTGACCTCTATCCCGAAGTGAACCCGGTCACCAACCGCCCCACCGATCTCATCCAATCGATTTTGCGGAGCCCCTACCCCTGTCACCTGAAGTATTTGGAAAATATGGGTGTGGGTTCATCCCTCACCATTTCGTTGATGAAGGACCAGAAGCTTTGGGGACTGATTGCCTGTCACCATCGCACGCCCCGCCAAATCCCTTATGAATTGCGGAAAGCCTGTGAATTTTTGGGCCGCATGATTTTCTCTGAGATCGCCAACCGCGAAGAAGAGGCCGACACCAACTACCGGATGCAGCTCTCGCAAACCCAGGCCTTGCTGATTGATGCGATGTCGCGAGAGGACAGCTTCATCGACGCTCTCGTACAGGGGGATCCCAATCTGCTGGATTTGGCGAAGGCGAGCGGGGCGGCCATTTGTTTCAACGGGCGGTGGACCACCCTCGGGCTGACTCCCAACGAAGAAGAACTGACCTATTTGGCGCAGTGGCTCAGCAACAACGTCTCCGAAGACGTGTATTACACCGACTCCCTACCGCGCATCTACTTCGAGGCCGAGCGCTTTAAGGACATTGCCAGTGGCTTGCTGGCGATTCCGATTTCCAAACGCAGCTTCATTCTGTGGTTCCGGCCTGAGGTGATTCAAACGGTGAATTGGGGCGGCGATCCGAACAATGCGTACCACTTTGAGGGCACCCAAGACGACCCGCAGCTGTGTCCGCGCCAGTCCTTTGCCCTGTGGAAAGAGACCGTGCAGCTGAAGTCGCTGCCCTGGCAGCCAGTGGAAATTCGCAGCGTGTTGGAATTCCGCAAAGCAGTCGTCAACATTGTGCTGCGGCAGGCGGAGGAATTGGCGCTGCTGGCCCAAGACCTGGAGCGGTCTAACGCGGAGCTGAAGAAATTTGCCTACGTCGCGTCTCACGATTTGCAGGAGCCGCTGAATCAGGTGGCGAACTACGTGCAACTGCTGGAAATGCGCTATGACGACGCCCTGGATGACGACGCCAAGGACTTCATCAACTTCGCGGTGGATGGTGTGGGCCTGATGCAGACGTTGATTGATGACGTGCTGGCCTATTCCAAAGTGGATGTGAAGGGTATTGAGTGTGCCTTGACCAATGTGGAAGAGTCGCTGACCCAGGCGATCGCCAACCTGCGGGGCCGCATTGCGGAAACTCAGGCCACGGTCACCTACGACAAGATGCCGACGATGGTGGCGGACGGTACGCAGCTGATGCAGCTGTTCCAAAATCTGATTGGCAACGCCATCAAGTTCCGGCGGGCGGATGTCGCGCCCCAAATTCACATTGGGGTGGAGCGCACGGAGGAATCCTGGCGGTTTAGCGTCAAAGACAATGGCATTGGGTTGGATCCGCAGTTCGGCGATCGCATTTTTGTGATCTTCCAACGTCTGCACACCCGCGATGAATATCCGGGCTCGGGCATGGGGCTGGCCATCTGCAAAAAAATTGTGGAATGCCACCGGGGACAAATCTGGGTCGAGTCGGCCCTGGGAGAAGGTGCCAACTTCTGCTTTACGCTGCCTGTGGGAGGTCTCGATGCCAGCCATGCCAACCGATGGAAGACGCAAAACTATCTTTTTAGTGGAAGATAATCGCGGCGATATTCGGCTGATTCAAGAAGCGCTGAAAAGTACCGCCGTGGATTGTGAGGTAGCGATCGCCCGCGACGGCGTCGAGGCCATGACTTATCTGCGGCGCGAGGGCGACTTTGCTGAGGCCACCCTCCCCGACCTGATTTTGCTGGACTTAAATCTGCCCCGCAAAGACGGTCGGGAGGTGCTGGCCGACATCAAAGCCGATCCCAATTTGCGCCACATTCCGGTGGTGGTGTTGACCACCTCACGCAACGAGGAGGACATCTTCAACAGCTATGACCTGCATGTGAACTGCTACATCTCGAAATCGCGCAACCTCAAACAACTGTTTCAGATTGTGCGCGGCATCGAGGAATTTTGGCTGGAAACCGTCGCGTTGCCTTACACCGATCCCTAATGTGTCCTATTGAGAACATTCTGCTGATTGAAGATAACCGGGCAGAGGCGCGGCTGCTCCAAGAAACGTTGAAAGGGAGTGTGCTGCATCAAGCTCAGGTCGCTGCGGTGACGCGCCTGACCGAAGGCATTGAGCATTGCCGCAGCCATCCGGTCGATGTCATCATGCTGGATCTGACCCTGCCTGACAGCTATGGCCTGGCGTCGCTGGATAAGCTGCAAACCCAAGTGCCCCAGGTGCCCGTCGTTGTGCTGACGAACACCAACGACGACGCGCTAGCGGTGGAAGCGGTGCGGCGGGGGGCGCAAGACTATTTGGTGAAACGCCAGGTGAATCAAGAGCTGCTGGTGCGATCGCTGCGGTATGCGATCGAGCGCCAGCAAATTGAAGAAGCCCTGCGGGAGGCTAATGAAACCCTGGAACAACGGGTGCAAAGGCGCACGGCCCAGCTAGAAAACGCCAACCAACTGCTGCGGCAAGAGATTTTGGAACGACAGCATTTTCAAGAGCGCTTGGTGCTGGCTCAACGCGCCGCCAAGATGGGCACCTTTGAGTGGAATTTGAGCAACGGTGAGGTGATCTGGTCGCCAGAACTCGAAACCCTCTACGGGATGGCGGCGGGCGCATTTCAGGACAACTACGATCGCTGGCTGCAAACCCTACATCCCGACGATCGCCCCGACATCGAGTTGGCCCTCCAGCAAGCCCTTACCGACCAAAAGCCCTTGGAGACGGAATTTCGGATTGTGCGCCGCGACGACACCACTCGGTGGATTAGCGTACAAAGCAAGGTCTTTTTTAGCGACAGTGGCGAACCCCAGCGCATCGTTGGCATTCACCGCGATGTCACCGAAAACAAAGACCTGCAAGCGCAATTTCTCCGCGCCCAACGGCTCGAAAGTCTCGGCACCCTGGCCAGCGGCATTGCCCACGATTTGAACAATATCCTGACCCCGATCTTGGGCGTCACCCAACTGCTCCCCCTCAAATTTCCGGATCTGCCGGACTCGACCCAGCAGTTACTCGACACGCTGGAATCCAGCGCGCGGCGGGGGAGTTCGCTGATCAAGCAAATTCTCTCGTTTGCCCGCGGGGTCGAAGGCAAGCGCATCACCCTCCAGCTGTCCCATATTCTGCAAGAAATTCGGCTGATCGTGAACCAGACGCTGCCCAAATCCATCGAAATTTCCCTGGGGTTGGAGCCCCACCTGTGGCCCGTGGTGGGGGATGTGACCCAGCTGCACCAGGTCTTTATGAATTTGTGCGTCAATGCCCGTGACGCCATGCCGGAGGGCGGTAGCCTGCGCATCGAGGGCTGCAATGTGCAGTTTGACGAGGTGACGGCGGGCGAGTTTTTAGCAGCCCAACCGGGGCCTTATGTGCGCGTCACCGTTGCCGATACCGGCAAGGGCATTCCGCCCGAAATTGTCTCCCGCATTTTTGACCCGTTTTTCACCACTAAAGAGATTGGCAAGGGCACGGGCCTGGGCTTGTCGGCGGTGATGGGCATTGTGCAAAGTCACGGGGGCTTTGTAGATGTCAAAAGTGAGGTCAATCAGGGCAGTCAGTTTGCGGTGTATCTGCCCGCTAGCCGGGAAGCGGCGATCGCCCCCGACGACAATACCAATCTGCTCGCGGGCCATCAGGAGACTATTCTGGTGGTGGATGATGAAGCGGCCATTCGCTCGGTGATGGCGACGGTGTTAGAGCTCAACCACTATCAGGTGCTCACCGCTGAGAATGGGACCGCCGCGCTGGATCTGTATCAAGACCAGTGGCGCACCATTGATCTGGTGCTGATCGACATGATGATGCCGGGGATGGATGGCGCGACGCTCATGCCCCTGCTGCAACATTGGAATCCTCACCTGAAGGCGATCGCCACTAGCGGCGTCAATGCTTACCAAACCTCTGATTTAACCACTCATCTCGGCTTTTGTGATTTCCTAGCCAAGCCGTTCAACACGCCCGACCTGCTGACGATGCTGCGCCGCCATTTAGATGAGTGAGGGGACCGGACGGCGAGCAAAATCCCTCTTGCGTAACTATCCAAATGATCCCTCCCATGCCTACAGTAGGCTGTAGCAGTCAGAAGACGCAGGTTTGGGGATGGATTTTGAGTATTTGCATCTCTTTGTGCACAATGCGGCGGTTTGGCGGGACTGGTTTGTCAAAACGCTCGATTTTGCCGCGATCGCCGCGCCGACGTGGCAAGCTTTTGGCGAGTTGGCCGTGCAGCGCGATCGCATCCTCATTTTGCTCTCGTCACCGGGCTCGGGCCGTCGCGAGGTCTCGCACTTTCTCCACCACTATGCCGAGGGGGTAGGCGATGTGGCCTTGCGGGTGCGCGATTTGGACGCGATCGCGGCGCGGCTCCAGCGCTTGGGCGTCCCGTTAACAGCTCCCATCAGCACTGAAGTGACGGCGGCGGGGCCGCTACGGTGGTGTCGCATTTCGGGCTGGGGTAGCCTGACCCACACCCTCATTGAGCGTCCCGCCGACCCGCCGCGATCGCCCGTTTGGACTCCCCCCCGACCCATCGCGTTGCCCTGGCTGGCGATCGACCATGCCGTGCTGAATGTGCCGGAGGGCGAACTTTTGGCGGCGGCCACCTGGTACGAAAAGTGTCTGGGCTTCCAGCCGGAGCAGCAATTTGTGATCCAAACGCCGCGATCGGGCCTGCGCAGTCTGGTGCTCAAACACCCCGACGGCGATGCCACCCTGCCCATCAACGAGCCCACCTCCGACAATTCCCAAGTGCAAGAATTTATCACCCAACATCGGGGCGCGGGCATTCAACATGCGGCCCTCAAAACCGCCGACTTGGTGACCACCATTGCCGAGCTGCGACGACGGCAGGTGCAGTTTTTGTCGGTGCCCGCCAGCTATTATCAGCAGTTGCCGAACCGGGCCGGGTTTTGGCGTGCAGCGGGGGATTGGGCCGCGATCGCCCAGCAACAAATTCTGGTGGATTGGCCCGCCGACTCCCCCCAGTCTCGCCTGCTGCAAACCTTTACCCAGCCCCTCTTCGAGCGGCCCACCTTCTTTTGGGAATTCATTGAGCGGCAGTCGGCCCCCACCCCCACGGGTCAGCGCCCCGCCGATGGCTTTGGGGAAGGGAATTTTCAGGCGTTGTTTGAAGCGATCGAGCGGGAGCAGCAGTCACGGGGCAGTTTGGGATAATCCACCTTGTTGGCTGGGCGTCGCGCCTGGAATGCCCAGCCAGGCTCAGAAGTAGAGTATTAGCATCTGTCCGAACCTCACCGCCTGCGGCACCTCTCCTAAGCCCTTCGGGCAGGCTGCGCCAACGCAAGGAGAGGTTTAAGAAGACTCTGGTTCCTCTCCTTTGCAAGGTGAGGTTAGGTGAGGTTTTCCCGAACACGCAAAACTCCAGCTTCACCTTGGTTGAAGTTACTCATAGCGGGCCTGACGGGCGGGACGCCCGTGCCGACAAACCGCCACCCATCCCACCGACTACCCCCACCCACTTCACCCACCTCACCGATCCCATCACCCAACCACCCAGCCACCCTCATACCCTGCTACTCCCCCACCCTCTCTCCCAACTCCCGCAACAACGCCCCCGCCTCATCAAACGCCACGCGATACACATACTCGCCGCCATCACAGCTTGCCAGCTCCCGCGCCTGCCGCGCGTGCCCCAACGCCGCCGCCCTATCGCCCTGCTGCAACGCCTGCTGCCCCAAAAATAGCCGCACATCCGCCCCTTGCAGACTGTAGCCGGTGCGCTCCGTAATCAGCAGCGCCTCCTGGGCCAGCCGTAGCGCCGCGTCACCCTGCCCCTGCGCGGCCCGCAACCGCGCCAGATCGAGCAGAATATCGGCTTCGTCATAAATTGCATTAATGGTGCGGCAGCGGGTGAGAGCCTCGCTGAGGTGGGTGTCGCTCTGGGCCCGGTCGCCATTGAAGCGGTGGGCCGCCCCCAGCAGCCAGTGCGATCGCACGTAGTCTCGCTCATACGGAAATTGAGTGCGGGCCGTTTCATCGGCGAGGTCGAGGGCGCGCTGGGCGGCGGCCAATGCCGTAGCCGCAGCAGATGCTTCCCCCGCCCGCTCCTTGAGCAGGGCAGCGAGGGCACGGTAAGCCCAGATAATACCCTGACCCTGAACGTAGCTCTGCTGCTCGAATATCGCCAGCGCTTGGTCGAGCTCAGTGGCGGATTCGGCCCAATTGCCTCGGTAGGTTAGCAGTCGGCCCAGTTCTTGGTGAGCGATCGCCTCCCTGAACTCATCCTCAATCTCCTGGCAGAGGGCGATGCGGCGGCGCAGGTTGGCCTCTGCAGCTTGGAGGGCACCGATGGGGAGTTGCGCCATGTGAGCCAGGTTGCCGAGGGCGATCGCCCAATTTCCCTTATCCTCCCGCCGCTCATAAATTTCTGTTGCCTGCTCAAACAACGGCACCGCCCTCTCAGGCTGACCGCTGAAGCTGTAGACACAGGCTAAGTCGTTTAAGGTTCTACTACAGGAGCCTTCATTACTTAATTTCGGAAGGCAGTTTTCTCCGTCAGGAAATAGGGCTCTCAGTAATTCGATCTGAAGCTGGTAGGCTCCAAGTTGGTAATAGGTAGGCTGATCAAGACGCTCTTGAAACAGTCTCTGCGCCTCGTCATACTGCCCTGCTCGCACCATATGGTGATACAGCTCAATCACCGGCTCCAGATCCGCCATCGTCCCCACCCGCTCCGGTTGCGGCACCGCCTCAAAGTAGTCTCGCAGTTGCGCATGGGCTGCCGTGCGCTCGGGCCTCGCCATGCGGTCATAGGCATAGCGCCGCACAATCGGGTGCAGGTCAAACCGCCGCGTCGGCCCATCAAACTGCAACAGCCCCCGCGTCACCAAATCCCGCAACAATTTCTGTAGGGGCGCACGGCCGTGCGCCCCTACGGCATCCCCAAATTGCCCCACCTGCGCCAGCACGACAATTTGCACCGGCCCCCGAAAACAGGCAATCCGCCCCAATAGCTGCCGCGCCGCCTCCGACAAATTCTCATACGATCGCGCCAGCACATGATTCCGCCGCTGCACCAGATCCCCCGTCAAATCCAGGCTCGCCGCCGCCTTCACATCTCCCGGATATTCAAAATCATCCAAAATGAAACCCGCCAGCAGCCGCAAACTCAGCGGGTGATAGCCATACGCCCCACAAATCTGTGCAATCTCTGCCCGCGTCCCCCGAATCCCCTGCTTCCAGAAAAACGCCACCGCATCCTCCGGCTGCAGCTGCGTCAGCTCCACCTCCCGACAGCCCTGCAGCACTTCCCGCGACGAGATTTCCACCGCCCGTGGCCGCAGCCGCGTCGACATCAGCACCCGGCCCCGCACCCCCGGCAAACTCGCCACCCCCCGCAAAAAATCCTCCGCCAACGGATTCACACAGTCCCGCCCCGAGTCAGCCCTCACCCCCGGCCCCTCTCCCAAAACTGGGAGAGGGGAGGTAGAGCTTGGCTCTTCCCGAAGGGTGGGATCCGCAGGCTCATCCCCCTGATACGCCGCCCCCATGCCGCTATACGCCCGCAACTCCCGCTCAAACCCATCCAGCACCAGCAGCACCCGCCGCTCCTGAACCAGCCTCAACAGTTCATTCAACTGCTCCCGCTTGCTCGGTCCCGGCTCCCGCCCCGTCAAATATCCCAGCGTCTCGTATAAAAAAGCGTCAAAGCTCGCCGACGTTTCATAAAAGCTCCACCACACCACCTGCGGCCACTGCCCCGCCGCTACCCGCTCCGTCAGCCAACACCACGTCAGCGCACTCTTGCCAAAGCCCCCCAGCGCCCGCAACACCAACAGCGCCGGGGTACTCTCCCCCGCCAGCCACTCATCCAGTAGCCCCAGCTCCGCCTGTCGCCCCGTAAAGTTTGGCGGCATGCCATAGGGGTGTGCCAGTAACCAGCCACTCGGGGTTGGTGATTGATCAGCGGCTATAGGTTGTGGGGATTTTCCCAAAGCGGTGAACAGTTGCGTCCAGGCAAAGATAATGTCGTCCGGGGTCGCAAAATCGATGTAGGTCAGGAAATCGATGCTGGTTGGCAGCTCACAGGGCTCTTTTAACAGCGGTAACAGCCTGCGTTTACGATTCACAGGATCCTTAGTTTGCAGCAAATACCGCTCAAACAATGTCCAGTCACTTTCCAAGTAATTGGGCGTTAAGACGAGGAGCGTCTTACGGCTGGTATTTGCCGCTCGTTCAATTTCCTCTAGCGTCGGGGCTCCCCGTTCAAAGTCCCGGTAGTCAATGCAGACCCGGAGCTTTGCGTCTTCCAGTCGTCTGAGCAGTTCGCCCCGCACCCAATCCTTGTCCTGGGTACTGTAAGAGATAAACACGTCGTATGCGTAAGACTCTGGGGCGGGGGAATCGGGCATAGTCCAGAGGGTGTCGGGCCAGCAACAAAAAATTCTGCTACTACTATATTTTGCGAGCCTGGACTGTGCCACTTTTGCGAGCTTGGAGGGTGCCACTAAACAGTCCAAGGGCAAGGGGGCAACGGAGCAGAGGGGCAGAGGGGCAGAGGGGCAATGGTTATTCTGAGAAGTGCTGAGGCCAAGGGCGAGTTATGGCGAAGTCTCGGAAACTAGAAGCATTAACGGCAAAGCTGAACGCGGTCCGGGCGGACCCGACCTCGGCGGCGGGGGTGGCAACACTGACGGCGGTGATTGGCAGCCAGCACAGCATCGCGATCGCTCAGGCCGCCAATCTGGTCAGCACCAGCGAGATTTACGCTCTGATCCCGCCGCTCGTCGATCGCTTCCACTGGCTGATGGAAAAAGCGGGCGATCGCGATCCGGGATGTCGAGCCAAGGCGGCGATCGCGGAGTGTCTGTACCGTTTGGAGCATCGAGACGCGGACCTGTTTCTCCAGGGCATTCGCCATTTGCAGCCGGAGCCCGTGTGGGGTGGCCAGGTGGATACGGCTCCTAAGCTGCGGGGCCTCTGCGCTCTGGGCCTCGTGCGGATGAACTATCCCGACGTGATGGTGGAGCTGGCGGATCTGCTGGCCGACTCGGAACCGGAGGCACGGATTGGGGCGGCGCGGGCGATCGCCTACAGCGAAAATCCGTTGGGGGTGGCATTGCTGCGATTGCGCATCAAGGTCGGTGACATGCCCACGGTGCTGGGGGAATGCCTGTCGGCGCTGTTACAGCTTTCAGTGGAACGGGGAATGCCCCTGGCGGCTGAGTTTCTGGAAGCAGGGCGCAGGGCATCAGATGATCGGGCCGCGATTGAGACGGCGGAGGTCATCGCTCTGGTGTTGGGCGAGTCGCGATTGCCCGAAGCGTTTCCGGTGCTACGGGACTGGTGGCAGCGTACCACCCATCGGGAACTGCGACCAACGGGCTTGTTGGCGATCGCCATGCTGCGCCGCGAGGACGCGATTCAGTGGCTGCTGCAACTCCTCGCCGACGCCCCCAAACCGGATGCCGCAGCGGCCCTGGAGGCGTTGGGCCTGTACCAAAATGACCCGATCCTGTGGCCGCAGGTGCAGGCAGTGTTGGGCAACCGACCGGAGTTGTAGCACCAGGCTCAAACCGGGTGATGTCAAGCCCTCTAACGGGGACTAATGAGTCGCACTCAAAAGGGCCGCATTACCCGTCATCCTTTCAGTGATACATTAAGTTCTAAATTTTACGGTCACCCCCATCGCCCCATGCAAATTGTGAGCCAAACGACTTCAGAACTACGGCTACAAAGCGTCGTTGAGCGTCAACGGTTGATGCTGCCCATCGGCTTGTTGAGCGTCGTAGTCGTGGGCCTCGGCCTGGCGATCTTGGCGGGGGCCGTCAATATTCCCCTCTTATTTATTGTGGGACTTTTCGGCTTCTTGGGGGGAACGATGCTCAATGATGAGTGCAAGTCGGAAGTGCTCACGCTGGATCGGGGCGCGGATCAGCTGCGGTGCGATCGCAAAACCCTCTGGGGCACCCAACAGTGGCAGTTGCCGCTGTCCACGTTGCAAGATGTCAGCGTTGTCACCCGCCAACGTCGCCGTCAAAAAGCCAATGGCAACGAGGGTACCCAATGGTTCTATAGCCTCCAGTTTGTGGCTCCAGGTCAGGCCCCGCAAACGTTGCTGTATTCTCACGATGGCGACAGCGTCAATGCCGCTTACCGAACCATTCATGATTTTCTAAGGACGACCCATTCCGCTACTTCCGCAACTAATGCGCCGTCTAACCTGCCTAGTGGTCAGGGCATTGGCCTGGTCATGACGTCAGACTATGAACGCTGGCGTCAAGAGATATTTACCCGATCGCCCGAACAGGCTGGTGGCACTAGTGATGAGCGCGATCGCGTCTATGGGGTGTTGATGGATATGGGCATGTTGGACTCGTCTACGTCGCAACTGTGGGCCATCTCCATGACTGCCTGGCTCAGCGGTGAGGCTTCCTTCTTTCCGACGCCGGGGGGCGCAGTCATCGGCCTTGGGAGTGAACCACAGGTCGCAGAGGCGGCCCAGACGATTCTGCAACTCGCGCAGACGGTGCTACCGAATGCTTCTCCTTTGCCTGATCAGGCTCTCCCCGATCAACCAGACTTAGTCCAGTTTTGGCTATTCACCCCTGGCGGTGTGTATGGAGTAGCGGATATGCTCCAACGCCTGCGAGTACCCTCGAATGACTGGGGACAAATGTTTCAGCAGTTTAGCCTGATTCGACAGGTGGCCGAACGTCAGTTGGATCAACGATAGCGACCCGAATGCTGATTGCGGTCGGCATCGCCGCTGTTCCCTCTTCAACGCCCACGACGCAGTGCTCGTTCTGTGCGCTGTCGTTGTTGTTGGCAGGTTGTCTGTTCAACCCAAACGAGACTCGGCAACGCGATCGCGCCACGCGCCATCAGCAGGTGCGGCAAAGGGGACGGTTCCCTGCTGTGCCCGTTACATTAACTGGGCTGAGATCGGGGAACCGTCCCCTCAGGGGGCTCTTTTCAGAGACAATCCCTAGACGGAACTCAGCACTTTGTCTTCAGCGACGGCGTCGGGATTCGCCAGCGGCGTGTCGGCCTCAGACGGCGGCACCACCTGCCAGAATTTTGGCAAGTAGGTGTCCCAATCCGCCAGAATCTTAGCCGCTTTGGCACTGCCAGTGCGCTCAGCGTGGGCCGTAATCATCGCCTTGAGCTGCGCCGCTCCGGCCTCGGTGATCACCCGCTGCACCTTCACGATTTCCGGATTCACCCGAGTGGGGAAGTTGCCCGCCTCATCGAGGAAGTAGGCGAGACCGCCGGTCATGCCCGCGCCGACATTGCGCCCGACATGACCGAGGACGACCACGACACCACCGGTCATGTACTCACAGCAGTGGTCGCCTGCCCCTTCGATGACCGCTTGACCGAGGGAGTTGCGCACCGCAAAGCGCTCGCCCGCGATGCCCTGGGCGTACAGCGTCCCGCCCGTGGAGCCGTACAGACAGGTGTTGCCCAGAATCACATTTTCCGAGGGATCGTAAGTGACGCCGGGGAAGGGCTTGATGACGATTTCGCCACCGTGCATCCCCTTGCCTACATAGTCGTTGGCTTCCCCGATTAGGGTCAGAGTCATGCCGGGCAGGTTGAATGCGCCAAAGCTCTGGCCAACGCTGCCTTCAAAGGTCAGGTCGAGCTGGCCCTCGAAGCCGCTGTTGCCGTACTGCTCGGCGATCGCCCCCGACACCCGCGCTCCCACGGTGCGATCGGTGTTGATCACCTTGAAGGTTTTCTGGACGGTGCCGTGATGGGCGATCGCCGCTTGAATGTCGGCATCCGCCAGCATCTCGTCGTCCAGCACTGGACCGTTGCTGTGGACACCGCCGTGATCGAGCCAGGTACGGTCAGTGGACACGTCGGGCAGATCTAGCAGGGTAGCCAGGGTGAGGGAGTCGGTCTTGGTTAGCTTCACGCCGTCGCGGGGCTGCAGCAGGTCGGTGCGGCCAATGATCTCGTTCAGCGAACGGAAACCCAGCCGCGCCAGCAGCGATCGCACTTCTTCCGCCACAAAGTAGAAGAAGTTCACCACATGCTCGGGAATGCCGGTGAAGCGCTTCCGCAGTTCTTCCTTCTGGGTGGCGACGCCGACGGGGCAGTTGTTGGTGTGGCAGACCCGCGCCATGATGCAGCCCTCGGCGATCATGGCGATGGAGCCGAAGCCGTACTCTTCTGCGCCCATGAGGGCACCCATGATCACATCCCAGCCGGTCTTCAGGCCACCGTCGACCCGCAGCAGGACGCGATCGCGCAGCTGATTCGCCATCAGCACCTTGTGAACCTCGGTGAGACCCAGTTCCCAGGGCAGTCCGGCGTGCTTGATGGAGCTGAGGGGCGATGCGCCCGTGCCGCCATCGTGACCGGAAATTTGAATCACGTCGGCGTTGGCTTTGGCAACTCCCGCAGCAATGGTGCCGATGCCGATTTCCGCCACCAGCTTCACCGAAACCCCCGCTTTGGGATTGATCTGGTGCAGGTCAAAGATTAGCTGTGCCAGATCCTCAATGGAATAGATGTCGTGGTGGGGCGGTGGCGAAATCAGGGGCACACCGGGCTTGGAGCGCCGCAGCATCGCAATGTAGGGGCTCACCTTCTTACCGGGAAGTTGCCCCCCTTCACCGGGCTTCGCGCCCTGGGCCATCTTGATTTCGATTTGCTTGGCGTGCATCAGGTACTCAGGCGTCACGCCAAAGCGACCCGACGCCACCTGCTTGATGGCGGAGCTGGCGGTATCCCCGTCCCGCAACCCTTTCAGGTTCGGGTACAGTTCGGAGCGCCCTTCTGCATCCACGTTCTTCAGCACTTTGAAGCGCTTCGGATCTTCGCCGCCCTCGCCAGAGTTCGACTTGCCGCCAATACGGTTCATGGCGATCGCCAGCACTTCGTGAGCCTCCTGGGATAGCGCTCCGAGGGACATGCCCCCGGTGCAGAACCGCTCCATGATGCTGGCAGCGGATTCCACCTCGTCAATGGGAACAGGTGTGCGATCGCTGGTCAGATCCAGCAGATCCCGCAAGGCCGTGGGGGTGCGCCCTTCGAGCTGCGCTTTGTAGACCTCGTAGTGGTCGTATTCTTTCGACTCCAGCGCCTTGTGCAGCGCTTTGGTCAGGGCAGGCGTATTCATGTGGTACTCGCCCTTGGGCATCGCCTTCACAAAGCCCATGTTTTCCAGGCGCTTGCCGCCGAGTTCTGGGAAAGCCTTTTGGTGGAACACATTAGTTTCCTGGGCTAGATCCGCCAGGGTCAGGCCACCCAGGCGAGAGGTGGTGCCCCAGAAAGCAGTTTCCAGCAGATCCGCACCAATGCCCACTGCTTCAAAAATCTGTGCGCCCTGGTAGCTGGTGATCAGCGAGATCCCCATCTTGGAGAGAATTTTCAGCAGGCCGTTCTCGACCGCTTTGCGATAATTTGCTTGGGCTCCATTCAGCGTCACGCGCTCGATTTTGCCCGTTTCCATCAGCTTTTGGGTGCGGCTGTCGTGCCACCAGTGACGCACCGATTCCAGCGCCAGGTAAGGACACACGGCACTCGCGCCATAGCCGACCAGGCAAGCAAAGTGATGGGTGCTCCAGCATTGGGCGGTGTCCACCACGATGGAAGCTCGCATCCGCAGGCCGGCGCGGATCAGGTGGTGGTGAACGGCTCCGGTCGCGACCAGCGGCGGAATGTAGGTCATGTCGGCAGTCAGGGTGCAGGGATTGCCGTCAGCATCCACGCGATCGCTGAGCACAATGATTTCGCTTCCGGCTTTGACAGCGGCATCGACGCGATCGCAGAGGGCCGCGATCGCCTGCTTCAGACCATCCGGACCGCCCTTCACGTCGTACAACGTCGAAATCGTCGTCGTCGGAAAGTCCGACTTCTGCACCTGCTCCAGTTCAATCTCGTTCAACACCGGAGATTCTAGCTTCAGCAACCGAGCGTACTCGGCATGTTCTTCCAGCAGGTTGCCGCGCTTGCCCAGTTGCGTTTCCAGCGACATCACCAACCGCTCCCGCAGGGGATCGATCGGGGGGTTGGTTACCTGGGCAAACCGCTGCTTGAAATAGTCGTACAGCAGGTGCGCCTTGGTGGAAAGCACTGCCAGGGGAATGTCGTCGCCCATGCAGAAGGTGGGTTCTTTGCCCTGGGCGGCCATGTCTTGAATGATCATGTCCACGTCTTCGGCGGTGTAGCCAAAGGCGGTTTGCTGCTGCAAGAGGGTGGCGCTTTCCAGGGTGGCGTCTTCCGCAAAGAGCTGGGGCTGAATGGATTGGCGATACTGGGCCAGCCATTCACCGTAGGGCTGCTGGGCGGCGATGCGCTGTTTGATATCCCAGTTTTTGAGGATTTCGTGGGTCTCGAAGTCCACTGCGATCATCTGACCGGGGCCGAGGCGACCTTTTTCCACAATGGTCTCGACGGGCACATCGACGACGCCCGCTTCAGAAGAGACGATGATTAACCCGTCCGAGGTGATGATGTAGCGAGCCGGGCGCAACCCGTTGCGGTCTAGCGCGGCGGCGACTTGCTTGCCATCGCCAAACGCAATCAGGGCCGGACCATCCCAGGGCTCTTGCAAACCACTGTGGAAGTCGTAGAAATCGGTAATTTCGGGATACTGCTCTAGGTCTGGCTGATTACGATAGGCTTCCGGCACCATGATCATCAGCGCTTCTAACGGACTGCGGCCCGATCGCACCAGCAGTTCCATCACCCCGTCCAGGTTGGCGGAGTCGCTGTTGTCCATATTCACGATGGGCAGCAGTTCTGCGATGTGCCCCTTCCAAATGGGGTTGGCCAGGTCGGCCTCCCGCGCCCTCATCCAGTTAATGTTGCCGACGAGAGTATTGATTTCGCCGTTGTGGCCGACCAACCGCATGGGGTGCGCCAAGGGCCACTTCGGCATGGTGTTGGTGCTAAAGCGACGGTGATAAATAGCGAAGGGACTGATGTAGTCGGGATTCTGTAAATCCAGATAAAACTGGCTCAGCACCTCAGATCGCACCATGCCTTTGTACACAATCGTGCGGGAGGAGAAGGAGCAGGTGTAGGTATCTTTGAGGGCGGCAGCGATCGCGGCATCCCCTGACCAGTCATGCAGGACGCGGAAAATGCGGCGGCGCAGACGGAAGAGTTCCCGCTCCAGTTCATCACCGCTGGCATGGTTGCACTCGACTAGCAGCTGCTCAATGTGGGGCTGATTTTGCTTGGCCAACACGCCTAGCACGTCAGCTTTAACGGGTACCTCACGCCATCCCAGTACGGTGAAATCTTCCGCTTTAGCGGCTGTTTCAAAGAGGTCACGGGCGATCGCGGCGGCTTCCTCATGCATCGGCAAAAAGACCATCGCCACCCCGGTCTTCTCCGCCGCCAGGGTCGTTTCAATGCCCTGTTCGGTGGCCCAGGCTTGCAACAGCGCCCAGGGAATGGCCGTCATCACCCCCGCCCCGTCGCCGGAATCGCGATCGGCACAACACCCACCCCGATGCTCCATACAGCCCAGGGCGTTCAGGGCCTGCTGCACCAGCTTAAAACTGGGGCGACCTTGCTGATCCGCCACAAATCCAACGCCACAGGCATCACGCTCCTCGACAATGGCGCGCGGCCCCCATTGCAGCATGCTGTGGGTTGGATGTTGGGTGGACGGGTGTTGGTTCAACGGTGTATTCCCCATGAGACGGCTCAAAAAGTGTGATGTCAACGAAAACAGTCGCCTCAAGCGACTCGGTCATACCCGAAACAGTGGCTGACGTCAGGCGCCGTGCGTAAAGTTCCGGATCAAGCGTCGATTGCGGCGACAAGATGGTTCTGGCTAGTTTTTTAGCCTAAACCCCAAACGTTGCCATTGGCCTGCAGGCGATCAAACCCCTTAAATTAACCAGGCTGTTAGCGTTTCAGTACTGCCGCTGCCCGCTCAGACGCAGGCTGGTTTTAAATCAATCCAAGGCTTCATGATTTATTTCTATCATGGGCCTGGGTTGATGATTATACTGCCTATTCTGGCATGGTGCAGAGTATCGCGATGGTCAACCCTGAAGCCAAAATATGGCGTCCCAGACAGCGATCGCAACCGCTATTAAAGATCCCTAGTGTGCCGGAAAACGAACAGCGTTTGCTGTGTGACTGATTACGCTTTTGCGGAACTTACGAGGGGCGAACACCGACCGATACCCACAGGAGCGCGGAGTATGCCGATAACAATGCCTGGAAAACCGTTTTGGAAAGAGCTTGGCCCCTGGATGAGCTCGATCTTGGGAGTGAGCCTCGTGAGCCTGTCTTTGGGCGTGGCTATCGTGGTCGAAGCAGCCTCCAGCGCGCTCTCGGCGGAACAAAATCAAGCCGTGCCCAAACTAGTGCCGGCAGTCGCCCAATTACCGACCCAAGCCCAGGGCACTAGCGTCACCCTGGGCAACACCACCGTCCCCATTCCGTGGGAACAGCGGGGCGATCGCATCGGGTTGGCCGATCTCCCGTTGATGAGTCATTTGGGGCTTGATCTGCAAAACAGCACCACAGCCGATCAGCAGCCCCTGGTCTGGTTTTCGGATGACGCCGACTTCGTCTCCACCTGGTTCAGTCAGGGCTATCGCTATCTCGATTTGACGGCCTGGGCGGCGCAACGCGGCTGGCATCTGGTGCCCGATGGCAACAATTTGCGGATTCAAGCGCCGACTGGCACTGTGATGGCGGGACGGCGCGGCAAACAAACCTGGGGCGATCGCTTGGTGTTGGATGTAGATCGCCCTGTGTTGTGGAGCTTTGACGAAGACGCTACCGCTTTTACGCTGACGATTCAGGCCCAGGCCGGGGCCGCCTTTGATCCCGCTGCGCTGACCACCGGCGAGGGCAATGAACTCAACTCTCTGACCGTGACGACCAGTGGGGGACAAATTCAAATTAGGGGCACCTTTGACAGCACCTCGCGCCCCCGGGTGTGGAGCTTGCCCAATCCCAATCGCATTGTGATTGACATCAGCCAGACCGATGTCGTGCCGCGAGAAATTCGCTGGGCTCCCGGCGTGTTGTGGAAGCAGCAGTATTTGAGGGTGGGCGATCGCGCATTTCCGGTGCACCAAATCTGGCTCAGCCTCAGCGACCGTACCCAATTGATGCCGATTTGGGGCAATCCCGCCCAGCTCCCCGGCATCACCCCGCTCAAAACGATGGCTGAGAATGCTCAAGCTTACGTCGCTATCAATGCGGGATTCTTTAACCGCAACAATCAACTGCCGCTGGGCGCGATTCGCCGCGATGGTCAGTGGATCTCGGGACCCATTTTGGGGCGGGGGGCGATCGCCTGGAATGCCCAGCGTCAATTCACCCTCAGTCGCCTCTCCCTGGCTCACACCCTCACCACCCAGCAAGGCCAATCCCTCACGGTGAACCACATCAACAGTGGCTATGTGCAGGCGGGCATCGGCTTGTATACCACTGCCTGGGGCCGCACCTATACCCCGATTGTGGATGGCGAATTGCTCATTACTGTGGAAGGAAATCGGGTCACCCGGCAAACGCCTGCTGGTGGGGCGGGTACAGGTACTTACCCCATTCCACCGCAGGGCTATTTGCTGGCATTGCGATCGTTTAACTCCGCGGCCCAATCCTTGCCCGTGGGCACCACTGTGGCGCTAACGCCTGATCTGCGACCGCCGAACTTTGCGAATTTTCCCTCGGCGATCGGTGGCGGCCCCGTGTTAGTGCAAAACGGTCAGATTGTCGCCAATGCCCAAGCGGAAGGATTCAGTGCGGCCTTTGCGGCGCAGGCGGCTCCCAGAAGTGCGATCGGCGTCACTCCCGACGGCAACCTCATGCTCGTCGCCATTCATTTCAGTCCGGGGGGACGCGGCCCCACCCTGCGCGAAGCCGCCGAAATCATGCGGCAACTCGGAGCAACGGATGCCCTGAATTTGGATGGCGGCAATTCCACCAGCCTTTACCTTGGCGGCACCCTGATCAATCGCCACGGCAGCACGGTGGGGCGGGTCCATAACGGGCTCGGTGTCTTTCTGGCTGCGCCGGAATAGAGGTGGTTAGAAATCCGGATTTTATAAAATCCCAGTATGCTCAGGCGGCCTTTTGGCCGGACCTTGAACAGCCGAGAGTATCTGTTTAGCGTTCCGCAAGATCCCCTCCACTGGAGGGGTGCCCGCAGGGCAGGGTGGGTTTACCCCCCTTGAGTACAGGGCCGACCCACCCCTTCGCCCCTCCCAGGAGGGGATTCAGTTCTGAATGAGCGTGTTGGCGCCAAACTGAGACAGCCGAGACGGCTGTTCACACTGAGATCAAATTCCCCATTCCCTAGTCGATAAACTCGTCGTCGGTTTCCTCTGACTCCGGTGCAGCGGGCTCGGATGGTTCGGTAGGAGCAGCAGACTCGTCAGGGGCGATCGCCTCACCTTCGGGCGTAGCCTCTTGATTGCTCGACAGTTGCCGCACCTGATCTTTGAACTGGGCGGGGGCGAGTTCCTCCGCCTGCCGGAATAACACCACGGCGTCCGGTTCGCGACCCGCATCGCGCAAGACCAGTGCCTTGGCTAAGACGGGGCGAAAGTCTTCAGGGGCAGCGTCAATGGCGTCGTCATAAACCCGCAGCGCTTCGTCAATGTCGCCCTCTTCCACGTAGACCTGAGCCAGCAAGAGTTGGACTGACCCGACATCCACGGCGCCGGGCGTTACTTCATTAATCTGGGGCGCAGACTGCAGCGTGTCTTGCAGCAACCCGACGGCGGCCTGGGGACGTTCCTGTTGCAACAAGAGGGCGGTGAGACCCTGGAGGGCATTCATCTCGCCGGGCCGCTGATCGAGCACCGTGCGAAATTCATCCGCTGCGCCATCTAAGTCGCCAATGCTCTGTTTGGTTTGCCCCAGCAAGACGCGATATTCGGGGGTGTTGGGGTTCAATTCCGCTAATTTTTCCAGCGGCTCCACCACGCCCTCTAAATCGCCGAGTTGAATGCGGGCATCCACTAAGCCTTCGATCGCGGTTTGGTTATCGGGCTCCCGTTCCAGCACCAATTCATAGCCCTTGGCGCGGGCTTCGAGTTCGGCTTGGGCATCGTTGACCTCGGGCGAGGCATTGCTCGTGGAGGTAGCAGTAGAGGAGCGATCGCCACCAGCGGTTAAGAAAGGCAACACCGATAAGGCCAAAAAAGCCCCCACGGCCACCACTAGGACACTGATGACTAACCAACGGTTGCGCTTTACAGCCACAAGCGAGATCCCGAATTCAACCTGCTCATCTTAGCGCCTTCATTTGGCAATCCTTGTCCCATGACCGTATAAAAATCAATGAAGAAATGACAAATCTCCCGCCACTCCAGCAAAAGCGTGCTGATTTGTCCCTTACGCTATCGGAAACATTTATTAAACGTAGTGGCTTAATAGCCATTTCCCACCTAATTAGACGGCAGACTGGCAAGGATCTCGCGGGATAGAAACGGCGGTGTTAACCTTGAGGGAATAACCCCCACGCAGCCAGCAATTTCGGTGGGAGTGTTCAGGTTCAGGAGGATCCGAAGACCCATGAGTGCAGCGGAGAATACGCCCCCAAAAGCATCAGCGCCCGACCAGAGCCAACCCTTGAATGGCCCGCCCAAACGTCCTTCTCTGCGTAAGCCGCCGCCCCGTCCTGCTGCCACGCCGCCATCGGCGCATCAGCCCGCCTCGCCTGCTCCAGCCCTGGAAACTCCGGCGGCGTCCACCGTGGTGACTGCCGAGCCGGCTCCCAGTGTGCCTGAGACTAAGTCGTCGCTGCACCCCATTGCGCCGCCGAGTGAACCGATGCAGTATCGCGCGATCGGGCTTGTGCGAGGGGTTTACCAACCCTCGGAAGAGCAGCTCAATCGCGGCAATATTGTGGCTGATGACGGCACCACTCAGATCGATTCAGTCTTGCTGGGGCGCGTCACCAGCCTGATCAAAAAGCATATTGATCTAGAAAAACCTCACTTATGGGTGGTTTATCCCCGCACTCGTCAGGCGACCGAATACGACGCCGATGCCGAAGAAGAAAGTAGCTTGCACCTGCAAATTGTGGGGGTTTGGGAGCCGGATACCTTGGGGTTACCGGGCGAAAATCCCAAAACGGAAGACGGCTCCGATGACGCCGAAGCGGACGCGGCCACTGACGAGCCGGAAACTGCAGTGGCTGATAGCGACGCAGCGGCGACCCTGCCCTCAGAAAATTACTTCTCTGTGCGCGGTGAGGTGTTGGCCTATGACGAAGATACGGAGACGATTCTCGTCAAAATCGTGCAAGGATCGAAGCGCTCTGGCAAGGGACCCAAAGCATTTAAGGTGCATGTGTTTGGCGCGATCGCGGGCAAGACTGTCGGGTACTTTTGGGAATTTGAGGTGGAGCGCCAGGGCGAAAAGCTGGTCATGACCGATGGTCGCCCCATTCGCATGGTGCCCCCGAAGAAGAAAAAGCAAGGCGGTCGTGGCGGCGGGTTCCCTCGACGGAATCGACGGGGGGATGGGGGCGATCGCCCCAGCCGCCCGACTCGCAACGCGGATAAGCCTCGGGTCAAGCCGCCCGCGCCGGTCAAGTCCAATCCTTTGTAAAGGGAGTAGATGGTAAAGGCCGCGGCGGCAGTGGTTGGCGATCGCCGACGTTCAGGGCGGTCAGCCGCATCCCCAAAGCGCTATCGGCAGGTTGCCCGGTAGCGCTTTTTGAGTGAGCGCAAATACTTCAGCCACCACTCAGCGGGTCGCCCATAAAACGCGAAAATATCGCCAAAGGCCCGGTTACCGTTCTGGTGATGAATCTGGTGGCGTTCTGGCGTGGTGATACCGAATGCCCAGCACAGTTTCGTCAACCACACGGGGCGTGGCCGGGGGGGAGAAAACCGGTGCCGCCAAATCACGTGCAACTCGGCCAACCCCAGCCCTAAGCCCACGCCCCAAGGCGAAAGGGTCCACAGCCACGGAATGAACACAAAATAGGGGAACGCACTCAAAAACCCATCGATCAGCGCGATCGGCTGGCGATGCTGGATGGCATAGCAGACAAAACTGCGGCGGGGACTATGGTGTACCAGACCATGAAATTTGCCAAACACATGCTCTGGCACGTGGTAACCAAACGTTGCGACAAAATCTCCCAGCAGCAACAGCAGTCCAGCGGTGAGCAAAATCTGCGCCCCTTCCATGACCCTTCCTCCTCGTCCTCGTCTCCACAACGGCTCTGGGCGCACGCTATCAAGACAGGATTAATAATTATTTAATGATGGATTTAGAGCAGATTTAGAGCCCACGTTGGTGAGAACCCGTCGCCAGACAAACAAACAGTGGCAGCGGCATCTTGCTTACAAACTTACAAATGCGCAGGGCTCTCACGGGGTCGCCGTAAACTTTTGGATAATTTTTACCGTGATCTGTGGGCATCTGCTGAAAAGTGGACCCGTCGGTCTTTAAGATTAAAACCCGTAGCCGCGCCAAGATTGACTTGTGTTAAGGAGTGCTGGTATTTGCTCGATGCCTGAGCGCTTTTTGCTACAACCATCTATCAAGGATTTGTTCATCAGCCCCTATGTATTCTCTCAGCCCTTTTACGTGTGCTCGATTGCAGCGGTTGCCCAAGCAGCCGGTGGTGTGGGAGGGCGATCGCCGTCCGATCTCGGAGGGCATGTTGGATGCGTTTGGCTATGACGGGGGCGGTTCCGATGACGATGCCGACGAAGCCAGCGACTGCATCATTTGGGTCGATGGCACCGAGGGGGTATTGCGGGCGGTGACAATTATTCCCGCCGATACTGGACATGAAGCGGTGGTGAGAACGCTGCTGCAAGCGATGGAACATCCCCAAGGGGCGATGCCACCGGGGCGACCGCAAAAACTCGTGGTGTGCGATCGCGAGATTCACTTTTTTTTGCGGGGGGCTTTGCAAGACCTCGATATCACTGTGGATTACGCCGAAGTGCTGCCCATCATTGATGAGATCTTTGAGAGCTTGCAGCAGCCCGACGACTTGGCCGAATCGCCTTTGCCTCCGGATTGGGAAGCCGCTCTGAACCAACAAGCTCAGCAACTCTGGGATAACGCCCCGTGGAATCATTTGGGAGATGACCAAATTCTCCAAATCGAGTTGAACCAGTGGAACCTTGGCACGCTGTACGTCTCAGTGCTGGGCATGGCGGGCTTAGAGTACGGACTGCTGATTTATCGCTCCCTCGACTCCCTAACGCAGTTTCGCAAAACGGCCACTGAGAGCAACTTGACGACGCGCCAAATGCAACAGGCGTTTCTGTCCCAAGACTGCCTGTTTCTCAATTTTGAACTGGTACGCGACGAGACCGCCGCCCCCCTATTGCCTCTGCCGTGGATGCAAACGGCACCGTCCGAAGTGATTCCTGAGTTTGGTAGTTTACACCCGCTCGAGGGCTTGCGACACACCTTAGAGCTAGAAGAAGCGGCCGCCCTGCGAGTGTGCTTAGAAGGACTCAACCGCTTCTTTAAGGCTCACGACGAAGCGCTGAGTGTTGCCGATTTTCCTGACCTCGTCAATACCTACAAACTGCGGAACCCGTTAGATAAAGCCCAGTTGACGGTCAAAATTTCCACGTGCCCCGATATTACGGCCCAACTGGCGATCGCCGAAGGGTTGGGTGAACGAGACGCGAGTCTGCCGTCCTTTGATCTGCCCCGCTTTCGGGATGACTACGTGCCCGAAGGCTCGATGGTGTTGCTGACCCGCTTGCCCAACCAAGTGCTCGATGGCGTACGGCAACCTCGGAGCGATCGGAGTCGCGGCAAATCCAACGCTAGTGAGATGATGCCGGTGGTCGCCATCCAGACATCGCGGCCCAAGGCCAAAAAGCTCGCCTCTCAGTTAGAAGCTGCCCAGGGCATCGAGGCGGTCTGTTTTAATCCCGGCAGTGATCCCATGTCTGGCGACACCTTGCAACTCGGGCTGTTACACACTGGCGATGGCGACTTTCATCTCTTTATTGAATTTTTGATGCAGGATGCCCACGACAGCGGGTTGCTCACCCAGTGGCAAAATTGGTGCGAGGCCAGTAACGGTGTTTGTGGCGTCATGATTGCGTCCGGCGTGACTGGTGCCGCCAAAGGCCGACCCGGCCCCAAAGAGACCGTCGCGTTTTTTGAAACCTGTTTGAAAACCCCCGAGGAACTGAACATTCCGCCGCTGCAAATGAGCTATGCCCTGGATTGGGAGTAGTTGGGTGTTTGGGTGTGAGAGTGGTTGGGTGTGTTGGCGGAGCCTGCCCGAAGGGCTTGGGTGTCTGGGTGTGAGGGTAGCTGGGTGGCTGAGTGGGTGAGCTTAGGCACGAAACGGTTTTGATTCTCATGGAAGGTGAGCTGAGAGATTTAACTGGAAGAAGCTCCCCTGCTCCTCCGCCCTTCTGCGCAAGCGATCCCCTTCCAGCCGCAGTGGTAATTCCCCATTCCTCCCCATAAGCTGCCGCCGACCATTAAAATACGTAAAGTTATCTTCATAAAGGACACGTCACGACGCATGCGAGTTGCGATTGTTGGGGCAGGCTTGGCTGGTTTATCCACAGCGGTGGAGTTGGCCGATGCGGGCCACGAGGTCGAAATTTTTGAGAGTCGCCCTTTTGTCGGCGGCAAAGTGGGTAGCTGGGTTGATAAGGATGGCAACCATGTCGAGATGGGGTTGCATGTCTTTTTTGGCTGCTATTACAACCTGTTTGCGCTGATGCAGCGGGTCGATGCCTTCCAGCATTTGCGCCTCAAAGAGCACACCCACACGTTCGTGAATCGTGGCGGTCAAACGGGCGAACTCGATTTTCGGTTTATCACGGGCGCGCCATTTAATGGCCTGAAGGCGTTCTTCACGACTTCGCAGCTCTCAGTGGCCGATAAGGCGATGAATGCGATCGCCCTCGGCACCAGTCCCATCGTGCGCGGCTTGGTGGATTTCGAGGGGGCGATGAGGGTGATTCGAGAGCTGGATCGCATCAGCTTTGCGGACTGGTTTCGCAAGCACGGCGGCTCGAATGGCAGTCTCAAGCGCATGTGGAATCCGATCGCCTATGCGCTCGGCTTTATCGACACCGAAAACATTTCCGCCCGCTGCATGTTGACGATCTTCATGTTCTTCGCGGCGAAAAGTGAAGCGTCGGTGCTGCGCATGTTGGAAGGCTCGCCCGACGAATTTTTGCATAAGCCGATTCTGAACTATTTGACGGAGCGGGGCGCCAAGGTCCATACGCGGCGCAGCGTGCGGGAAGTGTTGTTTGCTGACAGTGGCAACGCGACCCACGTGACGGGATTAGCGATCGCGAACGGCGATGAGACTGAAACCGTGACGGCAGATGTTTATGTTGCGGCCTGTGATGTCCCCGGCATTAAGCGGCTGCTGCCCGAGGTGTGGCGGCGCTGGCCCGAGTTCGACAATATCTACAAGCTGGATGCGGTGCCGGTTGCCACGGTTCAATTGCGCTTTGATGGCTGGGTGACGGAGCTGCAAAATCCAGCAGCGATGAAGCAAATTGATACGCCGACGGGGTTAGACAATTTGCTTTACACTCCTGATGCCGATTTCTCGTGCTTTGCCGATTTGGCGCTGACTAGCCCCACCGACTACTACCGTGAGGGCGAGGGCTCGCTGTTGCAGTGTGTGCTGACCCCTGGCGATCCGTTCATCAAGGAGAATAACGAGGCGATCGCTCAACACGTCCTCAAGCAAGTGCACGACCTCTTTCCCTCGTCCCGCGAACTCAATATGACTTGGTCGAGTGTGGTCAAGTTAGCCCAGTCGCTTTATCGCGAAGGTCCGGGCATGGACCCCTACCGGCCGAGCCAAGTCACCCCGGTCGATAACTTCTTTTTGGCGGGAAGTTATACGCAACAGGACTATATCGATAGTATGGAGGGGGCAACCCTGTCTGGGAAGCAAGCTGCCCAGGCCATTTTGGAGCGCATGAGATAACCCATGAGTGACTGGCTAGAACATAGTGTCTTGGTCGAGGTCGATGCCCCAGTGCAGCTGACATGGGAGCTCTGGTCTGACCTGGAACAGATGCCCAAATGGATGAAGTGGATCGACTCCGTCAATATTCTGGAGGAAGATCCTGACTTGTCCCGTTGGAAACTGGCCTCCGCTGGGTTTGAATTTACCTGGCTATCTCGAGTGACGAAACTAGTCCCTTATCAGCTCATTCAATGGGAAGCGGTAGATGGGCTGCCCAATCGGGGCGGGATTCGCTTTTACGATCACAAAGAAAAAAGCGCGGTGAAATTGACCGTGGCTTATTCGATCCCAAGCTTCATCGGCAAGCTGATGGATAACTTGATCATTGGCCGTCTGGTGGAAAGCACGTTGAAGGCAGACTTGAAGCGGTTTAAAAAATACGTCGATAATATTCAGCAAGGCCAATCGCCGAGTTCGTAACCCATGGAGCTTGGTCCTCAGACGCTGGTCTCAGTGCTCTCGAATTACCACAGCCAGTTAGCCAATACCTTGAGCGGTGTCTCTGACCCGGCAGCGCGACGGCAGTTGGCCCATGTGCTGTTGTGTCGCTTGGTGCTGGTTTATGACCTACAAGTCGGCGGTTTTTTAGCCGGGGGCGATCGCTGGTATTTGCACAATCAGCTAGGCCGCCAGCCGTCAGACAGTCAAAGCAGTTTTTTTCAGTCATTTTTCCAACCGCTGTGTCATCAGGGCTTGAGCTTGCCAGCGGTAGAACTGCCCAAAGCCCTGAGTCAACGCCTGGGAACTTTGCCTTATTTGGGCTGCCGCTTATTCACGCCGCATCCCCTAGAACAGCAACATCCGCAGCTCGATGTGCCCGACGAAATCATGGAGAAGCTGTTGGGGTGGCTCGCTGAGCAAACCTGGCAGCGCCAATCTCTGGAGAGTGATCCAGACCTCCCCACAACGGCCCTTGCGGACAATGCGATTACGCGGGAGGCATTGGCCCAAGCGTGGGAAGCTTTGCTAACCGTCCCCGGAGCAAAAGCCACTGCAACTTCGACTGCCCAGTTGTGCGCGATCGCTCAGCAAACGGTGGATCAACAGATTGTCCAGGCCATCGCTTTCCCGACGTCGGAGCCAGCCACAGAACTGACGGAACTCTTATCCACACTGACGGACGATCGCTGTCAGCAGCTCATTGCCACCGTTTTGCCCAACCTCTCCATGCTCGATCCGGCCTGCGGTTCTGGACGCTTTTTGCTGATGACGCTAGAACGCTTGCAAACGGTTTACCAAAGCTGCTGGGACTATGCCCAAACGTCCAGCCATCCAGCTTTGCAAGATTGGGTGCGATCGCTCCAAAATCACGACTGTCCGCCGCAGTGGTTCTGGACGCGGCAAATCATCACTCAAAGTCTCTACGGTGTGGATCTGCGGCCTGAAGCGATCGCGGTCACGCAAACCCAACTCTGGCTCCGCCTCCTGGCTACCCTCCCTGCTGAGAAGCCACTCCCCCTACTGCCCGATCTCGATTTCAACATCGTCATGGGGAATGCCCTGGTGGGCTTTATCCGGGTGGATGCGGAAAGCTTTGACCAAATCGCCCCCAAGCGATCGCCCGCTGAGGCCGAGAGCGAAACCATCTTACAAGGCAACCTCTTGCAGCCCCTGGCTGCCGCCAGTTATCGCGACACCCTGGCGGAAATCCAGATTCGCATTGAGCATTACCGCGCTCAAACCCAAGCCATGGGAGCCGAAGGCGGCATTCCCGACTATGTGCAACGGGAGTTTTTGCGCGATCGCATTGCAACCGTCAACGATGCCGCCCAGCAAAAACTCAACGACCTGCTGTTTGCCACCTGGAGTCGCCAACTCGGTATTGTCGTCAAAGAGCCCCAGGCCACTGGTCGTGCCCGTAAACGGCTACTGACTCCCGCCGATGTGGCCGCATTACACCCCCTACACTGGGGCTTTGCGTTCAACAAAATCATGGCTCAGGGCGGCTTCGACCTGATTATTACCCACCCCCCCGAGGGCACCCTCCGTCCCCAAGTCGAGGCGTTCTACTATCAGCATCAAGCACTGTTTGAGCGGGCTGACATTTCGTTGGCGGCGTTTCGACGATCGCGGCGACAAATTCTTCAGCAGCGACCCGAACTCGCGGCGCTGTGGGCCACCTACGCAGGACGCATCAACAGCCTGCGCGATTGCGTCCGCCGCAGCCTCGATTATCCTGACTCGGGTGGGGTCAATACCCGGCGATCGATTTCGCTCAAAAGCTTGTTCAGGCAACGGTGCGCTGGGCTAGCCAAAGCCGACGGCATTGTGCCCCAAGTATTGTGAGGCGATCGCCACCTCTGTTTCATCGAAATCACACAATCTGGCAAAACACAAACGCATCGCTACAACCAAGAACTTGAAGCGCCAAATGCGTTCTCAACTGGCAAATCCAATCATTGGTCAGAGCGGGCCACTAACCCGAAGTCAAATTCTGCCACATACCATTGGAAACCCGTAATGCTGAGCGAATTGGGGATGTGTGCCGAGAATTCTCAGCCTCTCAATCCAGCAACTGAGTGTCACTTAATCTAAAGCCTAAACATACGACAGCAGCATCCAATTCAGATAATTGAGTGATTTCCTCATGCTCGGTTTAGCTTTTTTAGAGATGTTTCAGTGTGTCTCCTTAGAAGAGTAAGAAACCAACACTTACTTCATGGCTCTCAGCTTTTTAATGAGAGGAAATATCAAAAACTTGCTTGGATGCTGCTGTCTTTGATGAAACTAAATCAGACGCTAAATCGATATTCAACCTCCTATTTAACGTGGCCTAGTTTGTCTTTCGAACTCGGAGCTAACTGCTCCTTGATTACTAATATAGGGGCAAATACCTTCCTTGTGGGCGAATAAAATCAATGTTTATGGCTGTACTAAGAAATGTTTGCTTTGGTTTTATTCTGTACCATCGCGATCGCATTCTGGCATCAGGGGAGTATACAACTCGTCAAGGGTTCAAGCCGTGAAGCTGAGCGTCAATCAGCTCGGTGTGGGGCTCAAATCAATTAGTTGGGGTGACCGGCATCGCAGTTTTGCCCTACGCCAAAAAGCAGCTACTGCGGAGGCGCAATAGCTGCTTTGAAGTGATTTTGACCTTCTAGGTGTTCTTTGAAACAGTGACAGCAGCACCTAGAGCGGTTTTTGGAAGTATTCTTCCTCTTTTTCTTAGAGACTATTTGGAGTTGCGTTCGTATCGGAATCAACTATCTAAACTGGCGCGATACTTAATTGCAGTGCTCCCAGCTTTCACGACAGGAAAATATCAAAAACCTGATGAGATGCTGCTGTCTTAGACGAAATCGAATCAGACGCTAAATCGATGCTTAACCTCCTATTTAACGTGGATTGATCTTTCGATCTCAGACCGGAGCTTTTAGCTCCTTGCTAATAATATAAACCCTGGTTTTTTCGATTTGCAGTCTCTGAAACCAAACTTTAAGACCAGGTTAACTCCGCTTTCAGTTATGTTGCAGTTCATGTAGAGACGGTTGATCCGGACTGCTGAACCCGACATCTTGCTGCACAATCCATACAGTTCAACCTTTGCAGTGGCAAGGCCTGAGGCCTTGAGACGGTTGGGCAGTGGTGGGACGGTGATCGACTAGCTAAGCAGATGAAGTGACATGGCAGATTGGCAAGTGGTAGAAGGTGGCGTGACCGCGCCAAAAGGGTTTCGGGCAGCCGGGGTAGCAGCGGGGTTGAAGCCGTCGGGCGCGGCAGACCTCGCCTTGATTGTGTCTGATACGAATGCGATCGCTGCTGGGGTCTACACCCAAAGTCAAGTCCGCGCCGCCTGTGTCGATTACTGTCGCCAGCGGTTAGAGGCCAAGCCCTATGCCCAGGCGATTGTGGTGAATGCGGGGCAGGCCAATGCCTGTACGGGGACCCAAGGCTGGCAAGATGCCGTGGCGACCTGTGCCGCTGCGGCTCAGGCATTGCAGATTGCCGAAGAGTCGGTGCTCGTCGCCTCGACCGGGGTGATTGGCCAGCGCATTAAGATGGACGCGCTGCAAGCGGGCATTCCCCAAGTGGTGGCGGCCTTGTCGACCACGGGCTCTGATGATGCGGCGAAAGCCATTATCACCACTGATTTAGTGACCAAGTCCATCGCGTTAGAAATGGATTTAGATGGTCGCCCGGTGCGGGTGGGCGGCATCGCTAAGGGCTCTGGCATGATTCACCCCAATATGGCGACCATGCTGGGATTCATTACCTGCGATGCGACGGTGTCGCCGTCCTTGTGGCAGTCGATGTTGCGGCGGGCGATCGCCCATAGCTTTAACCAAATCACGGTGGATGGCGACACCAGCACTAATGACTGTGTGTTGGCGTTGGCAAATGGCGAATCGCGCACCCCAGCCATCACCGAATCGGGTCCGGAAGCGGCGCGGTTGGAGGCCATGCTGACGGCAGTATGCGATCACTTAGCGAAGGCGATCGCCCGTGATGGCGAAGGGGCCACCTGTCTGATGGAAGTGACCGTGAGTGGAGCGGCGGACGATGCTGCGGCGCGCCAAATTGCCAAAGCGATCGCCGGTTCTTCGCTGCTGAAATGCGCCATCTTTGGCCACGACCCCAACTGGGGCCGCATTGCGGCGGTGACGGGCCGCGCTGGTATCCCCTTTGATCAGGGCGATTTGCGCATTCAACTGGGCGATTTTTTGCTGATGGAGCACGGGCAACCGTTGCCCTTCGATCGCCCCGCCGCCAGCCATTATTTGAAGCAGGCCACAGAGGGAGAATACCTGCAAACGGACACCGTCAACATTGACGTGAGTGTGGGACACGGCCCCGGACAGGGCATCGCTTGGGGCTGCGACTTTAGCTACGACTACGTCCGCATCAACGCCGAATATACGACCTGACCCTGCCGATGGAGAAACCTGAGTCAGCATCAGCATCACTGTTCTGATTTTCCTCCCCCTTTTACTTCGCTGCCTTCTGGGATAGCGTTGCGCCGATCGCTCCGTTCATCTCTTGGGCAGACAAACTAGGGGCTGAAGCAGCAGGATGTTATAAAATCCCACTTTTGTTGCGCAGGCATCTTGCCTGCGTCGGGACAGCCGAGACGGCTGTCCACACTCAGATTTAATGCCCATGCTTTAAATTTTGGGGTTCTCGGCACCTGACTGCGGATTGCTATAGGTGATGAACCGCTGTCTTAGGGGGCCAACGGCTCTAATCTCCCTGCCTCGTTGGCCTGTGCTTGGACTATTTGGCTGGGCAAAAGTGCTCTTCAATCAGCGCGGGAATGTGTTGTGGTTTCAGACTGCTGTAGCGGTGTTTGCCGGGCATAATCGTGAGGCTGGGCGCTTTGGAGCAGCGCTTTTGACAGCCCGTGTATTGGATTTTGACCTGATCGGCGAGTTGGTGGTCTTGCAGGGCTTGTTCGACCGCGGCGAGCACTGACTTGCCGGCCCGTTTTTGGCAACCCGATTTGCGACATACCAATATTTTGCTGGGGGAGTTCGTAGCTGTGGAAGAGGAAGACGGGTGAGTTAGGCAGGGAGCAGGAGAGCAGGGGGGCGTAGGGGCGGCTGTCGGCGCGATCGCGGGGCGACTGAGGCCAAAGACCTGAGCGGCTTTGAGCTTGATCAGTCCCGCTTTATAGTCCACTTCGGTAAAGCCGACGCAGGAGACGCGATCGCCGGGTTGGAGATAGCTCTGAATGCGCGATCGCAATTCCTTCGGCAGTTGAATCGCGATGGGTTCTTGCTCAATGTCTAAAACTAGTGACTTGGGTTTGTGGGGCTTGCCACCGAGAAAGTCAACGAGTGTGCCTTCCAGGTTGAACAGGCGCGAGGGGCTGGGGGGATTGGTGGGCATGGGAAGTAGAGGGTAGGGGAGCGGAGAGGCAGGGGGAGCAGGGGAGCGGAGGAGCAGGGGCGCGGAGGAGCAGGGGCGCGGAGGAGCGGAGGAGCAGGAGTGCTCACAATCAGAAGTTTGAACTGCTTCTGCCACTCACTCATTTACTGTCTTCAAGTGGACGGTTGCTGGTTAATCAATTGAGGCGTTTGGCGTTGACGGTTTTGGGGAGTTGCAGGGGTTCGGTCAGGCCATTGATGGAGAGCTCCCAGCCGTTCGACAGGGTGACCAGGGTGGCGTCGCCGTCGGTACTTTGGCTCACGACTGCTTCTTCCAGGTCTTTTTTGGCGACGTAAACCATGAGTTGGCCGTTTTCACCGTTGTGCAGCATGACTTTCATGAATTTTCCTCAATGTGATTTCGATGGGAGGGGCAGGGCAGGGGCAGGGCAGGGGAGTAGGGGAGTAGGGGAGTAGGGGAGTAGGGGAGTAGGGGAGTAGGGGAGTAGGGGAGTAGGGGAGTAGGGGAGGAGGGGAGTAGGGGAGTAGGGGAGTAGGGGAGTAGGGGAGGAGGGGAGTAGGGGAGTAGGGGAGTAGGGGAGTAGGGGAGTAGGGGAGTAGGGGAGTAGGGGAGTAGGGGAGTAGGGGAGTAGGGGAGCAGGGCTCGATCATGTGCCGTGTTAGGGGTTAGCGGAGGCTGGGCTGGGTCTGATCAGACTCATAGGAAACGAGGGCGAGCAGTTCGTCGGGGGTGAGGCTGCGCTTGAGTTGGGTGGAGCGATCGCGCACTGCTTGCAAGACCGATTGACCATTTTGGGCATCGAGCTGCACGCCATAGGTTTGCAGCACCTGATTGAGCAGGCTGCGGCCCGAATGTTTGCCGATGACGAGGCTGCGCTGACAGCCGACTTCTTTGGGATCGAAGGGTTCGTAGGTGCTGGGATTTTGCAAGATGCCGTGGGCGTGAATGCCGGACTCATGGGCGAACGTGTTTTGGCCGACGATCGCTTTCCAGGGGGGCACTGGGCAGTTCACCGCCTTCGCCACGAAGCGGGATAACTCTAAAAAATGCTGGGTCTGGATGCCCAACTTCATCCCATAGATTTGCTTCAGCGTCATCACGACTTCTTCCAGGGCGGCATTACCGGCGCGTTCGCCCAGCCCGTTAACGGTGGTGTTGACCGAAGTGGCGCCAGCGCGGACGCCTGCAAGCGCGTTGGCCGTGGCTAAGCCCAGATCATTGTGGGTGTGCATCTCGACGGGAATGTCGAGGGCGGCCACCAGTCGCTGCACTTTGTCGTAGGTGCTGAAGGGGTCGAGAATGCCGACAGTGTCACAAAACCGGAAGCGAAATGCGCCCCATTCCTGGGCATATTGGGCGGCATCGATTAGGAAGGTGTCATCAGCGCGGGAGCTGTCTTCGCCGCCCACACTGACTTCTAAGCCATGGTCGCGAGCAAAGGCGATCGCATCGCGCAACTGTTCCAGCATCCGGGCCCAGCGCCCCTGAAACTTGACCTGAATCTGGATGTCGGATACGGGAATGGAGATATGGACCCGCTTGAGCCCGCAGTGCAGCGAGGCTTCGATATCGCTGATGACGGCCCGGTTCCAGCCGAGTAGGTGAGCATTCAGATCCAGGTCGGCGATCGCACGAATGGCCTGGGCTTCGGCTGCACCCATGGCGGGGATGCCGACTTCTAACTCCTGCACACCAATGGCATCGAGGAATTTGGCGATCGCGATCTTTTCTTCGAACCCAAAGGCTACGCCAGCGGCTTGTTCGCCATCGCGCAGGGTCGTGTCATTGATGGCAATTGCGGGGGGCTGAGTCATGGTGGCTTCCTTCTCAGAGTGGAGCGCAAGGGGGCAGCGGGCAACGGGGTGGGGCAGCGGTCAGGAAGGGGGATTGCTGTGGGTCGGCGAATTGGCTGGATGGGATTGCAGGGCTTCGAGATCGGCTTTCATCAAGCGATTGAGAAAGCATTGTTGTAACCAGGCAAAGGCGAAGAAGAAACTGACAACGGTGAGGGAGGTAAACATGGTGAGGGTGGGGGGTAGAGGGTAAGGGGAGCGGGGGGGCAGAGAGGGCAGGGGAGTGAGGGAGTAAGGGCTAGGGGACGGGGGGATGGCTGAGAACAGAGGTGTGCCAGCAGCGATCGAGCCAGTCGCGTTGTTCTTGGAAGGTGGTGGTGAACTGTTGGACGGTGCTGCGGGCCAAGATCAGGGCCACTGCATGATTAACTTCAAGGCGCAGGGTGCCGTCTGCAGGGCAAGCACAGGGAATGTTGAGTTCTTGTAATCGGTGGTAAATCGACCAGCGATCGCACCGTTGAATCGAACTCACCGCAAAGCGGACAGCGGTCGCTGAGTGGGGATTATTCATGGGAGAGAACCGGGGAAGGAGTGAGAGCGCGGGCCGCCGCCAGCTGCTGAACCTGGGTTTCGAGGGCTTCGATGCGATCGAGCAATTGCCGGATGGTGGCGGCTTCGGCATCGGGCAACTGGGCATGGTTAAGCGGCGCATCGGCGATGTTGCAGCGGCCAACGATGCGGTTGGGCACGCCGACGGCGGTGCAGTTGGCGGGCACGGCGGTCAAAACAACGGAACCGGCCCCAATGCGAGCACCCTCACCGATGTGAATGTTGCCGAGGACTTTGGCTCCAGCTCCGATGACGACGCGGTTGCCCACGGTGGGGTGTCGCTTGCCGGTCTCTTTGCCCGTGCCGCCCAGGGTGACGCCTTGGTAAATCAACACGTAGTCGCCCACGATCGCCGTTTCGCCAATCACGACACCCATGCCATGGTCGATGACCAGGCCGCGCCCCAACTGCGCACCGGGATGAATTTCGATGCCCGTCAGGCAGCGGCTGAGGTGGCTAATGAGTCGCGGCAATAGCGGCAGTTGTTGGCGATGAAGGGCATGGGCCAAGCGATGGAGAGCGATCGCATGCAGTCCGGCAGAACACAGTAAGACTGCCAGCCAGTGGGTGGCGGCGGGGTCTCGTTCAAAAATCGCCTGAAAATCTGCGACTAGCGGTAGGGTACGGAACCCGCAAAGTCCAGACAATCGCCACTGAGTAGTTGTTAGACGAGGGGAAGAAAGAGACATGACGCGCAAGGGGCTTGGTTTCCTTGCTTATACCAACCGCCTCAGTTAACAATCAGCCGCCGTCGGCCGTCCAAACTTACTAAGGATATTAGTGATGTACTCAGGTGGGCGATCGCTGACCCTAGCGACGGTCTCGACTTTATTGGAGGGGTAGGCACGAGTATTTTGCTGCCTCAGTACACGTATTTTGAGAGCCTGCGACAGGTATTGTGTACTCAGTAAAATCACTTGATATCGCAGGCTTTGAGGCCGTTTGCTGTCTACCGCAAAGACGGGCACAAGGTGTACTCAAATCCCCGACGATGGCGACTGCCGCAACGTTTCGGCCATTCAAAACGTATCCGATTATGCAAAGTGAAAATCGGCTTTTTCAGCATCCCTTAACAAAGTTATTGTCTCATCAACGAATATAGTGTGGTCGGGATACCGCCTCCCGACCGCTTCGATGACTTGCTGCCCTAACGACCTGGTGCGCCCTATGCCGACTCCTGCAATTCTCGCCCTCGACTTTGACGGTGTGCTCTGCGATGGCCTGGTGGAATATTTTCAGACTGCCTGGCAAGCCTATTGCCAACTGTTTGACCAATCGCCTACGGTCCCCCCGGCGGGATTAGCCGAGCGCTTTTACCCTCTGCGGCCCGTGATTGAAACCGGGTGGGAAATGCCGCTGTTGCTTCACGCACTCCAGCAGGGAGTCGAAGATGCCGCCGTGTTGGACCACTGGCCCACGATCGTGCAGGAAATTTTGGCAGAGACGAAAATTCCATCAGATGTGGCAATGGCGGCGGTGGATGGCGTGCGCGATCGCTGGATGCAGTCTGACTTAGCGGGCTGGCTGAGCCTCCATCGCTTTTATCCCGGCGTGATTGAGCGGTTGCAAGGGGCGATCGCGGCGGGCGTCTTTCCCGTCATCATTTCCACCAAAGAGGGGCGCTTCATTCAGGAACTGTTGGCTCAAGCTGGGGTCGAGTTGCCCCGCGAGCAAATTATCGGCAAAGAAATTCAACAACCGAAAACCACCACCCTCAAGCAACTGCAAGCCGAGCCGCCGATCGCTGCCGCTGCTGCCCAACCGATCTGGTTTGTCGAAGATCGCCTGAAAACGCTAGATAAGGTGCAAGCAGATTCGGCATTAAATGACATCACGTTATTTTTGGCGGATTGGGGCTATAACACGGCGGCAGAACGCGATCGCGCAACCAGTGATCCGCGTGTCCATCTCCTATTGCTGTCCCAATTTGCAGACGAATTTGCTAACTGGATATCGGCTTGATGGTCTGCCGCGATCGTCCCACACACCCCACTCACCACTTCCCACTTACGGGGTGGCAGAAGCGGGCTCATAAAGGCAGGTCAAGGTATTAGAAGTTTTGAGCACATCCAAAGGTTCACTTTGAAAATAATCATTCAAAACCGTGAGCAAGTCGTCTGGGGCGGGTAGCGAGTCACTCTGGAGCACAAAGAAGAGCCAGAGTCGAGGGGCATCGGCAAAGGGCGTCAGAATCTCGTCAAAATACTCCACGCTGACATCCGCTGCTGCCGGTAGGCGAGCGTCGCTCAAAATGTGATCGTCTGATGCAAAGTCAAAGCGCTGAGCATAGTACTGAAATGGCCGCCGACCCCGCGACTCCACAAAAATCACATCTGATTCCTGCCAGTTGCTTTGGATGTATTGCACCGCTGGTCGGATGGCAAAGGCATGGAATAACGGGGTCGTATCTGTTTGGAATGCCTGAGTCGTCGTCCGCCAGGTCACCGGCACCAGTAGCACTGCGACCAACAGCCAGCCCCATGCCTTACCCCACCAGCGCGGCTGTCGCAGGGGCCAGGCAATGCCTTCGGCAATCAGCAGAAAACCAAAGGGAGCCAGGAACAAAATCAACCGATCACGAAAGGGATAGTGCTGCAAATATCCGGCCAGTAATGTGACCCCAATCGGCAACAGCAGTAGCACTAAGGTTCGACGCTGGTAGCGGTAAAGCCAGATGCAACCTGTAAGACAGGCGATCGCGGCAAATCCTTCGGGAATGCCCAAAAAACCTAAGGGACGGTAAAACACTCGCCCTAAGGCATCCACCAACCACCAAACATCCCAGACAGAACTGGGGAAGCGACTTTCAAATACCGCCTCCAGTTCACCGGCTTCGAGGGTGTTCTGGATGACGCCCAAGTACAGCCCCAAAAAGCTCGCCAGCCAGACACCGTAAACGGGCAACCGATTTTGCAATTGAGACCAGCGGCGCGATCGCGGGGTGTCGATGGCGGTGGCAACAGCCGTCGCTGCCAGCATAAAAACGCTGGGGTAGGACAGCCAGATAGATGCCGCCCCCAGCAAACTAAAACCGACCTGTTGACGGCGGGAAAACTGGCGATCGCTCAGGGGCATCAGTACCAGAAATAGCGCGAGGGCGATCGCCAGATCACCGGCATAGGGCTTCACTTCAGCCGCGAAATATAGAACGTAACCCATCGTGGCGAATAGGGTCATCGCAATGGGTCTGGCCCAGCGCGAGGCATACCGTTGCAAGAGATGGTAAAAGAGTCCCAGAGAAAGCACGCTGGCTGTGACGGGCAACAATCGCAACGCATATTCACTGGGGCCGAGAAGCTGCGTTACTGCCTTTTGCGTCCACAAAAATAACGGCGGAGCAGCCTGTCCATAATCGAGCTGCTGCAATAGCTCTCCATAGCTGCGGTTGAGGATGTTTAAGGTCACAGCCGCTTCGTCGTGCCACAGGGAGCGGTTAGTGCTGTAATACCCTAAACGCAAGACCACACCATAGACCAAAGCCCCCCAGGTCAATAGTTGAGACAAAAAAGGGGGTGACCACCGCGAGGACACGACAGTGTTGGTAGACGAAGGCGATCGGGTGATCATGCTTGATTAGTTGGGACTGCACCCCACCGTTATACCAAAGCCCAGAAAGCCTTCTCGCCCGAGTTGCCCCTTATCCGAAAGTGGCATCGGCGAGTTCCGGGGACGCACCCCTCAAAGGGGGTACGTGTTTAGCGTCTGTGTTCGGTTGTCATTCCTCCCAGCAGAGAAAAGGAGGCTTAAGGTAGTGACTATCGCGCTGATAGGATNNNCGAGGCGACTCGTTCATCGAACAAGTCGCCCAAGCCATGGTGCGGCAAAATCGCGCTGCTTAAATCGACGCTAAACACGTACCAAAGGGGTGCGTCCCCTGAGGGTCAAAACTTGTCGCGGACGAGGGCTTTGGTATATTCCACGATCGTTTCCACCAGTTCAAAGTTCATCAGCCCGCCGACGTAAAAGGTGTGGCGCTGGCCCTGCATAGCTTCTAGCTGGTCGTAAAAGCCGTTGGCTAGAGCCTCAGACGTGACGTGGGGGAAGTAGGGCCAGAGGTCGTAGGTGAAATACTGTTCAGGCAGTTCGCCCCCCAGATTTGTCACGGTTGTTGCGATGCCCGCCAGAATGCGTTGCTTGAAGTCTTCTAAGACTGGCTGCTCCTCTTCGGTAGTTTGCAAAGTGGCCCAGTCTTCGCCGGGGATGCGGCTGTAAAAGGCGATCAGGTCATTATCGGGAAACTGTTGGGAAATGAACCAGGGATTTTCCATGGCATCCAGTGGCACGACGTTGGTGACGCTCGTAGGCATCGACAGGTCGGGGATGGCGTAGGTGGTCAGGGCGTAGGGGTTGAGCACGATTTGCTGAAACAAGTCGCGTTCATGGTCTGACAGATCAAGGTGGAGTGAGGTGTCGCCCTCGGCCAGCACATCGAGGGTGAGGGGACAGGCGAGGATGAGCCAGTCGAAGGTTTCGTGGTGGTGCGATCGCCCGTAGCGATCAATCACCTGCTCCCGCTCTGAGAATTTAACTTCAATGCCTGCGCCCCGCTGAATCGAGTGAATATCCACATTCAGCCGCACATCTAAATTCCAGGCGATGCGCTCCCAAAAGCGCTGAAAGCCCTGGACAAAGCGCTTGGGCCAGCCGCATTCCAGCCCCGCCCCATAGGTGACCAGGGTGCCAAAGGTTTCCAGCGTCATGTATTTGAGGGCATAGATGGCGGGAATCTCGTGGAGATAGCCGTAGCCCATCGCCGTAATCGGAATCTCGAACAGGGTGCCCAGGCAGCTCAGATCCTTTTCTTCGAGCCAGGCGGCAAAGGATTGGGTGAGCTCAGGATGCTGGCTAATGCCCCGGAATCCCGGCACGGACACCATCGGTTCCAGTTGCAGTCGCTCCCAGGTGTAGCGCGCCACCGCCGCCGCATAGGTGATGGGGTCGGTGCCCTGCATTACCGCACTCATGATGGACTGATACGCGGGTTGCCCCGGCTGGGACTTTAGGGGGTTGTAAACCTGGCCTGGCCCCTCGGTGTAGAGGTCAGCGCCGACTTGGTCGGCAAGCGCCAACACCTCTTTGTAGGCTGGGGTGAGGTAGTTGGCCCCTAAATCGAAGGATTTGCCCTCATGGGTGACGGAACAGCACAGGCCCCCGACGCGGCCCTGCTTTTCCAGCACGACGACGTTGTGGTAACCCTTTTGCTTGAGGTAGTAGCCAGTGGAGAGTCCGGCGGCACCAGCTCCCACAATGCAAATGCGATCGCGCTTAGAAACCATGGGCATTCACCTGATGAACAATGAACAGTCGGGCGCATTAAGAGGCTGGGGATTCAAACGCATTAAGAGGCTGGGGATTCAAAGTGAGGATAAACCTTTTCGTTGAACAGACGCCGGATCTCCGGTTGAGTGAGTAGGGGATCGTAATCCTGGCGCACGGGGACGTTGTAGGTGGCGGTGCGGGGAGCGATCGCGGGTAGCCAGTCGGTGTGCATGGTAAAGCCAAACTGAAACTCGGGATGGCTCAGTTTGCACACAGGGCCAGCGGCGATGTCGTCAGCGCGGAAGACCCAAATTTCTTTGCGATCGCGATCCACCGTCTCTTCCGCCTGGGGATCGGTGCCAAAGGCGGTGCAAATAATGTAACCGTCTTCGCCGCTGTCGTCGCCGTTTTGGCGGGGCACGAACTGGGGAGAGCTGAGAAAGTAGCCGGGCGGCGCATCGTAGGCGGCGGTGATGTCCAGCGTGGCGGCATCGACCTGGAATAAAGACGAGGGGCGATCTGCTTCCTGGTCGAGCAGCTCTGAGAGGGCGATCGCTCGATAGGGATAGTCGGTGTAGAGGTCGTAGACAAACTCCGTCAGCAACTCCGGCCAAAAGCCGAGGGACTGCCAGTACAGCTTTTTGAGTTGGCGGGGCGGCATCCCCTCGGCGGTGCGCTCCTGATAGGCGTAGAAACCGATGCCCCAGTGGCGCTTGCTGTCGTAGGTGATTTTGGCCTCGGTGAGCCGTCCCGTGTCGCCGTCGATGCGATAGCGGGCAACGCGGCCAATATCCATTTGCCCGTTGGCAATCATGCCCCGCAGCCAGGCGGGCGGCCCGTGGGGCGGGTCAAATTTGAATACGTCGAAGTCGTGCAGCCATTCGCCGATGTCGGTGGCGGCGAGGTGGGCCGCATGCAGGGTGATTTCGCCGTTGGGATTGTCGTAATCCACCAGGTAATGGACGATCTCCATCGGAATGCGGGTGGACTGGGCCGTCACCGTGGGAATCGTGCCGTCGGCGTTGGGGGTGGCTGTGGCCTCAAGGTCGGCCCGTTTGACAATGTAGGTGGGCGAGTCGGGCTGCTGGGGGCGAGTCAGCGTCTGGCGCAGCAGGCGCTCCGTTTCAGGACTCTCGGGCACGGGATTGTTGAGAATTTGCTCTGGCCCAATTTTCAACGACGTGTCCATAATCACCACATAGTCTTGGGTGACGCCGACCTGATGCATGCTCTGCTCAATGCGGACGGGGGTGCCATCGGGCATCACCAGTTGCCACCGCTGAATGTCGCCCTGCCCATCCCAACTGACGAGGTATGTAAAGTTAGGCAGCACCTCTCCCAGCAGGTGACCGACCCATTCCCACAGGTGCTGGCTGACCCCTTCGGCCAAACTCACCAGGCTCGCCAACGGCCCTTTGAGCAAAGGCGCATTGAGAATTTCGGCTAAGTGATGCAGCACTTGCTCCACTTCTTGGGGCAACCCTTCGAGCCCGTAGACAAAGCGGGCACTCTCCAAAAAGTTGTTGAGCGATCGCCCGTAATTCACCATGAACACCTCGTGGGTGTAGCCGTCGTAGGCGGGGTGCGAGGTGGTCATCAACGGCGCAAAAGGATAGTTCATCGGCAAAAAGGCTTGCCAGTCTTGTTGCTGACCGACTGGGGTGATGACCTCCAGGCTGTAGGTATCAATTTCGTAGGGGCGACCGGCCTCGTAAGTCACCAGCAGCCGATCCTGGTCTTCCCCCGCTGCTTTGAAGGGCAAAAAGGCGATGTCCACCTCATCCCGCAGGCCCAACGCAAAGGAAAACCGCAACATGCCATAGTCGCGAAACTGATAAGGCTGAAAGACCGGATCATCAAAGGTGGCGCGATCGGCGTAGTGGCAAGGGGTGCGCATGAGGCGATTCGCTGCCTTCACTTCGCCCGCGCCCAGATCGAGCCGGTAAACCATGCCGTCGCTGTTGAAAATGTGGGTGCCGTTGGGATTGGGCAACCCGTCAGAGGCGACGGTGCCGACGGGGGCAATGAAAAAGGAGGAACCGTACCAGTCAGTCGGGACGGTGCCCTCGATGCAGTTCAGGGTCAGCAGGGTGTCGCCAATGTGGTCGATGCGATCGGCGGTCATCGCCGCTTTTGGGAAACTGAGATCAGGCATAGGGTCAGCGTGGGAAGAAAGAGTGGATGGGTGACGGGGTGGATGGGTGGCAGGGTGGCAGGGTGGATGGGTGGTAGGTAACCCCTAAACGCACAGCGGCTTGCCCACACATTCAGTACGGACAAGCGCAGATTTCTAGGGACGACGAATTTTCAGGAAAGGATTTGACCGATCGCTCCCGCACCAGCCAAGGGGATCAGAGTTGTGACTGACAGCGTTCCACATAAATTCGGGCAACGGAATCCCCAGGATTATAGGTGAGGCATTCTTGAAAGCGTTGGTAGGCTTCACCAAACTTTTGGTTGTAGTAGAGCAGCAAGCCTTGCTCAAACTGCGATCGCGTTTGGATTTTGCCTGCTTTAATTACCGGCTCATCGGCGTCAAACACTTCGTACACCGTCACGGCGATCGACTTGCCTTTGACTTTGGCTTTGTCCACAATGCGCAGGTGGTAGCGATCGTGGTCAGTCAGGTTAAAAAAGGTGCCTTCACCAATGAGCAGGGGCACGTCATAGACCTTGGTCAGTCCCTCAATGCGCGAGGCCAGGTTGACGGCATCGCTAATGACCGTACTATCCATGCGGTTTTGGCCGCCGACCGTGCCCAGCATCAAAGAGCCAGTATTGATGCCGATGCCGATGCGCAGGGGTTGATAGCCGTTGTGGGAACGATGCTCGTTGTAAGCGCGCAACTGCTCTAGCATGGCAATGCCGCCCTGCACCGCTTCGTCGGCAGAGCCACTAAAGAGCGCCATGATCGCATCGCCGATGTACTTATCAATAAAGCCGTTGTGCTCGGCAATGACGCGATCCATGCGACTGAGAAAACTGTTAATGAGGGCAAAGTTATCTTCGGGGGAGAGCTTTTCGGATAGGGCCGTAAAGTCGCGAATGTCGGAAAACAGGATGGACATTTCCTGGCGGACACTGTCGCCCAGCTCCACCTTGGTGATGCTGTCTTTGCCTAAGAGCTGCAAAAATTGCCCCGGCACAAAGCGCTCATAGGCTTTGTTCAACGTCGCTAGGTCGGTATACAACCGCGCATTTTCAATGGAAATCGCCGCCTGGGTCGAAATCAGGTTCAGCAGTTCCAACCGTTTGGGGGTGAACGCCCCCGTGGTCAGGTTGTTTTCGAGATAAACGATGCCCGCCAGTTTGCCCTGATTCAGCAGCGGCGCACAGAGAATGGACTGGGGCTGATGGGCTTGCACGTAGGCATCTTGCACAAAGTCGCCGATTTGGGTGGCGTCGTTGAGTACGACACTGTTTTGCGTGCGGGCAACGTAGTTGACGATGCCGACAGAGAGCACGTCAGCATCGGCGATGTCGGCGATCGCGATCGACTCCGTGACTTCCACATCGGCTTGCTCATCCTCGGCCTGATCGACACTGCCCTGAGCCTCAATGCGAAAGTCGCCATCGGTTTCCAGCAGCAGCAGCCCCCGCTGCGCCCCGGCATTTTCAATCAACAGCCGCATCAGTGTTTTCAGCAGTTTGTCGAGCTGAATTTCCTCCGACAGGGCTTGGGAGGCGCGCATGGCGGTCATCCAATCCAGATTGTCGTTACTTTTGCCCCCGGTGGTATGCACCGACACCGTATTCCCCAGAGTGGAATAGACACTACGACTGGTAGGGTCGGTGTTCAGCGACGTCAACTGCGGAAACTCGTCGACGAGGGCGTTGACCTTGGCGGTGGCCCCCCACTGGCCATAGAGATAGTGCGCCTCTTGTAGATAGGGCGTGGCAATTTTGGGGCGCTGCTGGTCGAGGTAGTACAGCGCGGCGCGTTCGTTGGCGAGGGCGGCTTCGGAGATGAACTGATGGTCTAACGCCAGGTGAATGGCGCGATCGTAGGCGATTTCCGCCTGTTGATAGCGCCCTTGCACCCGCTGAAGTTCGGCGTCTACCAGGGCGAGTTTGTGGGCGTAATTGGTCGGCGCAGAAGCGGCCCATGTCGCTAATTTACGGCGATTTTTTTTCGCCGCCCGGATGAGCTGACGGCGATGCTGGGGCGCAGCGGTCGCCACCAAGGCCAGCTGCGTCAGGGCGCTGTAAAACGTAAACCAGCCGGTAATATACAGCGCCACCACCGCTTCGAGATATTGCTGACCAGCATCAGCGGCCGCGATCGCCCCCTCATAGTCTCCAAAGCTGTAGTGCAGCATAAGCTGATAAGAGTAGGCGTAAAAAATGGCGGTGCGGTAGTTGGCGTCTAGATGTTGCGGCAGCTTCTCCTGCACGTCATAAAATTCGCCCACTAATGCGGTCGGCTGCTCACTCGTCCCCTGCAAATTGGCGATCGTCTGTCGCGACTGCTGAATCAATTCATAGATGGGCAGCTTTTTAAACTTGAGAATCGCCTCAGCAAAAGTTTGCGCTCGCTCGGCCAACTCAGGCAGGGGTTCCCCTGCAAATAAGCCGTGCATGGTCGAGAGCTGAGCACAAAAGCCCGCATATTCCGTATCGCCGGTTTCGTACCCGGCTTGGAAGCCCCGCTGTAGTTCTGGCAGGGTCTCCGGCAGGGGATCCCGCCAGTGCCGCACAAAAGAATTCACCACGAAGAGGGTGCGGGGGGGCAACGCCTGAGCCTGAAAGCGGTTGAGCAGGGCCATGGCGAGTTCCCCAAAGCCGTAGCCGCCCTTGAGATCGCCCACCACTCCACACAAAATCAGGCCATACATGGCGTAGGAAAACGCCGACAGCGGCAAATTGCCATACCGAGCCGATAGCTCTACTTGTTTGAACACCGTCAGGGGAAACAGGTTCGGCACCGCCAAATAGGTGGCTGAGGCAATGCTGGCCAAAATCCGGGTGGCCGCGATCGCGTAGGGATCGCTCATATCCGGCTGTTGTGCCAGGTTCGGGGTCGGTTTGCCCCATAGAGCCAGCTTCGTCCGCGCTAGTCCCAGCAAAATCTGCATTTGATTCGGCGCGGCGGGCAGTTTCACCCCCAGTTGTTGCAACACCCGCAGTCCTAGCTGAGCGGCGGCGGCGAGTTCGTGGCGGGCCATCAACGCCTGAATCTGCACGGTATACACCGCGACGCAATCCAACACGTCGTGGGCCTGGCTGACGACGGTCGTCACCAGCCGATCCATCGCTTCAAAGTCGCCACTTAGAAAGGCAGCTTCGGTGGCGGCTTGGTGCAGTTGCAGGGTCAGGTCGTATTGCAGTTGCCAACTTTGCGCCGACAGGCAGCGCAGTCCGGCGCTCAGATAGGCATAGGCGGGCACATAGGCGGCGGCCGCGATCGCCTTTTGCCCTGCTGCCAAGTTCAGTTCCGCCAGGGCTTGCCGCTCATCATCCGCAGTGAGCAACTCGACCCCAAAGTTGAGCTGATTCACCAGGTCAAACAGGCGTTCTTGCTGCTGCTCGGCGGTGAGTTGTTGCTGCCAGGTGCGCCCAATTTGCAAGTGCAGGGCATTAATTTGGGCGGGATCAATCAGCGAGTAGGCGGCCTGCTGCACGCGATCGTGCAAAAAGCGGTAGCTGACCCCAGCGGTCATGGTGAATGGGTCATCGTCATGGGCCGCGATCGCCTGCCACAGTTTGTAGTTGTCGTCTTCAGGGATGATCAACCCCTGCTGAGCCGCTTCCCACAGGGCCGCCGCCGTTTGCTGGGGGGCGGCTTGCCGCACTGCGGCGACTAAATGCAGCGTAAACACATTACCGATGCCCGCGCCCACTTGCAGGGCTTGTTGCGTCGCCTCTGGCAGCTTTTGCAATTTGTCGGCCATCAGCTCGACCACGTTATCGGTGATTTGCGCCGCTTCAATCTGGTCGAGGCTCCACTGCCAGCCTTTGGAGGGCTCGAAATAGACCAGCCCATCGCTGTAAAGCGACTTCAAAAACTCCCCCATAAAGAACGGGTTGCCGTTGGTTTTGGCTTGCAACAGGGTCGCGAGGGCCTGACAGTCCTCGGCACTGACGCCCACAAACGTGTCTTGCAAGAGTGCCTGAATCTGCCCAAACTGCAGGGCTGTCAGGTGAAAATCGTGAATCGTGACCTGGGCTTGCTGCAAGTCCGCCAGGGTGGCCCGCAGGGGATGGGTCGCATCCACCTCGTTGTCGCGATAGGCCCCTACCAGGAGCAGGGACTGTTGGGCATCGGCCCGCATCAGCACCTGAATGAGCTGGAGTGAGGCACTGTCGGCCCATTGCAAGTCGTCTAAAAACAGCACTAGGGGATGCTGGGGCTGACTGAAGACGCGAATAAATTGCTCGAACACCAGGTTCAGCCGATTTTGGGCGGCGTCAGCACTGAGGGTGGGAGCCTCGGGTTGCGGCCCCAAAATCAGCTCCAACTCGGGGATCACTTCAATCAGCACAGCGGCATTGGGGGCGAGGGCAGCGTTGAGGCGATCGCGCCACCGATCAATCTCGTCCCGACTGGCGGTGAGCAACTGCCGCACCAGCGTGGTGAACGCTTGAATCAACGCGCTATAGGGCAGGTTGCGTTGAAACTGGTCGTATTTGCCGCTGATGTAATAGCCCCGCTTCGCCGTGATCGGCTTATGGATTTCTTGTACCAGGGCCGATTTGCCGATGCCCGAATAGCCCGACACGAGCACCAGTTCCGCCGGAGTATCGGCTTGGCTCACGCGGTCAAAGGCGGCGAGTAAGGCGGCGACCTCGGCCTCGCGACCGTACAGCTTTTGGGGAATTTGGAAGCGATCGCTGCGATCGGCCTGGCCCAGTTCAAACGGTTCAATGTGTCCGGCTGCTTGCCAGGCTTGTAAACAGCGCTGCAAATCATGGGCCAACCCGTGGGCACTTTGATACCGCGCTTCGGCGTTTTTGGCGAGCAGTCGCATGACGATTTGCGACACCATGTCGGGAATTGTGGGCTCGATCTGGGCGGGAGCGATCGGCTGGCGGGCGATGTGGCTATGCACCAATTCCGCCAAGTCTTCGCTCACAAAGGGGGGCTGCCCCGTTAGCAACTCATACAGCGTCGCCCCGAGGGAATAAAAGTCGCTGCGGTAGTCCAACGAGCGGTTCATGCGTCCCGTCTGCTCCGGCGAGAGATAGGCCGGGGTGCCCTCCAGGCTGTCCAGATTGCCGGGGCGCGTGTTTTCCTGCGAGAGCTGGGTGGCGATGCCAAAGTCGATAATTTTGACTTTGCCCGTGGCCTGATTCAGCAGAATATTGGCGGGATTAATGTCTTTGTGAATGATGCCATGCTGATGAATCACCGCTAGCGCCTGGGCCACCTGCAACGCAATTTCCAGCACTGCGGGCACGGTCAGGGGCACGCTCTCCATCAGGACTTTGAGAGACTGCCCGCCATAGTCTTCCAGCACCAGCATCAACGTATTGTTGTAGGGCTCTAGGCCATAGGCTTGAATGATGCCGGGCGTTGTCAAGCATTTCGTCAGGTCATATTCCAGCCGAAAGCGCGCCACTTCTTCAGGCGTCGGATAGGACTTACGCAAAATTTTGAGCACGACCGGCTGCTGGTCAGAGGCCCGGTCGGCGCGATAGACCTGAGAGTTGAAACCGCTGTGAATCAAGTCTAAATCTTGATAACCTTCGACGCTGAGCATTACGACGTGACAACCTGCTATCTAGAGGGGATGGACGAGGTCTAAGCGACTGGTTGATGAAGTCAGAATGCGCTCAGAGGAGCAGTTTCTCAGCTCATTCAACTCTTCGTTTCTATTCAAGCGAATGAATCATGTTTCGGGATGGTCTGTCCTGCCGATTACCCTGCCGACATTTTAATGATTGGGACGAATATTCCCAGAGCTGCGCCTCGTCTATCTGCATTAGGATTGACAGATTTTAGCCGTTAATATTGCCCTGCTTAATGATGTTTGACTTTTGGGGCGTGGCTAACGCCTGACCGATATTCGCTTGTCCTGGCCCGCCGCAAATCGGTCGCCGCCGGGAACTCAGTACGGCTTCTTTGGGTGTCCTAAACAACGTGTTCTCATCGCGAAGAACGCTTTAGCCTCAGGCCAAAAGTCTCTACAATGCTGGGATGGAATGTTGTAGGCAGGAGATTGCCCCATGCGCCTCTCTCAGATGTTGTTCGTTACCCTGCGAGAAGACCCCGCTGAGGCGGAAATTCCCAGTCATAAGCTGCTGCTGCGGGCGGGGTATATGCGGCGCATCGCCAGTGGGGTGTATGCCTATTTGCCGCTGCTGTGGCGGGTGCTGAATAAGATTTCGGCCATTGTGCGCGAAGAAATGGATGCCACCGGGGCGCAGGAATGTTTGTTGCCCCAACTGCAGCCGTCCGATCTCTGGAAGGAGTCGGGTCGCTGGGATACCTACACCAAAGCGGAAGGCATCATGTTTTCGCTGATCGATCGCCGCGATCAGGAAATGGGGCTGGGGCCAACCCACGAAGAGGTGATTACCGCGATCGCCCGTGACATGATCCGCTCCTATCGCCAATTACCGCTGAATCTCTATCAAATTCAGACCAAGTTTCGCGACGAAATCCGTTCCCGGTTTGGTCTGATGCGCGGTCGCGAATTCATCATGAAGGATGCCTACTCCTTCCACGCTGATGAAGACAGCCTGAAAGCCACGTATCAGGATATGTACACCGCGTACACCAACATTTTGCAGCGGTGCGGCCTGAAGTTTCGCGCCGTGGATGCGGATTCGGGGGCGATCGGCGGCTCCGGCTCGACCGAGTTCATGGTCCTGGCGGATGCGGGCGAAGACGAGGTGCTGTATACCGAAGACGGCAAATACGCCGCCAACGTGGAAAAGGCGATTTCGTTGCCCGCCGATGCCGTGCCCTCCACGTTCACAAAATTTGAAAAGTTGGACACCCCCAACACCCCGACCATTGAATCGCTATCCCAGCTACTCAAATGCTCGCCCACCCAAATCGTGAAGAACGTACTGTATCAAGTGGTGTACGACACGGGGCGCACCGTGCTCGTGCTGGTCAACATTCGCGGCGATCAGGATGTGAACGACACCAAGTTGCAAAATGAGCTGTCGAAGCTGGCGGGCAATTATGGGGCCAGCGCAGTGATTGCCTTGGACGTTCCCGATGAAGACATGCAGGGCAAGTGGGCCGCCAAACCGCTGCCGCTGGGCTACATTGCGCCAGATCTGGCGGATGACTACATCCAGTCGGGGCTCAAAGATGTGGAGCCGAAGTTCCTCAGAATGGTGGATCAGACTGCCGTTGATTTGCAGAACTTTGTCACCGGGTCGAATGAGTCGGGCTATCACACGGTCGGCGGCAACTGGGATCAGGATTATCCCAAACCGTCGCTGGTGGTGGATGTGCGGGAAGCCCAAGCGGGCGATCGCGCCACCCATGATCCGACCCAAACGCTGAAAACTGCACGCGGCATCGAAATCGGCCATATCTTTCAACTGGGACAAAAATATTCCCAGGCCATGGGCGCGACCTACACCGCCGAATCGGGGGAAGAGGTGCCCCTGTGGATGGGCTGCTACGGCGTCGGCGTTTCGCGTCTCGCCCAGTCAGCGGTGGAGCAATCCCACGATAAGAACGGCATTATCTGGCCAGTAGCGATCTCCCCTTATCACGCGATCGTCGTGGTGCCCAACGTCAGCGATGAGGCCCAGATGACCGCCGCCGAGCAGCTTTATACCGATCTCAACGCCGCCGGGGTCGAGACGCTGCTGGACGATCGCAACGAACGGGCCGGGGTCAAATTTAAGGATTCCGAACTGGTGGGCATTCCTTTCCGGATTGTCACCGGGCGATCGCTGAAAAGTGGCAAAGTCGAAGTGGTGCAGCGAGCCACCGGGGAATCCCAAGAAATCGAGATCGCCGACGTGGTGCCTACCCTCCAACAGTGGGTCGCCGATGCTCTGTAGGCGGCAAGTTGCGTTAACCTCACCTCACCTCTCCTGACTCAAGGAGAGGAACCGGAGTCTTCATAAACCTCTCCTTCGCAAGGGGAGGTGCCGCAGGCGGTGAGGTTGGCAGCGGCCCCAATCATCTGTCTGCGTCTCGATGAGATTGAGCCCCCGGCTCCTCCCGCACCCCTACTTCGCTCAAAGAGGTCATCGCGATGGAATGGATCACCATCATTATCTCTAGCCTATTCACCCTGATCTCACCCGTCGGGTTAGTGGCGGATCAGATCGCTGAGGGCTTGATTCGCGACAATCTTTATCAGGCTGAACTCATCGATGTGCGGATCGACAATACGCCCAACTTCCGGCTTGTTGGAGGTCGGGTCGATCGCGTCCGCTTTGCCGGACGGGGCATTTCCCCGATTCCCGAACTGCGCATTGACGTGCTCGATGTGGAAACGGATCCTATTGACATTGACTTGCCCGCTCTGCAAGACGGCAAGTTTGCGCTGGATGAGCCGATTCAGGCTGCTATGCATGTGGTGCTCAACACCGAGGATATCAACGCCTTTTTGCGATCGCCCCGTGTGCAAGAACTGCTCAACAGGTTGGAGTTCAATCTGCCCGGAGCCTCCGAACGGGAGCGCAACCGCTATGGCTTGAGCAATCCACAGGTCACTGCCCTGGAAGGCAATCGGGTGCGCGTGACGGTGGATTTGGCCGATCGTGTGCAGCAAGAACAGGTCGAAGCCCTCGTCGAAACCGGCATTCAAGTTGTCGATGGTCATCAGCTGGTGTTGCTAGACCCCAGTATCGTCATTGATGGTCAGGCGGTGCCTCAGCAGCTGATTAAGGCATTTACTGAAGGCATTGCGTCAGAACTCACCCTCAAGCAGTTTGATGCCCTAGCGGTGGTCGCGCGGGTCTTGCAGTTTGAGCTGCAGCCGGAACAGATCAACCTGGTGGTTTACGTGCGGGTTGATCCGAATTCGCCGCTGCTCGATTTGGCCGACGAGTGATCCCCCAGCAGCGGCTTGAAGCGCCGTCATTCCACGACTCTGCGCATTCCCACTGAGAAGAAGTGTCATAATATAGCCCCGGTAAAGTTGGCCGCCGTGCCAAGCTATAGATAGTGTGTTGAGGGCTTCAGTAATGGAAGATAAAACGACCCGACGGAGACCCCCCTTAGGGATTGCGATCGCCCTCGCCGCGATCGTCCTCAGTGCTGGTAGTGCCACCGCCTGGTTTACCTGGAAAGCGATCGCCCCGACGGCCCCGACCGCCGAATTTCCGGAACTCGAAATCGACGGCGACGCCGTCCCCGAGGGCTTTGATCCGCCCGCTACCGACCAGATCGAAGTCCCCGATCCACCGGAATCGGAGGTGGCGGTCAATCCCGATCAGTCGGGAACGCTTTACTGGCTCTCGGCAGACGGTACGACTGTCGCCCTGAACCCCGCCACCATTGAAATCCCCGTCAATGCGAGCGATGCGGATGCCCTAGAACTGGCTTTCAGCAATCTCATGGGTGGCCCGGACAGTGAGGGGTTCGCCACTGGCATTCCTGAGCAAACCGAACTGCTGGCCCTCTCGGTGGAGTCCGATGGGGTGCATGTCAATCTGTCGGAAGATTTCACCTTCGGTGGCGGCAGTGCCTCGATGATTGGCCGCTTGGCTCAGATCATCTACACCGCCACGGCCTTTGACCCTGATGAGGCGGTATGGATTGATGTCGAAGGTGAGCCGCTGACGCTGCTCGGGGGTGAAGGCTTAGAAGTGCGACAGCCGATGACTCGCGATGATTTGGCTACCGACTTTGGCGTTGAAGCGCCGCCGGAAGGTTAGAGACACCTGCGATCGCGGCTATAGTGTCGCGCAGAGAGTTCCTTGCATCTCTCTTGCTCAGGAACAAGGCGCTGAAATCACCTCTCCAGACCCACCAAGAAGCTGTACGGGTGGGGCACGTTGTTTAGCGTTCCGCAGTATCCCCTCCACTGGAGGGGTGGCCGCAGGGCGGGGTGGGTTTACCCCGTTGAGTTTTACCGGGCCGACCCACCCCTTCGCCCCTCCCAAGAGGGATTCTTACTGAATGAGTGGATTGACGCTAATCAGATACTTGGGCACTGCCCAACCCCAACGATTACGCCTTTGACCGGTAGGCCACAAAGTCAGCTTTGACGAGAAGACGGGGAGAGGCTAAAGGCGCGAATGCTCTGGGCTTGCTGCTCAATGCGGGTCGCGAGGCGATCGCACACCAGGGTACACAGCTCGTAGGTCAGATCGTCGGTCACGCTGTAGTAGGCGGCAGTGCCCTCGCAGCGTCGGGCCAACATGCCTGCTTGCAGCATCACCTTGAGATGCTTGGAGACATTGGCCTGGCTCGTTGCGGTGGCTTCCACCAGATCCTGAACGCATTTTTCGCCATCGCGCAGCAGATTCAAAATCTTGAGCCGCATCGGTTCGCCCAGAATGCTGAAGTAGGCCGCGACCTGCTGAACCACGTCAGTGGATACAGGCTCCATGGGTTTAACTCCAAACTGTGTGTGAAAGGAACGATCCCCGCTATTTTAACAGTGAATCCGGCATTGCCTAGGGGACGACAGGCTAGTTTACGAAGGCTTGTTGATGGCCTTCAATGTCGGCTTCGGCGGTGTGGACGATATCGCGTAGGGTTGCCAGCATCTCCGCTGGGGCATCGGCCCAGAGTTGGCGCTGGTGCGCTTCGAGCAGGCGCTCGGCCATGTCACGCAAAGCCCACGGATTAACCTTTTGCACAAAGGCGCGGGTGTCATCATCGAGTACATAAGCCTGGGCAACCCCGGTATACATATGGTCGGCGACGCAGTGGGTGGTGGCATCGTAGGCGAATAGATAATCCACCGTAGCCGCCATTTCAAACGCGCCCTTGTAGCCGTGGCGTTTGACTCCGGCAATCCATTTGGGGTTGACCACGCGGGAACGGTAGACACGGGCAATTTCTTGGGCCAGCGATCGCACTTTGGGATTTTCGGCCACGGCATGGTCACCAAAGTAGGTGTGGGGAGATCGCCCCGATGCGGCCTTCACCGCCGCCGTCAGGCCTCCCTGGAACTGGTAGTAATCATCGGAATCCAGCAGATCGTGTTCGCGATTGTCCTGATTGTGCAAGACGACCTGCATGGTTTCCAGGCGAGCCTGAAAGGCTTCCGGGGCGGAGCGGCCCTGGGCGTGGCGACCATAGGCGTAGCTGCTCCAGTTGACGTAGGCGCGGGCTAAGTCCTCATCCGTCGTCCAATTTTGCGCCTCGATCAGGCCCTGGAGACCGGCTCCGTAGGCGCCTGGTTTAGAGCCGAAGATCCGATAGCGCGATCGCGCCTGCGCTTGCGCTGCCGTCAATCCCTGCCGTTGCCAAGTTGCTGTTTCCGCGTTGACTTTAGCCGCCAGGGGATTCTCGTCGGCAGTTTCGGGCAGGGCAGCGACAGCCTCCACCGCCTGGTCAAACAGGTCAATCAGGTTGGGAAAGGCATCGCGAAAGAAGCCTGACACCCGCAAGGTGACATCCACGCGGGGGCGACCGAGGAGGGCGATCGGCAAGATTTCAAAATCCACCACCCGCCGCGACGGGCCGTCCCACACGGGACGCACGCCGAGCAGGGCCAGGGCTTCGGCGATGTCGTCGCCCCCGGTGCGCATGGTGGACGTGCCCCACACCGACAACCCCAAACTTTGAGGATATTCGCCATTTTCCTGGGTGTAATGCTCCACCAGCACTTCGGCAGCATTCCGACCCACGTCCCACGCGCTCTCGGTGGGTATGGCGCGAATATCTACCGAGTAGAAGTTGCGTCCGGTGGGTAAGACATCGGGGCGGTTACGGGTGGGGGCACCCGCTGGCCCACTGGGCACATAGCGCCCGTCCAGACCTGCCAGCAGAGCGGAAATTTCGCGATCGGTTTGCCGCAGGTGGGGCAGCAGTGATGTCTGTAGCCATTGCAGCTCTGTCGCCAGAGCGGAGGCCAGCGGCGAGTTATCTGCCGGGAGGGGACGATCCGCAATCAGCGCTTCGACCCATTGCTGGGCTTGCGCTTCAAGGATGGCGACTCCATCGCCAACTGTCCGGCATGAGGCGAGTTCATCGCGCTGGGATGGCGGGACGGCGTGATCGGCAAGCAGTTGCCAGGTTTGGCCTAAGTCGTCGGTTAGCGGGTCGAGGTCGAGGTGCCAGGCTTGGGCGATCGCCCGCGTCAGGCCCACCCGTTCCCCAGCAGGATGGCGGGCGATCGCCACCACTAAATCGCGCAGTTGCCGACCCGTGGGGCAGCGCCCCAAAATATGCAGCCCGTCGCGGATCTGCGCTTCTTTCAGCTCACAGAGATAGCCATCGACCGAAGGCAGTAGGGTGGCAAATTGGTCGTCGTTCCAAGCTGTGGTGGGGGCTAGTGTGGCCGAGCGATCGCCCGCGAAGTCCTCTAGCAAATGGCTGCTTTTGAGGATGTCGAGCAAGCGATCGCGGATGGCTGGCAACCGACTCGGATCCAGGCTCTGCGCTTCGTAATATTCATCGACTAAGCCTTCGAGCTGTTGCAGCGGGCCGTAGAGTTCGGCGCGGGTGAGGGGCGGCGTCAGGTGATCCACAATCACCGCTTGGGCGCGGCGCTTGGCCTGGGCACCCTCCCCCGGATCATTCACAATAAAGGGATACAGGTGCGGCATCGCACCCAACATTGCTTCGGGATAGCAGTCCGCCGACAGGCCGATGCCCTTGCCGGGGAGCCATTCCAAATTGCCGTGCTTGCCTACATGGACGATCGCCTGCGCGCCAAATTGTTGTCGTAACCAGGTATAAAACGCCAGATAAGCATGGGTCGGTACCAGATCCGGCGCGTGATAGTTCAGCGAGGGGTCGAGGTCGTAGCCCCGGCTGGGCTGAATGCCCACAAACACATTGCCCAACTGCAATCCCGCGATGGGCCAGGCATCATCCGGCGGCGGGGAATAGCGCGATCGCTCCTCGTCCGGCCTTCCCCATTGCTGCTTCATGCCTGCCTGCACCGATGGCGGCAACTGTGCCCAAACTGCCTTGTATTCGGCCATCGAGAGGGTTTGGGTGATGGGACGCATGGCCCAACTTTCGGGGTCGTTCGTCACCCCGGTCGTCAGCCGTTGGATCAGGTCGTCGCCATCTTGGGGAATGTCCGTAACGGTGTAGCCCTCGGCTTGCAGCGCTTTCAAGATTTCCACACAGCTTTGGGGCGTATCCAGCCCCACCCCGTTGGCGAGTCGCCCGTCCCGGTTGGGATAGTTGGCCAGCACCAGGGCGATGCGCCGCTCGGCCACGGGGGTGCGGCGGAGCGTGACCCAGTTGGCGGCCAAATCGGCGACAAACTGAATGCGATCGCCCACGGGCTCATAAGTGACCACGTCGGTTTCGAGGCGATCGCTGCGCTGGGCGGCGGTTTTGAACGACACTGCCCGCGTGATGATGCGGCCATCCACCTCCGGCAAGGCCACATTCATGGCGATATCGCGGGGACTCAGTCCCATCGGGTTTTGCCGCCACGCTGCCTGTGTGCCCCCACTGAGAATGACTTGCAGCACCGGGACATCGAGCTGCTGCCAGAGATCTAGCTGAGGCGTCGCCGTGTTGAGCTTGGCGATCGCAAAGCTGGTGGTATTCAACAATAAATCCACCCCAGGCGCGTCTTTGGGGCGCAGCCAATCGCGCAAATCGGCCTGAATGTCAGGACTTTGCAGGGATGACACAAACAGCGGCAGCGGGTGCAGTCCTCGCGCCTGTAACGCCTGACAGAGCGAGTCAATGGGGGCGGTATTGCCCGCCAGATAGTGAGCCCGGTAAAACAAAATGCCGACCCTGGCCGGGGCTACGGTGGCCGATGCCCGTTGCGCTGGGGGAGTTGCCAGGGGGGACGGGCCTTGGGCCGCATCCCAAGGGTACTGACCCAACGGCGGCACGGGGGTCGGCTCGGGGGGGCGCAAATCGGTATGCAGATAGCGATCTCCCACGGCCATCAAGCCATACCGCCAATTGTCGATGCCGCCCTCATTTAAGTAGCGCCACAACTCGTGGGCTACCGTCAGCGGCACGGTGGAATGGCTAATCAGGTCAGGATCGGGGCGATCGTCACCGGGGAGGACAATCAGCGCTGTCTTGTTTTCGGCGGCGATCGCCTTAACTACCTCTAGCCCATATGACCAGTAGGCCCGTCCGCCCAACAATCGCACGATAATTACCTGGGCCTGGCTCAACACCGTGTCGGCATAGGCATCGATCGCCAACTGCTGCTGGAGTTGGAGCAGATTAGCGACTCGGAGGGCTGGGGCCGACTCGGGCCAATGCTCGGCCACCCGTGCCAAACACTGAATATCGGTGTCCGCCGCGGTTAGCACCACGATTGGGGCCGGGGACTGCTCGACAAAAATCACCCCATCCACCTCGGGACTCCACCCGCCGGGTGTGGCCGCTAATCTATGCATGCCAATTCCTTAACGCTCAACCACGAAATCTGAAGGAACTCTAGCATCTGCCCAGGGATGTCGAATTAGACCGCTACCATGTTTGGGACGTTGCTTTGAGTCTCCAGGTCATGTGCTTGGCAGTCCAGAGCGGTGCATCTTCGACTGATCTGGCTATCCCTAATTGCCCAACTGGGCGAAGGCGATCACCGCCAATGTCACCGAACAGCAGACCGTGACGCGGCACTGCTCAATGCCCTCACCGTCATTGAGGATGCGCCAGTTTTCTTGACCCGGCAGTTAGCTTAAATTGCCATGCAGCTTCAGCAACGGGCGCTCTCACCGCAGAAACTATGACTCTATTTCCCAAAAATTCAGAGTTGATAGTGCGGACTCTCTCAGAGTCGGCCTATCAGCAACTGCGGCGAGCCCTCTGGCACCTGGCGGATGCGCCCAAGTCTTTACGCCTCTCAGACGCGGATCGGGGCTTTCCCACCCTGGGGCATGATGGCCCTTCAGCCTCGTTCCAGTGGCAAAGCTGGCTTCTGATCGTGACGCCCACCACGCAGGCCCTACTGGTGCATCAACCGGGGGGAGAGCCTGACCCCATGGCCCAACCAGAGGCTACGGAAACGGTTGGCCTGATGACCGAGCCGCAGCAAATTTTGGGCGTCATCCACCACTGGTCGCATAGTGTTTGGGCACAGCCAATCACGCAGCCATTGGCCGTAGCCGAACATCGCCTGCGCGATCGCTCAGGAGCGGGTGGCACCGAGTTGCTGATGACCCTGCTGCCACTGTTGACGGCGGCACCCACGTCTCAGGCGGTTGCTTCCCTTGAGGCGACAGTGGCAGCGTCGGGCAATGTCCAAAACCGTCTCGACCGTCAGCTAGAGCAGGGCGAACTGCTCAGTCAAGTGATTGCCAAAATCCGCGACAGCTTAGATTTAGAGGTGATCCTTTCTACGACTGTGGCCGAGGTGCGCCAGTCCTTAGCGACTGATCGCCTGTTGATCTATCAGTTTCCCCCAGCACCGCCGCCGTCAGCCTTGTCAGCTATGGCAGCCGGAGAACCCGCCGTTCCCGGCCCCGGTTACATTACCTATGAGTCCCTCGCCGCCCCCACGATTGACTCAGTCAAACATTTTCACGAGCAATATTGCTTTGACGATCAAACCTACTGTCGTGAAAAATACAGTGCCGGTTTGCCGATCTCGATTAATGACATAGCGCAGGCGTACCGGGATACCCCCTGTTTGCAAAACTTTCTGCAAAAGGCCCAGGTTCGGGCCAAAGTCATCGCACCCATTCTAGTGAAAGGAGATCTTTGGGGGCTGCTCATTGCCCATCAATGCACCCGGTCTCGCGTCTGGACAGAGCAGGAACTCAAGTTTTTGCAGGGCATTGCTGAGCATTTGGCCGTGGCGATTCAACAGGCCGAGCTGTATGCCCGACTGCGGGAACAAGCCCAGTCTTTGGAAGTGTGTGTGATCAACCGCACTCAAGATCTCAAAGATGCGTTGGCGGCGGCCCAGTCGGCCAACTTAGCCAAAAGCGAATTTTTGGCCACCATGAGCCACGAACTACGCACACCCCTGACCTGCATTATTGGGATGTCAGCAACGCTGCTGCGCTGGTCATTGGGAGAGTTGAACGAGCGGCAACGCACCTATTTGCAGACCATTTATGACAGTGGTGAGCGACTGTTAGCGGTCATCAATGACATTTTAGAAATGGCGAAAATCGAGTCGGGTCGGGTCATTCTGGAAATCCAAGCGCTCTCCCTGACGCGCCTGGGCCAGCGATCGCTCGACCCCTTTCGCAAAACTGCCCGCGATCGCCACATCGACATCAACTTTGAGTCCACCCTGCTCGAAAACCAAGATTCGTTTACGGGCGATCCGCGCCGCATCACGCAAATTCTCGAAAACTTACTCAGCAACGCCCTGAAATTCACTCCCGAAGGCGGCAGGATTAACCTGCGGGTCTGGCGCGAACAGCAGGTCGCCGTTTTTCAAATTGAAGATACTGGGATTGGTATCTCTGAAGAGCAACTGTCGCAGCTATTTCAGACCTTCCAGCAATTAGAAGCCAGCCGTCAGCGCCAATATTCTGGCACGGGTCTGGGCTTGGCGTTGACCAAGCAACTGGCCGAACTTCATGGCGGCACCGTCTCGGTCAACTCGCGGGTGGGGGTGGGCTCCGTGTTTACCGTACGCCTGCCAGCCCAACGCTTGGGGTCATCGCCCTCGCCCGGCTCTGAGACGGCCACCCTGGAGACGGCGCTGGTGCAGCCAGTGGTCGGACGGATCGTGCTGGTAGAAGACCAGGAAGATCGGGCCGGTTTGCTCTGTGATTTATTGACGGCAGCGGGCTACCAAGTGATCTGGATGATTGAGGGGTCGCGAGTGGTGGAACAAGTCGCCCTCTTGCAGCCCACCGTGGTGATTTTGAATATGCATCTCAGCAGCATCGACGGTCAGCGCATGATTACGGCCCTGCGGGATTCGCTGGTCACCGCGCCAGTGAAAATTCTGGCCTTGACGGACAATCAGGTCGCCCAAGCCGCGACGCACCATGTAGACGCGATCGCCCCTCTACCGCTTGATCCTGAAATGCTGCTAGAGCAGGTTAATGCGCTGATCGCGGCTGAGTTGGGCAATGCCGCCGCCAACCCCTAGTTAGGCATGGGTGAGAACTGCGCCCGCCAATCATGAGAGGAGAGAGCGTCACATTACCCCAAAGCTCTTCTATAATCAGCGGCAGTTTATTTGAGGGGTCTCTGCGCTGCTATGGCCATTCCGTTTCGCTATCGATGGTCAAAGTACACCCTGTGGCGAGATTTGCCCCTGGCGGGCTTTGTCGTCGGCATGCTTACAGCGTTCAGCGTCCACAGTCTGCCCCGTGCCCACTGGCTGACCCCAACGGCGGTAGAAACAGCGGTTTGTGATGCGGCTCCATTCTTCGGGCGGCTCCTGGCATCGGGCGATTGTGGCCCGATCGCGGTCCCAGCAACGAGCGTTTCGGCCATCTCCGCGATCACTCCCTCAATGCTCACCCGCAGCTTTGTGGGGCTGGATGATGTGCAAACAATGGGCGATCGCCCCCGTTATCCGGTGACCGTTCAACCCCCCTTTTTTCAAGCGAGTACGCCAACGCCGTCGCCGAGTCTCAGGCACATTGTGGATGAGGCCGTGGCGTTGATTGCTGCCCAAGACTTACCGACAGAGGCCGTATCCATCAGCTTGGTCGATTTGACGGACCAATGTTGTGACTATGCGGCCTACCAAGATCAACAGCCCCGCTATCCGGCCAGCATTGTCAAGCTGTTTTGGCTGGTGGCGCTGTATGGATTCTACGACGCTGATATCTTGCAGCCTGAGGTCGATGTTTACCGCGATGATGAGTTGCTGATGGCCCACTATTCCAACAATGGGGCATCGAGCCGCATTGTGGATGCTTTGACCCAGACAACCTCTGGGGAGGCTCTATCTTCTACCGAATTGCCGACTTGGGTGGCCGCCCGAACCCGCTTAAATGACTATTTTCTGAGGGCCAATTACCCAGACTTGAATATTGCCCACAAAACCCTTCCCATCCCGGATTTAGAGATGGAAACACGCACTGGGCGCGACTTGCAGTTTGCTAATGGCGCATCCGTAGCCGCCTCTGGTGCCCTCAGCCGCAACTATCTCACCACGGCGGCGGTGGCCCGACTGCTTTACGAGATTGAGACCGGACAAGCCATCTCCCCCGCTGCCAGCGATCGCATCAAGCAACACCTGTATCACAACCCTGACCCAGCGGTGTGGCAATGGGAAGAGGACAATGCGATCGCGGGCTTTTTTGGGGAATATCTGCCTCCAGACACCCTGCTATACACCAAACTCGGTTTCACCTTTGACGATGGTCGCCAAGAAGCTGCCATCATTGCCTCACCTGACCAAACAGTACGCTTTGCCCTGGTGGTATTTGCCAACGATGCCGTCTTTTCTGCCCACGAGACCATCTTGCCCGCGATTGCTCGCCACATTTACGACCAAATGTACCGCCGCGCCGCTACTCACCGAACTCTCCCTGAGCGTTCAGCCGCCCCATCCACACAGCCAAGTCAGCAAGATTGACCGTGTAAAGCAAGTCTGCCCCCGACTGGCTAATGGCCCAAAATCAAACTCAATTCATTGTTATAGCGCCGCGTAAATAGCTCCGTACATCCCCATGCTGCGGAACAAGGGGCTTAAGCCCCTTGCCTGTTGGTACCTTACTGCGGACTGCTATAACCCTTGCGGAAAATCTGCGGAATTGGGCCACCATGGGACCCCTCACCAGATTGGAGGTGTCAGTCCGGGCGTTGCCTTACCCCAAAGCCAGGGAGTACTCAGTTGATGAACTCTAATGTCCATAAGAGCGTCAATTTCGTCAGTTTTATGAAGATTAGATGAATTAGAATTCCTGACTTTCTCAGTGATTTTACTAACTGATACATTGGCTTTGAGAAAGTAGTTTAGCTAAAACTTTAAGGGTCTAGATATTTACGTTTGTATTTAGCCATTGTCGTGACCGTGGCACGCATTTATATTTTGTATTTCAAAAAATCTATGGATTAAGCGTCAAGGTCGGCGGCGATCGCGGTTGCGAGCGTGGCATCAAATTCGACCGTTGCTATTTCAGCAATCCGCTGAGTGAAACAGCGCCAAATCTGCATTGCCATTCCACGCGGCGAGATTTTACAGCAAGGCACAGAGATTTTTCTGATCGCTTGTTCCAACAATTCTGCCTAGTGTTATCGATGTGTGTACACGAAAATGGCCCTTTATTCTCTAGAAAAATAATTGAAAAGAGCATTCCGAAATCTTTCTGTAGTGAAGGTTTAATTGACGGACGGAGATAATTAGCATGGTTAAAATTGCCTCTTTTGATGTTTTTGATACCGTCTTGACGCGGACGGTGGGCTCACCGGAGTCGAGCTTTTTGTTGCTAGGCAAAAAGCTGCAGCAATTATCCTTGATCGATTGCTCAGCCGAAGCCTTTGCGCGGATTCGGCAGGCCGCTGAACAACGCGCCTTCGACAATGCGGGGGGGCTTGATTCCAATGTCACCCTGGAGCAGATCTATCGCGAAGTCGGGGTTGTGTTGCGTTTGCCTGCCTCCCACTGCAACCAGCTGATGGCGGTAGAAGAGCAGTTAGAGGCAGCCTTGCTCCAGCCGATTCCTGCCTGCCGGGCCAAGCTACAGGCGGCGCGCGATCGCGGCGAGAAGATTCTGTTTTTGTCTGACATGTACATCGGTCATCGCTTTATCCAAAGCCAACTGGAACGCCATGGCCTCTTTTTGCCAGGCGATCGCCTCTATGTCTCCTGTGATTATGCTCAGTCCAAGGCTTCGGGCCAGCTTTATGACACGATGCTCCAGCGCGAAGCGATCGAACCCGCTGCGGCGTCTCATTGCGGCAACAGCCAATGGTCAGACGTGGGTGCGGCCAAGCGCGCTGGGCTCCGTGTTGAGCCCTTTCTCCAGGGCAATCTCAACCGTTATGAGAAGATCTTGGAATCCTACACCTGGCAAACGGAGGGGTTGTCGTCAGCTGTGGCCGGGGCGGCCCGTCTGGCCCGACTCACGGTGCCAGCCCCTTGTAAGCGCACCCAGGCTTTACGAGATGTGGCGGCGGGGGTCGCTGCCCCCTTGCTGATTGGCTTTACGCTCTGGACGCTCAAGCGAGCTCAGCAGCTGGGGCTCAAGCGACTTTACTTTGTCGCTCGTGACGGCCAGATTTTGCTAGAAATTGCCCGGCGACTGTTACCCAAACTCGATTTTGACTGCGAGCTTTGTTATCTCTACGGCAGTCGCCAGGCTTGGCTGTTGCCCAGTCTTACTACTTTGGATGAAACCGAGTTAGACGGCATTTTCCCGCTCAGCAAGGACGTTGATTACCTCTCTGTGCGGATTGTGTTAGCTCGGTTTGCCCTCGAACCTGAGGCGATCGCCGAACCGCTGGAGCGTCTCGGATTATCCGCCCAAAACTGGGAGCGCAATCTGAGTGCGGCAGAGCGTCAGCGCTTGCGCCAAGCGCTATTGACGGAGCCTGAGTTGCGACAGCAAATTTTGCAGTCTGCGGCTCAGCAGCGGGCAGTGATGATGCAGTATCTGGAGCAGGAAGGTCTGCTAGAGACTCAACAGGTGGGCTTTATCGATCTAGGGACGGGGGCAACTCTACACTTGGCCCTCGCCACAGTCTTAGCCACTGCCCAGATCGAGCCACCGGCAAGCTTTTACCTGGGCTTGCGTGCCGAGGTGAAGCCAACGCGCTATCCCCTGCCTGAGGTCTACCTCTATGACGCCCGTTTCAAGCTTGGCTTTCTCGATCGCCCAGGCCTGACGGGATTTTTGGAATCTGTGTGTAGTGCAGACCACGGTTCGGTCATCGGCTATCAGGTTCAGGGCGATCGGGTCGAGCCCCTGTTGGCAGCCGAGTCTAACGAGCGGATTATGGATTGGGGCTTTCCACTGGTGCGAGAAACCATGTGCTGCGTAGCCGATCAACTGCTGCTCGATGCGGCGCTGCTCAATCCTCAGGCTAATTTGTGTGAGGCGTTACTAGAAGCCTTTTCCCAGTTCTGGCAATTCCCAACCCCGGCCGAAGCCGCTGCTTGGGGTGCCTTTCCCCTCGAAGATGGTTGGGGTAAAGCAGCCTGCTATTTGACCTTGGCAGAGCCCTACCGCTGGGGCGATGTGATTGTGCTGAATAAGCACCGCCATTGGTGGTATGAAGGAGCCTTGGCGCAGACATCACCATTACTCAGACAAGCCTTCCGGCTCAGACGACTGGCGGGGGCCGTCGCCGCCCAAGCCCAGCAACAGCGAAGCCTGAAACAGGTGCTCAAGGGGACAGTACAGGTGCTGTTACAGCCTTCTACTCCTTAACCCAAAGGCTTGATGTTGGCCGCTCTAGGGCTCAGATCGCGGATGAGGGCCTGGGCCGACCAAATCAATATGGCACATTGCTATCGAAAAAATGCTGGAGCAGCGCTGCGCAGCGATCTGGTCAACTGGGTGGCGCGATCTCCGCACCTGCCGGGTGTAAGAACCGGATTGCTTGGGGGCACACATCTGTTTACAGTTCTTAATCATAAAGTCAGTGGTTAAGTACGATGGCAAAAAAGATTCAAGCGAGCGCTCAAGCGAGATGGCGCAAGACTCTGCTAAAAGGAACGCTGTGGCTGTCGTCCGAATTAGTATTGGGCCTGATTGGCATGGATACGGTGGCCGACTATGGAGAGTTTTTAACAAAGCCGCAAGTGGCTGACCATATCAATCAGGCGATCGCGGCCATTACCACGGTAATGTGATTGGCCTGATGATGAGCTGTGATCGCCTCGGCATCGACAGTCACCCCTACAATGTTGCCAATTGCTCAAAATTGCATCGGCTGGCCGGGAATCTGACCCGCGACCGCCCTAACAAATCGGTAGAATCATAGAAAGCAGTAGATGGAATTGACGTCGATGATCCCAACCGTTATTGAACAGTCTGGCCGTGGTGAGCGCGCCTTTGACATTTATTCTCGTCTGTTGCGAGAGCGCATCGTCTTTTTGGGCCAAGAAGTCACCGCCGACTCGGCGAACTTGATCGTGGCGCAAATGCTGTTTCTGGAAGCTGAAGACCCGGAGAAAGATATCTACCTCTACATCAATTCTCCCGGCGGGTCAGTGTCAGCGGGACTCGGGATTTTTGACACGATGAATCACATTCGTCCCGATGTTTGCACCATCTGCGTTGGTTTGGCGGCCAGCATGGGGGCGTTTTTGCTCACCGCTGGCAAAAAGGGCAAGCGCATGAGCTTACCTAACTCTCGCATTATGATTCACCAACCGTTGGGCGGTGCCCAGGGCCAGGCGACCGATATTGAGATTCAAGCCAAAGAAATTCTTTATCTCAAAGATTTGCTGAATAAGGCGTTGGCTGAAAATACGGGGCAACCCCTCGATAAGATTGCTGCGGATACCGAGCGCGATTTCTTTATGTCGCCCCACGAGGCGATGGAATATGGTCTGATCGACCAGGTGATCGATCGCCATTCCGTCGGTAGCCGTCCCACTCCAGTCTCTTAGGTTGGAAGATTGAAGGGCTTAAATTAGGGATAAAGTGCTCATGATCAAAACGCTGGAATGCTGCAAAGCCTCCAGCGTTTTTGTTGTTTAAATATAAGCCTCTCAGTTAGCTCAGTGTCGTTATACCGCGTCTGTAATTTGAGTAGGCCGTTATTGTAAGTGCGCTGAGATCAGCCTGAGAGCCCAAATGTAATGACTTTAAGGCAGCAGTCGTTCTATCCGTTGAGACTCTTCGTGCCTCAGTTTTCCTATGCTTAAAGTAGTGGAAAATTCATGCTGCGCGGTGCTCAGGTGGCATCGTTTTGCCTTCGCAGACAGAATGCCAACGTGCTCATTCTATTAGGGCAGAGAAATTCCGGAGAACCCTGAGCGTTGCTCCGAAATTTAACGGTCTACAGCCATGTGAAGTTGGTAAAACTGTTGGCAATAGTCCATGTTTCCGCTGAAACCACGCACAGAAAACTTTTGCACCCTCTAAAAAGAATGAATGAGTATCAGTATTCATAACTAAAGACTGACTGATTTAAGCAATCGTTTTACCTCTATTAAAAGTCACTTCACTTGGGAGAAGAGAATTGTTAACTTTGCATCAATAATCAGCTGACTTATCACTAAAGGATGAGGGGACCAGGCAAAGATAAGGATGTCACAGATTCAGCGTTTAAAGATATGAAATCATCCCTTACTGGCTTAACTCTAGGCGTCGCGCTCACCGCTGGTTTAGTAATGGCGGGTTCGCAGTCAGCAGAAGCTGCCAGTGTAAAAGCGACCGTCACAGCAGATAACTTTTATGGATTGTTTTATGGCAACGAAGATGGCAGCATCCTGAACTTTGTAGGGCGTAACGAAACAGGCGGTTCTGGTGCTCCAGGTCGGTATAACTGGTCTCTGCCCGAAACCTGGAACTTTGAGGTGAACAATAACGATTATTTGTATTTAGTAACTTGGGACGATGCTTCTGTCGCTGAAGCCTGGATTGGCGAGTTTGAAGTCGATGGTGAGAAACTCCTGTCGAGCGCAGAAGACTGGGAATATATCTTCAACGAAGATAACCCGTTTACTCGCGCTGGCAACCCAGTGCCTGAGGCCGATGAACTCGGAACAGCCATTAGTGCCGGGGGTTGGCAAGACGGTACCACAGTTGGGAAGAATGGTATTCGGCCCTGGAATACCATTGCCGGAATCGATAGTGATGCAGACTGGCTTAAGACTGCTGAGCGGGGGGCTGACATGTACACTATTTTCCGGACTAAGGTCTCTTTGACTGAGACTGCGGGCGTCGCTGATGTCCCTGAACCCGCATCTATGTTGGGTTTGCTGGCGGTTGGTGCGGTCGGTGCGGGGAGCGTGCTGAAGAAGAAAGCATCAGCTTAAATTTTTGAGCTAGATAGTCACGCGAAAGCCCCAGGTTTTGGCCTGGGGCTTTTTAATTGCGCCTTTGGGAGAGGTTAATCGCTAACTGGGTGATTCCTAAACCTCGTCTGACGGCATTGATCAATTCCTTGACTGATGCCTCAAAAGGAGCTCCCAATCAGCTTCTATTCCCACTCGATAGTGCCAGGGGGCTTAGAGGTGATGTCATACACCACTCGATTGACGCCTTTCACCTCGTTGACGATGCGGTTGGAGATCGCTTCGAGCAGGTCGTAAGGAGCACGGGACCAGTCCGCTGTCATGCCATCTTCGCTGGAGACACAGCGCAGCACGATGGGATAAGCGTAAGTGCGCTGGTCGCCCATGACGCCGACGCTGCGCACCGGCAGCAGCACGGCAAACGCCTGCCAAAAATCGTGGTACATGCCGCGAATCCGAATTTCTTCGCGCACGATGTAGTCGGCATCGCGCAGGATATTCAGCTTCTCGGCGGTGACTTCGCCTAGAATGCGAATCGCCAAACCTGGTCCAGGGAAGGGATGACGACGCACGATCTCTTCGGGTAAGCCAAGCGATCGCCCTAACTTTCGCACTTCATCTTTGAATAGTTTGCGGAGCGGTTCGACCAGCTTGAATTGCAGGTCTTTGGGCAGGCCGCCGACGTTATGGTGGCTCTTGATTTTCACCGCGACACGCTCACCTGTTTTGGGATCGACGTTCGTGTCGGCGGACTCAATCACGTCGGGGTACAGCGTACCTTGGGCTAAGTAATCGAAAGGACCAAGACGGCGTGATTCTTCTTCGAACACGCGGATAAATTCGTGGCCGATGCGCTTACGTTTTACCTCGGGATCGGTGACCCCTTCGACCTTGGCCAGGAAGCGATCGCGGGCATTCACATAGCTCACGTGAATGTGGAATTCCTCTTCAAAGAGCTTGACCAGACGTTCGGGTTCCCCTTTGCGCATGAACCCTTGATCGATAAACATGCAGGTGAGTTTGTCGCCGATCGCTTTGTTCAGCAAAAACGCCAGCGTGGAAGAATCAACCCCGCCGGAGAGGGCCAGCAACACCCGGCGATCGCCGACTTTAGCCCGCACCTCGCGCACGGCCTCTTCGATAAAGGCTTCCGTCGTCCAGGTGGGCTGGCAATCGCAAATGTGGTAAACGAAATTGCGAATCAGCGCTTGGCCCCCGATGGAGTGGACCACTTCGGGGTGAAACTGCACGCCGTAAAACTTGCGCTGGTGGTCGGCGATCGCTGCACTGGGCGTATTTTCTGTGTGAGCCAGCACCTCAAAGCCAGCGGGCATTTGAGTCACCGAGTCGCCGTGGCTCATCCACATCGTGGAACCATCTTCCACATTTGTGAGCAAATCAGTCGGGTCGTCGATCAACAGGGACGCCTTGCCGTATTCGGCCCGGGTTGCCCGCTCAACCTGACCGCCGAGTTGCTGCACCATGAGCTGCATGCCGTAACAGACGCCCAGTACGGGAATGCCCAAGTTCCAGATTTCGGGATCACAGTGGGGAGCCCCTTGGTCATATACCGAATTGGGGCCACCCGACAAAATAATGCCCTGGGGATTGAGCTGCTTGAGCTGTTCCGCCGTGGTGCGATAGGACAAAACTTCGGAATAAACTTCAGTTTCGCGAATGCGACGGGCGATCAGTTCGGAATATTGAGAGCCAAAATCAAGAATTACCAACATCTGCCGATTGAGGGCAGTGGTGCTGGGCTCGGCAGGGGTCGTGGGAGTGTGAGTTTGGGAAGTCACGGCAGCAATCCTGTGGTTAAAAACGACAACAATGGCAACTTGGAGGACGCACCTCTCAAGCACCGACAACGACTAACACAACTGGACTAGAGGTAAAAAATTATCGTTAACGCTGATCTTTAGAAGTTGCACCGAATGATAGCGGGTCTCATCCGGTCTCAATCATTCAGCCGCAGAATGTGTAACTGGCTTCAAAAAAGTTATTCCTAACAGCTTACCAAAAGAGCTTGCAGGAGTGTGGTGGCTCGATCGCTCTGGGCCACGATTTCTCGCTGGCGATCAAAGACGGCGGCTCCCACCGTGATGGAACGATCGGCGTTGGCCTGGATGTAGGCGATCGCCCGTTGATCAATCCGTTCTACGAGAGGCTGATAAATGCGCTGCACCCAGTCTTGCGATTGAGCTTGATCCAGTTGCCGCAGGTGAGTCAATCCAGCTTCTACCGTTGCAGCGGCGAGCAATTGCTGGACGTCGGCGGTGGGTAGTCCTTGGGCGGCAGCGATCGCACTCAAAATTTCCTGGCGACCGTCGGCGACATAATGATGGGTGTGGAAAATGCCCCCCGCCAGTTTGATTAGCTTGCCGTGATAGCCCAACAGCAAAATGCCCTGGACGCCGCATAGCGCCGCTTCGATCAATAGCGGGCCAAGCCAGTTGCCCGTTTTGACCCGTCGCTCGGCGGCAATGCCCAACGTCAGCGCCCGCTGCAAGCCATTTTCCCCCACGCAAAAGACGAGTGTATCGAACTGCTGGGCCTGCTCTCGCACATTTTGGCGAAAGGCTTCGAGTTGCCCCGGCGCACTGAGCGGCTCGGAAATGCCCGACGTACCCAGCAAAGACAGGCCGTCTACCACGCCAAAGGCGGCATTGGAAGTTCGCAGGGCCAGCGATCGCCCCTCGGGCAAAATAATCGTCACCTGGAGCGATTTGTCCGGGGGGAGCAGCGGCTCTAGATTTGCCTGCATCACCTGCTGAGCATAGGCATAGATCGCGGGGCGATCGCCCTGATTTTCCAGTTTTCCTACCCCCTCGCCGCCCTCAAGGCGAATGCGATCGGGCTGCCGTGCCGAACCCCAACTCACCACGGCCCAGATAGGGGTGTGGCGTGTCAAATCGAGATTGTCGCCAGGATCACTGCGGGTAATGGCCAGGGCTGATCCATCGGGCAACTGCGCCACTTGCTCGACGGGAATGCTGGCAGTGCGTTCTGGGTTAATCAAATTCACCTCGACAGTATCTAGCGTCTGGTCGGGGGCGATCAACTTCTGCAAGGCCGCGATCGCACTGGCACAGGCAAACACGGGCAAGGTGTATCCGGCTCTGGGGTCTGGCGATAGATTCGTATCGGGCAGCATACTTTGACAATCAAAATGTTGCTAAAGTATAGGGCGATCGCGCTCTGAGTGCGATCGCAAGTCTCGTGTATTGTCCGTCGGATTGCCTGGTTATGAACCCTATCGACTATCTCCGCATCAGTCTGATCGATCGCTGCAACTTTCAGTGTCAGTACTGTATGCCGGAGGGGGCAGACCTCACGTATGTCCTCCAGCAAGATTGGCTCACCCGAGACGAATTGCGCACCTTGCTGCAACACGTGTTTATCCCCGTCGGTTTCACCCGCTTTCGCCTGACTGGGGGCGAGCCATTGCTGCGACCCGACGTGGTGGAAATTGTCGGCGATATCGCCCAGTTGCCCCAAACCCAGGATCTGGCCATGACCACTAACGCCTTCCTCCTGGCTCAAAAGGCCGAGGCGTTGTGGCAAGCCGGACTGCGCCGCATCAACATTAGCCTGGATTCCCTCGACCCCGACACCTTTCAAACCATTATTGGGGGACGGGGCAAATCGCGCTGGCATGAGGTTTGGGCGGGCATTCAAGCGGCTCACCGCGTCGGCTTTGCGCCGCTGAAGCTCAATGTCGTGGTGATTCCAGGCGTCAACGATGGCGAAATTTTGGATCTGGCGGCGCTAACGCTGGAGCGGGAGTGGCATGTTCGGTTTATCGAATTCATGCCCATCGGGAACGGCGACCTGTTTGCCCATCGCGGGTGGATTCCGTCGGAGGAACTGCGGCAGCGGATTCGCGATCGCTGGGGCCTGGTGGAAAGTCGCGTGCGGGGCAATGGCCCAGCGGATGTTTTTCAGATTCCTGGAGCGCAGGGCACGCTGGGCTTCATTAGCCAAATGTCGGAGTGCTTTTGCGATCGCTGCAACCGGATGCGGCTCTCGGCAGATGGCTGGCTGCGCCCCTGTCTGCTGAACGAAACCGGGCAAATCAACTTGCGGGAACAGTTGCGCAGCGGCGTCCCCCTGGCCGATATCCGCGCCCAAGTGGCCGAATTGGTGGGGGCGAAACCCGACATCAATTTCAAAATGCGAGAATCGGGCACTACCGGGGCCTACAGCCGCACTATGTCGCAAATTGGCGGGTAATACCAGTTCTGCGAACTTATGGCAGCATATCCAGTTGGCTTAGAGCTTCTGCTGACCAGCTATTTGTCTAGCAAGAGTCTGGTCAAGATTTGAATCGCAAGGCTTTTGCTCATGACTGACAGGGGTTGGTAAGGCGAAGATGTCGACTCCGTTAGGTTGTGGCGACTGGGGGCAATTTCGATTTGCCCCCAGACCCCCATCGACCAGGACGAACTGCCGTCCTGGACCTCGCAGATTAGGTTGCGTGTGGGAGTTTACACAAACTATTGAGAGCAATCGGATAAGGCTTCTAGGTTTCTTGGTACTCCCAACTGGTTGTGAGACCTTTGTTAAATAAGCAATAGAGTGACTTTTGTGGAGAAAACAGCGCAAGGCGGCGACGACAGCAAGAGATCCCAAACCTACGGAGTTATTTCAGCATCGAGATGAACTCACCTTATTTGCCGATGCAAAAGCGGCTAAAAATTTCGTCCAGCATGGATTCGGTGATTTCTTCGCCTGTCACTTCGCCCAGGGCATGGACGGCGGCGCGGAGGTCGATTGTCCAAAAGTCGAGGGGGAGTTGATCGGCGATCGTGGTTTGCACTTGCTCTAGCGCCGCGCGAGCCCGGGTCAGGGCGGCAGCCTGACGTTGATTGATGGTGATGTCAACATTGCTGGCTTGCAGGCGATCGCCCTCCACCACCTGCAAGATCACAGTTTCGAGATCGGTAATGCCCTGGTTGAGCGCCGCTGCCGTATAGACCTGGGGCAACTCCCGGTCTGGCAAGCCGAGGGATGCTGCCGATTCGAGTAAATCTTGTTTGTTGATGACCAAAATAATGGGGCGCTCACGAATGAGTTGATAAAGCTGCTCATCAGCGGGAGTCCAGCCCTGTTGGGCATCGATAGTGAACAGCACCAAGTCAGCAGATTGCGCCGCCGATCGCGATCGCTCGATGCCCATTTTTTCGACCTGATCGCTGGCTTCGCGAATCCCGGCTGTGTCGAGCACTTGGATGGGGATGCCGCCGACCACCAGTTGCGATTCCACCACATCGCGGGTGGTGCCTGGTAAGTCGGTGACGATGGCGCGATCGCTGCGACTCCAAGCATTCAACAAACTCGACTTGCCGACATTAGGCCGTCCCACAATCGCCACCTTCAGCCCATCTCGCAACAGTTCTCCCTGGTGTGCTGTCGCCAGGATCGCCGTTACTGACTGCAACACCTGTGCCAGTTGGTCGACCACTGCGGCTTCATCCAGTGGCGGCAGGTCATCTTCAAAATCGATGCGGGCTTCGACCTCGGCCAAAATGTCGAGACAGGCCGATCGCAATTCGCGAATCGGGGTTGTGAGTTTGCCTTGTACTCCAGCCAGCGCGGTTTGGGCTGCCTGGGGCGACTGGGCTCCCACCAGTTCCGAAATGCTCTCGGCCTGGGTCAAGTCGAGCCGACCATTGAGAAAGGCGCGGAGGGTGAATTCTCCCGGTTGGGCCAATCGCGCACCCTGGGCCAAACACAGTTGCAGCACTTGCTGCACCGCCATGATGCCCCCGTGACAGTGAAATTCCACCACATCTTCGCGGGTGTAGGAACGGGGCGACGCCATTAGCAGCAGGAGGGCCTCATCCACCGTCTGCTGGGTGCGCGGATCGCGGACGTAACCATACAAAATGCGATGACTTTCCCACTGTTGTCGTCCCGGCGCGTGAAACAGCGTCTGGGCAATCGCTCCCGCTGCCGCTCCCGACAGCCGCACAATGCCCACACTGCCCTGCTGGGGCACAATCGCCGTCGCGATCGCCGCGATCGTTTCCCCCTGCACAATCTCCTGTCCCATACCCTTCTCTTGCAAACAGATTTAATCTTTCGGTTAAGCAGTAAGCGGCGGCGGTATTGAGTGATGTACGGAAAAGTAAGATCCTGATGAGTTGATTTATCTGCTTATCGATGGCATTCATCAGGGGCTCTCTCACCATTCACAGTGAAATGCGCTCAGACAGTCGCCATAGCAGCCCTGATACAAGCGCTCACACCTTGCCAGTCGCGTTCGGATAACTGACCAATTACGACTAGGTTGGCTGAGCGGGGCAAAGTCACGACGAAGCTGCGGAAAATTGACTTAACCCTTAGTCCAGCGATTTGCCAGTCTTGTAGCTCGTAATCAGTGACGCCCATGTTTTGGGTCTGCGAAGTCACTAGTCCAATAATCACATCAGGACGATGGGTGTGGTACGTAGTTGATGAAAGGACGACAGCGGGACGACGTTTAGTGCCTGTAACTCCTGGGAAGTCAACGGTTACAACGTCGCCTGGATTAATGCTCACTCAGTCATCTCCTCATCAGGAAAAACAGCTACCGCATGCTGTAAGGCATAAGCCGATAGGTCAAGTTGATCCTGCTCCGTCCAAGCATCATTGTCGTCAACAATATTTCTGCTGTCTTGAACCAAGTCATTCAGAATCAGCGTTGCCAAACGTAAACGATCCGTTGGTGACAGAATCCGAGTCACTTGGCTGTAGATTTCTTGGATAGTCATGGGTCTGCACGTGACTCATTTGCCTTAATTTTAGTGCACCGACTCAAATCGATTAGCTTAAATGTTTGGGCTCGGTTACTCCACTTCGATCGCCTCCTCAGTCTGGATAGTGCCTTGGGTGACCTCTAAATAAATGTGCTCTAGTTTGACGGGGCTACGGGAAATGGCATCGAGGGGCACCCCGTCGAACCGCGCCAGCAAATCGCGCAGTTCCAGCTCGTCGGGCACCCAGAAGGCCAGCTCTGAGCCATAGCGACGAGGCGTGAAGCCCAATTCCTGGGCGCGGGCGATCGCGGCCTCCGGTTCCTTCGTTTCCACCGTCATAATTTCGCAGGCGGGAATGCGCTGCCGCAGATCGGGCAAGGTCCCCTCAGTCAACAGCTGGCCCTGCTTAATAATGCCGATGCGTTGACACAGTCGTTCCGCCTCGTCCAATAAATGAGTCGTGAGCAAAATGGTCATGCCCTGCTCGCGACTCAGCAGCCGAATCAAGTTCCACACTTCGTGCCGGGCTTCGATATCTAGCCCGGTGGTGGGTTCGTCGAGGATCAGTAATTTGGGCGAATGGACGATCGCCACCGCCAAGCTCAACCGCCGCTGCATCCCGCCGCTCAGGTTTTCCACTGGGGTGTGGGCGCGATCGCTCAAACTCACCGCCGCCAAACAGTCTTGAATGCGGAGCGATCGCCGTCGTCGGGGCAGCCCATAAATCTTGGCAAAAAATTGGAGGTTCTCTTCGCAGGTGAGCGATCGATACAGCAAATTTTCCTGGGGCATGACGCCAATCCAAGGTTTCGTCGCGCTTCCCGCCACCTGGTTATTGACCAGCACCTGCCCCTCATCTGCCTGCAACAACCCACAAATCAGATTAATGGTGGTGGTTTTGCCGGCACCGTTTGGCCCCAATAGCCCGTAAACTTCCCCCGGCAAAATGTCTAAACTCAGATTTTGCAGCGCTTGCCGCCCCCGATAGGTTTTGCTCAAATTGCGAATCGACAGCATGGCCTGTTCCTGACTGATGAGCCGGGCGCAAAGTTGCCCATTAGAGAAAAAGGCTATCACGCTCAGCTCGTGCTGACTGGTGGGGGCGGCTGCATTCAGACCCGTGGTAGCCCCCAACTGTCGGCTTTTTCACTCGGGCTGGCCAGTCGCTAATGTCCGTGGAATCACGATGATGAGTCGCCATCCACTAGGCGGACGCTGATCGATTCGGGCATCCTTAAACCAGATCATCCAAGGAGTGTCCTGCCGTGATGCTTGCCCTTTTGCCCAATACTGCGAGCTATATCCCCCATGGGCATTGTTACCTGTGGCAAACACCGTTGGTAACGCTGCATGTCGCTGCGGATAGCTTGATTGCGATCGCCTACTTTTCCATTCCCCTTCTGCTGATTTACTTTATCCGGCAGCGCCGTGATCTACCTTTTCCGGGAATTTTTTGGCTGTTCAGCGGCTTTATTGTGTCCTGCGGCATTACCCATCTGTTTGCCATCTGGACGCTCTGGCACCCCACCTATTGGCTGTCGGGTGCCGCCAAAGCATTTACCGCTTGGATTTCCATCACGACCGCGATTTGGCTTCTACCATCGCTGCGTAAGGCGCTGGCCCTGCCTAGCCTGACCGAAATGCGTAACCTCAACGAAAACCTGCGACAAGAAATCGACGATCGCAAGCAGATCGAAATTGCCCTAAAAAAGAGCGAACTCAAGTTTCGCGGCATTTTTGACCAGATGTATCAATTCATCGGGCTGCTGACTCCCGAGGGCATCTTGCTAGAGGCGAATCGTGCGGCCCTCGAATTTGGCGGTACCGAGATCGAGGCGGTGCGGGGTAAACCGTTTTGGGAGATTGTCTGGTGGCAAATCTCGCCTCAAACTCAAGCAAGATTACGGGAGGCGATCGCCCAAGCGGCCCAGGGCGAGTTTGTGCGCTACGAAGTGGAAGTGCAAGGCGCTAACGGCGCTGTGATTACGATCGACTTTTCGCTGCGGCCCGTGTTGGATGAGGCGGGACAAGTCGTGTTGCTGATTCCTGAGGGGCGGGATATTAGCGATCGCATCCAAGCCGAAAAGGCCCTGCAACTGCAAGCCGTGATTACTCGCAACATGGCCGAAGGCATCTGTTTAGTGCGGGCCGACAACGGCATCATCGTCTACGCCAACCCCAAATTTGAACGGATGTTTGGCTACGATTCCGGTGAGCTGAATGGGCAACCCGTCGCCGTTGTGAATCATCCCGATGCGGCGATGTCTCCAGAGGTCGTCATGGGCTCAATTCGAGATCTGGTGTTGGCGAAAAAAGAAGCCACCTATGAGGTTTACAACATCAAAAAAGATGGCACCCCGGTGTGGTGTGAAGCGACCACCGCCGTGTTTGACCATCCGGACTATGGCACTGTGCTGGTGGCGGTGCAACAGGATATTAGCGATCGTAAAACCGCTGAAGCTCAAGCCCAAATCAAAGCCTCTTTAGAAGAAAAGGAACTCCTACTTAAGGAAATCTACCATCGTGTCAAAAACAACCTACAGGTTATCTTTAGCCTACTTAATTTACAGGCCAATAATTTAGACGATGCCCATGCCAAGGCGGCCCTGCGGGAGAGTCAGAATCGCATTATTGCCATGTCACTGGTTCACGAAAAACTCTATCAATCGAGTGATTTAGCTCATATCGAGCTCTCTGACTATGTGACCAGTTTGGCCAAAAGTCTGCTCGAAACCTATCGCTTTGAAGTCAGTAAAGTTTCTCTTGACATTAAGATTGCTCACTGTTGTCTAGACATTGAGACCGCAATTCCTTGCGGCTTAATCCTCAACGAGCTCATTACCAATTCACTAAAATATGCGTATCCCCAGGGCCAACCCGGGATCTTGTCCATTGAGTCAAAGAGTTCGGATGCCCGACGCATTGTCCTGACGATTAGAGATAACGGGATTGGTTTATCCCCGGGCTTTGATCTACAACAGATATCTTCTTTGGGCCTCCAACTGGTCAGGAATTTAGCTAAGCAGCTGCGCGGTGAAATTCAGATTGTTCCCTCCTCTCTCGGCACCGAATTTGAGCTCTCTTTTCCACAACCATAAGGGTGACCCATGCCACGCTGTACTGTTCTTGTCGTCGAAGACGAAGTCGTCATTGCGATGGATTTGCAGGCGACCTTAATCAAGCTGGGTTATGACGTGCCAACGATCGCCACCTCAGGAGAAGACGCCATTCACCAAGCGATCGCCCTGCAGCCGGATATTGTCTTGATGGATATTCACCTGGGTCAGGGGCTCGACGGTATTGATGCCGCCCAGCAGATTGTCGAGACGTTAGAGATTCCCATCGTGTATCTCACCGCCTACGCCGACGAAGCGACCCTCACGAGAGCCCGCACCACCCTGCCGTTTGGTTATGTGCTCAAACCCTTTGAGCCGAGGGAACTCAAAGCTAATTTAGAAATCGCCTTCCACAAACACCAGTTTGATCAACTGCTCAAAGACAATCAGCAATGGTTGTTAGGGGTTCTCACCAGTATCAGCGAAGGGGTGGCAGCGACCGATGCCGAGGGGTTGATTAAGTTTCTCAATCCCGTGGCGGAAGCATTGACGGGCTGGTCAGAGGCTGAGGCAATCGGGAAGTCCCCCGAAGAAGTCTTACGCCTGGTGCATGAATTTTCCCAAGAATTAGTGGAAAATCCGGTGATGCAGGCGCTAAAACGGGGCACGATAGTCAACGCCGATACCAGCATGTTTCTCGCCAATCGCGCTGGCGACACGATCCCTGTGATTCCCAGTACTGGACCGATTCAGACGTCACAAGGCCAGATTCAAGGCGCTGTGGTGGTGTTTCGCGATATGAGCGAACAGCATCAGCTACAGGCGCAGTTAGAACATAATGCCATGCACGATTCGCTAACCCAGTTGCCCAATCGAGCCTTATTATTCGATCGCCTGCAACTAGCCATTGAGCGGGCCCAGCGATCGCCGACCTTCGGCTTTGCGGTCATGCTGTTAGACATTGATCGTTTTAAGTTTATCAACGACACCTTTGGCCATACGGTGGGCGATCAAGTCTTGGTGGCGGTGGCGCCCCGCCTGCTAGAGCAACTGCGATCGGTCGATACGGTGGCCCGGCTGGGCGGCGACGAGTTTGCCATTTTGCTCGAAGATGTGACCGACCCTAATGTCGCCTTAAAAACGGCTCAGCGCATTATTCACACGATTAGTCAACCGCTGCCGCTCACCGCTCATACCTTGCAAGTTACCAGCAGTCTCGGCATTGTGTTAAGCACGCCGACTTACACGAATGCGTCTGATTTGTTGCGCGATGCCGATATCGCGATGTACCAGGCTAAAGCGAGCGGCGGTAACGGTTGCGAGTTGTTTGACAGCAGCATTCATCACCAGGCCAAAGACCGTATCCAGCAGGAGCAAGAACTGAGACGGGCGATCGCCCAGGCCGATTTTCAGGTTTACTATCAGCCCATTGTGGACTTAGCGACGCGCCAACTTGTGTCCGCTGAGGCCCTGATTCGCTGGCAAAAACCAGGCAGTGGCCTGGTGCCCCCGGATGAGTTCATTCCCCTCGCTGAAGAATTGGGACTCATTGCGCCGATTGATCAGTGGGTGTTGCAAACCGCCAGTCGCCAACTGCAAGCCTGGCAACAGTTACAACCTGAAAATGCGCCGCCGCTCAAAATCAGCATCAATCTGTCGAGCCAGCAAATCAACCAAAATGCCTCTCTGAATGAGTTAGAGACTGTGTTGCAGACGCTCGGCAGCGTTCGCCAGCATCTCCGGCTTGAAGTCACAGAAAGCGTGTTCATTAAAAATATCGATCGCGCTACCGAACTCTTTCAGCGCTTTCAAGCCTGGGGGATGCAAATTTGTCTGGATGACTTTGGCACGGGGTATTCATCCCTCAGCTATTTGCATCGTTTGCCCATTGATGGGGTGAAAATTGATCGGTCTTTTGTCGCTGGCATGGATAGCGACCCCAACAAACTGGCAATCGTGCGGGCGATCGTGGGGCTGTGCCACACGCTCAACAAAGCCGTTATTGCCGAGGGCATCGAAAACCATGCCCAACGCCGCTTGCTCATGGATCTGGGTTGCCAACAGGGCCAAGGTTATTTGTTTGCGCCACCGCTCCCGGCCGATCAGATCCCCGCGTGGTTAGACACCGATCCGGCGACGGCGACCCATCGCGATTAGGAGATCTCTGAAAAAGCAATTACCTGCAAGAAGGTGCAGCGTCGGTTGCGTTGACGTCAGGGAACCCAACAGCATCAAGGATTCCAGCCGGTTGGTCTCGTTCCTCGATACTCACCGACGATGGGAAATTGATTTCTAGAGAACGCTTTAAAGCGCCTCAAGATTCAAACCCAGCGGGCTGACAACTATGTTTTTGACGGGCCCGCTTTGGTTGTGGTTACCTCAAAGGAAATTGAAGCGGAGCGCTTGGCTGGACTCGATGACAGTGGCGGAGCTAACCGCGGCGGAGCCGACAGTGGCGCATCGGTCGGGGTGGGAGGCGTTGGGCGGGTTGGTGGGACAAGAGGATCGCCAGGGACGGTAGCCGCCGTCTTGGGGGTGGTCAGGGATTGCCAAGCTTTGTAGTTAGAGGCGATCGCCAATCCCAAGCCGCCCAAAACCAGCCACGGCAACGAAAGCTCGGGCGTCCCAAACCAGCTTTGCTGACTCAGCCAGTCATAGCCCCGTGACGTGATGAAGAGCAAAATGCAGCACAGCAACCAAAGAGCCATAAACGCGATCGCTACTCAAACCCACTCTGACAACAGAAGGGTAGCGAATTCCGCCCGGTTGTCAAGAGCCGCCACCCTGCCCAATTTGACCGGGCAACGTTACAGTAGAAAACGAATGTCGTTGTCCAAACACCCAAAGAATCACTGTGGAACAGCAAGAGGTCATTACGCTGCTATCGCGTCGGGAAATTGAAAAAATGCGTCAGGCTGGCCGCCTCGCCGCACAACTGCTGGACTACCTAGAACCCATGGTGAAACCAGGGGTAAGCACCCAAGAATTGAATGATGCGGCTGAAGCCTGGACCCAAGAGCACGGCGCCAAGAGCGCGCCCCTTGGTTATCCTGGCGCGGTTGACCCGTTTCCCCGCTCCATCTGCACCAGCATCAACGAAGTGGTGTGTCACGGCATCCCCAGTGCGGATCAGGTGTTGCGCGATGGCGACATTATGAATATCGATGTCACGCCGATTGTGGATGGCTACCATGGCGACACCTCTCGCACCTTTTTTGTCGGCACCCCTTCCCCCCTGGCCAAAAAGCTGGTGGAGGTGACAGAGGAGTCGATGTGGCGCGGCATTCGGGCGGTAAAGCCGGGGGCACGCATCGGCGATATCGGCGCGGCCATTCAAGAATATGCGGAAGCGGAAGGCTTTTCGGTCGTTCGCGATTTTGTGGGTCACGGCGTCCATCGCATCTTCCACACTGCGCCTCAAATTCCCCACTATGGCACAGCAGGGAAAGGCAAGAAACTGCGTAAAGGCATGGTGTTCACCATTGAGCCGATGATTAACGTGGGCACCTACGAAGTCGAGGTATTGGCCGATGGCTGGACTGCCGTGACTGCCGATCGCAAACTTTCTGCCCAGTTTGAGCACACCGTCGCCGTTACCGAAACTGGCGTCGAGGTTTTGACCCAAGCTGAAAGCAAAGTACCGGCATAAACGCCTCGCAACAGTCTGTTCAGAGTCGGTTGCCTACTTTATCGGCCATGGTGAATGAGGGCTAGCTACGATCGCGACTCCTGCATCACAAACCACGTTGGCGCATAGAGGGGACGGTGCCCCTGACGGATCCACCGATCCTGTCGCATCCTGTTTAAGGGCATCGTCCCCCTGAGCGATTGCGGTTCAAGGAACGACGGCGCTGAGAGCGGCGGGGATGATCACCCGGGATTGGGGTTGTGCTGCCTTTTGATTTCGTCATTATTGGTCGACCGGTGCCCCACCGCGCGAAGGACAAAAAAGCGCTGAAACTCTGGCGCGGTCATGTGGCCGCGACGGCGCGGGCTCGTTGGGGCGATCGCCCCCCCTTAACGACAAAATTATTTCTCCAGATCACTCATTTTTACGATCAGCCCGTGGGACAACCCGACCCCGATCTCGACAGCGAGCGCACCATTAAACCCGTGTTAGACGCCCTCAATGGCGTGATTTATCAAGACGACTATCAAATTGCTGAACTGGATACGCGGCGACGTAACCTCAACGGCTCCTTTCGTGTCAAAGGCATATCGGTGGCCCTGGCTGAGGGTTTTTGCCAAGGCGACGAGTTTTTACACGTCAAAGTGGACTGTTTGAGGCATCCAGACAGCTTGCTGTAAGCCAAAGATGGCCAACAAATCTGGTAAGTGGTTGCTAAATTGGGGCTGGGCAGTTCCATCCCAGAGCTGCAAAGCGCCGCCCACCGGGAAAAACAATAAGTTTGATAAGCACAATCCAAGATCCCTGGTGTCAATGGGCATGCTAATAGGCATTCTTCTAGATCGGGATGATGCTTAGGGAAGGTTTATGAGTCGATCTTCACCGTGGTGTTTTGAGCGATCGCGCCGCCGCTTTTTACAAACTGTCCTCGCGGCGGCGGGAGCGGCCCAACTGCTCGCCAACTGTCAGCAGTCCGGTGCCCCCAAGCCTGACGATGCGATCGCGCCAGCCAACGACGCCTTTGACTGGCGTTGCTGTGAAGGACAAACGCTCCATCTGTTATTAAACAGGCATCCGTGGACGGCGGGATTACAGCCTTACTTAGCGAATTTTGAAGCCCAAACCGGCATCCAAACCAACCTCACTATCGTGCCTGAGCCGGACTACTTTCAGGTGATGGAAACGGCACTACAAGATGAGACGATTGCGATCGATGTCTTTTTCTTACCGATGGATTCCACCGCTTATCGGCTGTGGCAAGGGTCGCTGCTGCAACCGCTGACGCCTTTGCTGAACGATGTGCGACTCACTGAGCCCAGCTACAACCTGTTTGACTTTCCCGAAGGCTTTCGGCTGGCGGCTATGTATCCCCCAGAGGCGGAGTCACAGCAGCTGTTTGGCATTCCCATCACCTTTGAGTCGTACATCCTGTTTTATAACCAACAGCTGGTGAACCAGTATCTAGATGGGAGGGTGCCGCAAACGATGCCAGACCTGATTAGCGCGGCCCAAACCATCAATCAACGCGGCCAAGGCGAGGTGTTTGGGGCGGTGATGCGGGGGGTGCGCTCAGACACGATTATTGACACTGTGACGGGGCTAGTGCTGAATAGCTGGGGCAGTCCAGCCACGCCGCTGCCCTACAACGTGTGGTTCGATCGCGACTGGCAACGCCCCCGCTTTACCGACCCCAAAATTGTGGCGGGACTCACGGCCTACGCCCAGCTCATGCAGGCGGGGCCGCCCAACATTCAGGCGATTGACTGGCCGGAGGCGACGCAGTTGTTTCAAAACGGGCAGGCCGCCTTTTATATTGATGCCAGTCTGTTTGGGCCAGGGTATGAGCAACCGGATTCCGCGATCGCGGGCAACGTGGGCTATACGCGACTGCCCCGCGTGCAGTCGGCGAGTCTGACCGGGCACTGGCTGTGGGGGCTTGGCATCGCTCAGCAATCGAGCCAGCCAGAGGCTGCCTGGCTGTTTGTGCAATGGGCTACCAGCCCCCAAATGGAACCGCTCATCTCCGTCAACACTGGCGGAGCCCCGCGCTTTTCTTCTTGGATTAATGCGTCTCCTTACACGGCAGCGATGAACATTGAATACGCGCTATGTGTGCAAAAAGCAATGCAAACCTCCCGCCCCACCGCCGTTTTACATCCCCGCTGGAACGAAATTGCCCTGGCGATCGCTGACACCATTCAAGCGATTTATCAAGGTACGGACGGATCCGCCGCCGCCGCCCAACTGCAAGCCCGGGTAGAGCAACTCATCGCTCAGGAGGCTTGATGTTGGTGTCGTTGCGGTGGTTAAAGACAATTCGGTCACAACTGCTGTTTGGCTTTGGGGCGATTTTGCTGGTCAGCTTCACCAGTTCGGCGATCGGCTATCGCAGCTTGGCCCAACTGCGCAACACCAGCCAAACCCTGCTCGAACGGTCAGCGCGAGTGCGTGAGCTGAGTCTAGAACTCCAGCGCAATTTTTTGACCGCTCGGCACACCGAAGAGGTCTACCTCAACAGTTGGAAAGACCGCACCGCCCCCACCGACGCCCAAACCCTCGTATCAGAAAACCAGGCAGCCTTGAGCGCGGCCCGCGCCAATCTGGCCGAACTGACCCAGTTAGAGGGGCCAGACTCTGACCTGGCTCCTGAACTGGCATTGCTGCAATCCCTGTTTTTGAATTACGAGTCGGCCTTTAAAACCACCACGCTCCAGATTCAAACGAGCGCTCAAGACTACGCTTTGGAAGATCGCCTGCAGCAGCTATTTGCGACGATCGCCGCCACCAACAACAATGCCGATCGCGATTGGCAAACGACGCTCTGGATGATTGCCGCAAAAGAACAAGCCTATTTCAACTCGGGGGATGCTCAATATCTCACCGATGTACGCAATGAACTGGAGCAACTGGCAACCGCCTACTCACCCACTGCCGCCCCTGATCTTTCCCGCGAAGTCGAAGACTACCTGGCCGACTTAAACACCGCACTGCTGCTAGAACAGCAAATTGAAGTCAACACCATTGTCGCCGACAGCATCAACCGCGATATCGATCGCATCATTCATGAAATTGAAGCCATCACCCAGACCCGCGCTCAACAAGCCCGCCTAGAGCTGGCCAAAACCGCCCGTCAAAGCAACGCCGCCCTCCTCGCCACCGCGCTCACGGCATTGGGACTGACCGTCTGGGCCAGCCTGTGGTTGAGTAGTCGCATTTTGCGGCCCATCACCGCGCTCAAAACAGCGGCAGAACGGGTGAGTGCTGGAGATTTAAATACCCAGCTACAGCTCGCTAGCCAAGATGAGTTTGCGATCGTCGCGGCGACGTTTAACCAGATGGTGGCGCAACTCCGCCATACCCTCGTTGATCTTGAAACCCGCATTGCGGAAAGAACCGTGGCCCTGGAGACCTCGAATCAATCGCTCGAAGAAAAAACTCAGTCCTTAGAACAAACCCTCAAACAACTGCGAGATAGCGAAAATAACTACCGATCGCTCCTCGAACATTTGCAAGCGGGCGTGGTGGTGCATGACCGTGATACCCACATTGTGTTGTGCAACCAAATGGCCGCCCAACTGTTGGGCATTGCTGCCGACCAGCTGCTCGGTCGGGGGGCGTCGCACCTCGCTTGGCCTTTGATTGACGAATTGGAAGCTCCCCTGACCGTTGATCAATACCCGGTTAATCAGGTCATCAGCACCCAACAACCGCTGCACAACTATGTTGTCGGCATTCAACAAGGCGACCCTGTGCAAACTGTCTGGGTCTTGGTCAATGCGTTTCCAGTGCTGGACGACCAATTGACCCTCCAGCAGGTGGTGGTGACGTTTAGTGACATCACCGAGCGCAAGCACAACGAAGAGAAGCTGCGCCACCGCGCCCTGCATGATGTTTTGACCAACCTCCCCAATCGCACGTTGTTGGTCGAACGGCTCGAACATGCCCTGCAGCAAAACCGTCGCCAGCCAGACCAGCAGTGTGCTGTGCTGTTTATCGACCTCAACCGCTTTAAAGTCATTAACGACAGCTTGGGCCACGCGATCGGCGACCAACTGTTGATCAAAGTGGCCAAAATTTTGTTGGCACAAGTGCGCAATGTTGACACCGTGGCGCGGTTAGGCGGCGATGAATTCGTGATTTTGCTAGAGCAAGTGCAAAGTGTGCAAGAAGTCATCCACGTGGTCGAACGCATTCAAACGCAGCTGCAACGGCCCATGACGCTGCGAGGCTACACGATGTTTACCTCTGCGAGTATTGGCATTGCCCTCAGCAACAACACCTATCAACGAGGGCACGATATCTTGCGGGACGCGGATAATGCGATGTATCGGGCCAAGGCCAAAGGCGAATCGGGCTACGAAATTTTTAATCCTGAAATGCACGCTCGGGCCATGCAGCTGTTGAATTTGGAAACCGATTTGCGGCGGGCGATCGCCGACCAGGCCTTTTGTCTGCGCTATCAGCCCATTGTTGATCTCGCGTCGGGCAAGATCATCGGGTTCGAGTCGCTCGTGCGTTGGCAGCATCCCGACCGGGGCTTAGTGTCGCCCGATCAGTTCATTCCCCTGGCTGAAGAGACGGGGTTGATTATCCCGCTCAGTGAGTGGATTGTGCGGTCGGCCTGCGAACAAATGAGCCTTTGGTCCCGTGATCCTACGCTGCCAGCAGATTTCACCATGAGCGTCAATATTGCGGCGGCCTCATTTCAAAATCCGCGCTTTGTTCACGAGCTGGATCAGGCTTTGACCCAAACCCAGCTATCCCCCAGTCGCCTCAAATTAGAGGTGACGGAAAGCGTACTGCTCGAAAATATTGACAGTGTGCGAGAAACACTGGCCCAACTCAAACAACGGCAAATCGAAATCAGTCTGGATGATTTTGGCACGGGTTACTCATCCCTCAGCTATCTCAAACAACTGCCTATTGATACGCTCAAGATCGACAAATCTTTCATCGATAGCCTGACCGAAGATGGTGACGCCAGTTTAGTCGAAGCCATCATTCAAATCGCGAACTCTTTGACGATGACAGTCGTGGCTGAAGGGGTGGAAACTGCAATGCAGCGATCGCGGCTACAGCAACTCGGGTGCGGCGCCATCCAAGGGTATTTGATCAGTCCACCGATGGATGGTGCGGCGGCTGAGAACTTTATGCGCACCTTTCAACCCCATGACTGGCAGCACGGTTGAGTCGTCACCCGGCAACCCGATGCAGGGGGGGGCGATCGCGCTAAGGCACCGTGGGGCGATCGCTGAGCCACCGGGCCGGCATGATGACAATTCACCAGACCGCACGATGCATCGTTAGGGCATCGTCGGGCCTATCGACTATCTTAAGAAGGGACACAACCCGTCATGGACTGAGCGTATGATTTGGTCGTGACGCTGAGCCGACATCCGCCTTCGTTAGGAGATTCAACATCGTGGCCGCAGCAACCAAATATGTCACCTTGACCGATGCCAATTTTGAGACCGAAGTCTTGCAAAGCAATGTGCCTGTTGTGGTCGATTTTTGGGCGGCGTGGTGTGGTCCTTGCAAGCTTATGAACCCGATTATCGACAGCTTGGCCGAAGAGTTTGACGGTCAGGCGAAGCTCGCCAAGATCAACATCGACGAGTACGAAGAACTCGCGAGTCAGTATCACATCATGGGGGTGCCCACCCTCCTATTTTTCAAAGATGGCAATCTGATCGATCGCACCGAAGGCGTAATGGCGCAAGGGGCGATCGCGGAAAAAATCAACGGTCTGCTCTAATACTGTCGCTGCCCTAAACCGCCGGTCTGAGCTCGCCAGATGACAAGGGTCAACTGTCGTCACTGACTAAAAATGCGGGTGATGTGAGGCCAGACTGAGACCGGGATGACTCGCTCACCGGCTAAGCGACATCCGCTAGGGGCAGCGCTATGAATCAATCGGTCAGGGGACGGTTCCCTTGATCCGTTCCTGACTGCATCGGCTGAGCCGACAGGGCATCGTCCCCTGGCCCTTTGCAGATCGCCCTTTGCAGAGCGGGGGACGGTGTGATCGTGGTAATGGCTGTTGCCCTGCCAAGGGTTAGGCCAGCAACTTGTCAACATTTTTAAAAATGCAGATGGCTTGTCATGATGTTGACGGTGTGAATTAACCGACACCACTCGGGGTTGGAAATCTAGGAGGTTGCGAGAGCGCAATGGGGGAACGAAGACCGTCACGCCAACAGCCGCGGCGAGGGCTGCTGAACCGTTGGCGACTGCTCTGGGCAGGGCTGATGGCGCTGGTATTAGGCATCAGCATCATCGGCAGTGTCATGGCCCAACCCTTAGTGCTAAATAGTGCCCCCATCGTGCTAGATGGGCGGCCACTGTTTGAGGTTGCTCCTGCGAATCAGATGACGGCTGATGAGCGGGCTGAACAAATTAGCGGTGATTTAGAAGACTTGCTTGAGGAGGATGATGGGCTCAACGTGAGCACTGAAGTCCGCAATAAAGCGCCTGTCATTTTGATCGATGGGTCTTACCTCATGACGGTGACCCAAAATGATGCGGACTTGAATGATGCGGACTCTCCCGAGGAGCTGGCTCCGGTCTGGGCGGAACAACTTGATCAAGAGCTCGAAATCGCCCAAACCGAGCGGAGTAACGCGGTCTTACAGCGCCGCCTGGTGTATTCTTTGGGGTTAATTGCCCTGACGTTGCTGGCCCATCGCCTGATTGGTTATCTGTGGCGGCGATCGCTGCGCCCCCTGTTAGAAAACCTGGCCACCTCTCGAGATGACGGGCAAGCGCCCCCGGCTGGGTTTAACTTACTCATGTCACTCTTGCTCAGCCTGATTCGCTTTGGCCTCTGGCTGGGCGTGATTAATTACATCACGCTGCTGTTTCCGCTGACCCGCCGCTGGAGCTATTTTTTTCAGCGGCAAGTCCTTGAGGGCCTGCTGGCTCCCAATTTTCAGTTGGGACAGACTGAGATTTCCATCTTTAGCCTGTTTGTGCTGATTGGCATTTTGCTCGGCATTGTGGTGGTATCGGGCATCTTTGCCAATTTTTTGCGCTCTCGGGTATTACGGCTGACGGGCATCGATCGCGGCTTACAGGCGGCGATCGCGGTCATCGCCAAATACAGCATGATTTTTGTCGGCACCGTCTTGCTGCTGCAAATTTGGGGAGTTGACCTCAGCTCTCTCGCGTTGATTGCCAGTGCCCTGGGGGTCGGTATTGGTATTGGCCTGCAAAATATCGTCAAAGACTTTGGCAGCGGTTTTATTTTGGTGTTTGAACGCCCGATTCAGGTGGGCGATTTTGTGGCCTTTGGCGAGTTTCAAGGCACGGTAGAACATATCGGCGCTCGCAGTACCGAGATCAAAACGCTGGATCAGGTGTCGATTATCGTGCCCAATTCTCGCTTTTTAGAGCAGGAAGTCATTAACTGGAGTCACCGCAACCCGGTTTCGCGCATTCGGTTGCCAGTGGGTGTGGCCTACAGTTCTGACCCCAAAGACGTCAAACAAGTCCTGATCGAAGCCAGTTATCAGCATCCCCAGGTGCTATCCAAACCGCCGCCGTTGGTCTTCTTTAAAGGATTTGGCGATAGTTCCCTCGATTTTGAACTGTTGGTTTGGATTGCTGACCCACCGAAGCAGTTAGTGATTAAGAGCGATCTATATTTCTCGATCGAGGCGGCCCTACGTCAACACAATATCGAAATTCCCTTTCCTCAGCGCGACTTGCACATCCGCAGTGAACAGCTGCCCGTGGAGGTGCTCAAACAGTTGCGGCCTGGCGATCGCTTATAGTCCAGCTTGGTGGGGACGGAAACAGGCTAGGAATCGACCTAGCGCTTTAAACGGCCAGGGTCATATCGAGCGGCAGGATGATTTGAAAGGCGGTGCCGGAGCGATCGCTCGTCACCTGAATATCGCCGCCGATATGAATCAAGAGTTTTTGCACCAGGGCGAGGCCGAGTCCCGTGCCGCCCTGCTTCCAGGGGTCAGAACTGGGCACGCGATAAAACTTGTCAAAAATGCGCGGCAGCTCTCCTGACGGAATCTCGGCCCCGCTATTGGCTACCGTCACCCGGATCTGATCTGCGGGATCGGCGATCGCCGCGACGGAAATCGTCTCCCCCGGTGGCGTATATTTGCAGGCATTGTTCAGCAATTCGGCAAAGACCCGTTCGAGGCTCGCCTGATCACTCACCACCGCTGGCAACGTCTCGGGCAAATCAATTTCGATCGCTTGCTGGCGGCTTTGAGCCCGTTCATAAAAGCTATTGGTAATCCCCGAGAGCCAACTGGCTAAATTAATCTGCTGTGGCGTGATGGGATGATTGCCCCCGTCGAGCCGCTGCAGATCGAGCAAATCGTTAATCAGGCTAATTTCGCGTTCGCACTCTTCTTTCAGCACGGTGTAGTAACGCGCGACGCGATGCTGGCTGTCCTTGGGTTTTTGCAGCTCTTGATTCAGGTTGAGCTCTTGGTTGAGGGTGGCGCCTAACAGTTGCAGAGCCACGCGCATACTGGTGACGGGAGTGCGCAACTCATGGGAAACCGTGCTGAGAAAGTCATCCTTCAGTTGGTTCAGCCGCTCTAACTCTTTGACTTGGGCTTGTGAGGCCTGATAGAGGCGCGCCTGTCGAATGGCGATCGCGCACTGGTTGGCGACCTGCTGCACGAGGCGAATCTCTTGGTCCTCAAACCCGTAGTCTTTTTCATTGATCAGCCAGAGGTCGCCAAGCACGCCGCGATCGTCGCGAATCGGGCAGGCAAACATGGCGACATGCCCCCGCACCGGATTCGGCTCTTTTGAGCAAAACTGGAAATATTGGCCGTCGAGCAGTTGATGATAGACCTCGGGGAAGGCTTCCATCTGGGCGACCCGGCCCTGATAAGGGGGCAGCGACTCGTTGTACTCGTAGTAAATCGTGGAAGTGCCCTGTTCGAGGTCGTACAGCGCGGTGTTCGATCCCTTGGCACCCAAGACGCCCGTCAGCTCTTCGACCGCTGTTTGCAAAATTTGCGATTCGTCCAAACTATCGCGGACGCGATCGGCAATCCGCTTGAGGGTGGCTTCAAACTCTAATGCCTGTTGCAGTTGGCGAGTGCGCTGTTCGACCTGGGTTTCTAACTCGGTGTTGAGTTTGCGCACCTCGTTGTACAGATCGGCTTGGGCGATCGCCCGCCCAACTTGAATGGCCACATCTTTCAGCGAATCAATTTCCCACGTTAGCCAGGGGCGGGGATGACTGCAATCATGGACACAAATCAGGCCCAGCAGCCCATCGGCTTGAATGACCGGCAGCGCCACATAGGACTGCACATCAAAGGCCTGTAGATGTTTCTTTAACTCGGCAGGCAGCAAGGCCGCTTCTACATCCTCCACCACATGCACTTCGCCCTGTCGGTATTGCTCCAACTCATCCGGATCAAAGCAGGTGAACTCGAGCAAAATTTCTTTCAGTGAGCATTGATCGGGCACCACCGCTTCGGCAATGACACCGGGATTTTCGGGCCGCAAACTGTAGAACAGGACGCGATCCGCTTCTAAAAAGCGCCGCACCTCTTCCATACTGCGTTCGAGTAAGCTTGTCGGCCGCATGGATTGCAGCAGATGTTTCGCGATCGCCCCCAGCAATCGTTCACGCCGCGATTCTCGCTGGAGTCGTTGCTCTGCCTCAACCCGATAGGTAATGTCTCGCAGCGTATGGACGAGAAATAGGGCCGCGTCGGCTGACATCACACTGATTTTGACCGCCAGAATGCGAATTTCGCCCTCACTATCCCGCAGGGCAATTTCTCGCTCTTGCATGGCGCGGGTCGCGACGGCCTTACCCTGCGAGCCCTGCAAAATATCGAGCCCCACTTGGGTGAGCCAAACCGGATCAGGTGACCCGAGCAAAGTTGATTGCGGCAGCCCAAACAACTCGCAACAAGCGTGGTTTACGTACAGCCACTGGCCGGCCGCATCTGTCAAAAAGACGGGGTCAGCAACGGTGTCTAAGATGGCCGGAATTGCAGGAAGTGTATCGGTCACTTTTCGACGGGGTGATACGGGTTTAGGGGTAAATAACTCTTGAGTCATAGCCAACAGGAAACTGAGACAACAAGCAGCTGAGGAGAAACTCGCCGGGCATCGAGATCGGTGGCGGCAGTGGTGAGCATGGAGCGGGCAACCTCAGCGGCAACTGCATCAGCGTATTGAGATTTCCGAGACTGGCGATCAGGCTGTCACGCTTCTAAGGGGAAGCGGCAAGCGGCTCAATAGCGAGGACTCAATCAGTGGCAATCAGGGTCAGAAGCAGCCTCAGCAAAAGTACGGATCAGGGCTGACTCGCCAGAGCGTTGCAGCTAGTTTCTAGATAATCTTCACCAAATCTACACGTTCACTATTCCCGGATTTTGGCAAAAAAGCTCAGCAGCGATCGCTTTTTTAAGAGAAAGTCCGTATTCCCAGGGAGAGTCAGTAACTATAAAAATAGGTGCCTCAGTTGAAGCACCTAGAGCGTTGTTGAGAGGAGAACAGGAACGCTTAACGGTTAAGCCTCCAAGTTAACCTTATTCTAGCTTATTGAAACTGAATGTCAATAAATTATGTTTGATTATTTTGAGCTGGCGGTTGCTCTGACGAGTCTACAGATTGCCTGAGCGCTGGAATCGCCATTGGATAGATGCTTCACAGCTGATGGGTGAGGATGGTTGCGAGGAAAAGTTGGATTTGTGGGTCTTCCTCTTGAGATTGGTTGTCAAACAGGGGGTGGCGAGAGGCGGTCATGAAGGTGGATGCGCGATCGCTGGCCCCCACCGATCTCCTTGGACACCGACTCGTACACCAGGCACTAGACTCGTTGCCCCTGGCCGATCACGACACCGCGGTGGAGGCCAGCGCGATCGCTGGTTGGGGGGCGAGATTGCCCGTCCAGCGGCTGGCGATCGGCATGCGCCACTCGGAGCCAAAGGCGCGATCGGTTACTTTAAGCACGGGGGGAGCCTGACGACGCTTGAATTCGGCGCGACTCATGAGGCGGACAACTTTGTTCACAATCTCGACATCATGACCAGCGGCCACAATGTCGCCGATCGCTTCGTGACGCTGCACGAGGCGCTCCAAAATGTCGTCCAACACTTCATAACTCGGCAGGGAATCTTGATCGACTTGGCCGGGTTTGAGTTCGGCGCTGGGGGCTTTGGTCAAAATATTGGCGGGAATGATGGGATCCGTTTGGCCGGAGTGGGCGAGGTCGGGGAAGATTTCCGGGTGTTGGTTTAGCCAGTCGCAAATACGGTAGACGCGAGTTTTGGGCACGTCGGCAATCACCGCCAGGCCCCCGTTCATATCGCCATAGAGGGTGCAGTAACCCACGGCCATTTCTGACTTGTTGCCGGTGGATAGCAGCAAATGCCCAAATTTGTTGGCGATCGCCATCAGCAAATTGCCCCGAATGCGGGACTGAATATTTTCTTCCGCAACGCCGAACTCGGTGTCAGCAAACAGATTGCTCAACGTCTCGTCGTAGCCCGCCATCAGCGTGCCAATCGCTAGCGTTTCGCTCTGGATGCCGAGATTTTGCACCAGTTGCTCGGCATCGCTGAGGGAGTGATCAGAACTATAGGGCGAGGGCATGAGCACGCCGAGCACATTTTCCGGGCCGAGGGCGGCTGCCGCGATCGCCGCCACCAGGGCCGAGTCGATGCCGCCGCTGAGGCCAATCACTGCCTTGCGAAAACCACATTTGCGGGCATAGTCTCCCACACCCAGCACGAGGGCCGACCAAATTTCGGCGTTGATGTCGGTCGTAGCGGGGGCGATCGCACCTGCCTGCAAGTCGGCACTGGGGGGATCGTAGGTCAGCCATTGCAAATCTGGCTGGAAGGCGCGGGCGCGGGTGACTAACTCGCCCTGACGATTGACCGCGACACTATTGCCGTCAAAAATCAGGTCGTCGTTCGCGCCAATCTGGTTGGCATACACAATCGGCACATCAAAGCGCCGGGCACTGTGGGCCAGCATCGCTTCCCGCGTCTGCTGCTTTTGCGCCGTGAAGGGTGAGGCCGACAGGTTGACCACCAGATCCACACCGACATCTTTGAGCTGCGCGATGGGGTTATGGGGATACTTGCGCTGTCCCCAAAACTGTTCGTCGTTCCACAGGTCTTCGCAAATCGTGACGCCGATGTGAAGGCTTTGGCTATCCGCGAGGGCCAGGTAAAAGTGGTTGGCCACTTGTCCCGGTTCAAAATAGCGGTCTTCGTCAAACACGTCGTAGGTGGGCAGCAGTTGTTTGTGAAACACCTGCTGGACTTGCCCCTGCTCTAAATAAGCGATGCTGTTGTAAAGGGGTTTTTCGCCGCGATCGCTGGCCCCGGCATTGGGCTCGGCAAAGCCCACCAGCACCGCCACTTCGGGCGGTAGGGCAGCGGCCAAACCTTCCAACTGCTGCCGCATCGCCGCAATAAAACCGGGACGTAACAACAAGTCACGGGGCGGATAGCCACATAGCGACAGTTCTGGCGTCAGCACCAGGCGAGCCCCGCCCGCCGCCGCATGTTTTACCGCCGCGACAATCTGCTCGGCATTGTGGGTTAGGTCGCCAATGGTGGGGTTGAGTTGAGCGATCGCAATTTTCATAACAGTTACCGATACACAGTGAATGTCTTAAACGCTTGGATCACGAACTGAGTCATGCACAGAGAATGCGAGGGGCGATCGCCATCCAGCTTGGGTCATGTGGCCCCATTGCCGGCTAAATAAAGACCATCGGCTTATCTTTCAATAGCTCGAAGGCATCGGCGTCGAAGCGGTAGAGGCTGGCGGGGCGACCGGCTCCTCGGGAGGTTTTGTTGCCCGTGTCTTCTAAAAAGCCCAGCTTGAGCAGTCGCGCCCGAAAGTTGGAATAGTCGGAAAAGCCTTCGCCTAAGACCGTGACGTAGAGCTGGTAAAGGTCTCCCAGGGTGAAAATATCCGGCAAGACATCGAAGGCGATCGGGCTATATTCCAGCTTATTTTTGAGGCGTTGGTAGCCATAGGCGAGCACCTCGGCATGGTCGAAGGCCAGCGTGGGCACTTGCGCGAGGGGATACCAGGCAATGCCGCTGACGCCGTCGGCAATGAGTTCCGCTTCGGCAAAGCGCACCAAGGCAAAGTGGCTGACTGAGAGATAGCGCACGCCGTAGGAATCCTCCTCCTCGCGGGGATCGCGATCCGGCCCGCCAAAGGTGTAGAGCTGTTCGAGATAGAGGTTGTTGACGCGAATCTTTTCGGACAGCACCCGGTAGGCGGCATCTTCTAACGATTCGCCCTGGCGTACCAGGGTGCCGGGCAAGCTCCAGCAGCCGCAGTAGGGCGCGTCGTGGCGCATGACCAGCAGCACGAGCAGCCGATTTTGATCCGTATCAACGGAGAAAATCACGTTGTCGACCCCGACCTTAAAGTCGGCCAGGGGTTCGGCGTTCAAGAGATGGCCTGTTTTTCTTTGGAGCTTGCCGTGCATGGATACAAGTTGCGTTGGTTAATATAGGCGCGAACAGCGGTCGGTAAGGCTTGGGCGTCTTCGGTTTGGCGGTAGTAGGACGACGACACCTCAAAGGTTTTGAGGGTTTCGGCGATCGCCACCTGGCCTCCCTGTTGACGAATCGCCGCTAGCGCTTGGTCAGAGGGACGGTAGCCGGGGCGCGGCATGACCAAGATGTTGGCCAGTTGGAACAGCTCAGCCGCCTTGTACCAGTGGGGTAATTGCTCGACCAAGTCGGCCCCCACGATCAAAGTGAGTTCGGCCTGGGGCCACCTCTCCCGCGCTTGCTGGGCGCTGACTAGACTATGCCGATGGCTGAGTTCTTCATACAACGCGATGCGACCGGGGGGCACGGGCAGGTCTTGAATCATCAGCTTGAGCATGGCTTGGCGATCGCGCAGTGGGCACTGGTGCTGCTTGTAGGGGTTATCGGCTGCCCACACCGCCACATGGTCAAAATGGCGGGCGAGCCAGCGCAGCACCCGACCATGCCCCCGATGGGGCGGGTCGGCACTCATTCCAAATAGGGCAATTTGCATGGGCTTTTCTAACATGGGCAGACCGATTAAGAGAGTGGGGAGCAGGTGAGTGAACGCAGCCATCTGAGTCAGCTGGGGGATGAGGCTGGTAGTGGAGCGGTCATGACTGGCCCCCGCTGGGTACCGTTGATTTAGTCTGGTGGCGAGTGGCTTGGGTTAACTGGGCGAGCGCTGGCGTCGTCTCCACAGTGTAAGGGCCGGGGTCTTGCACTTGCCGTACCGCTGGTGACAGGGATGCCACCGACTGGGCGGTGCGCTGGGCGATCGCGGGCAAATCTTCCAACGGTGTGATGAGCTGCCCCTGTTGCATCACGGGTTGCAGCAAGGGCTGGGCTCCGGGGGGCGGTGATTCGGTGGTGAGGGCGAGGAAGTCGTGCGTGGCGCGATCGCCCGCATATTGCCGAAAGATTTGTTTACGGCCTGGATAGGTGACTTTGCTCGACGACTCTTTCATCACGGGAATGCCATCAATTTCGACGAGCTTATAAACTCCATTAACTGGACTCCCCGTGACCAGACGAGTGCCCAAACCATAACCGTCGATGACGGCCCCAGATTGCTTTAGCCGTACAATTTCATATTCGTCAATGTCGCCACTGGCAAAAATGGGGATATCCGGCAGCAGCTCGCGCACCTGCTGCGAGAGCCCGGCAATATCGCCAGAATCGAGGCGCACGCCCGCTAAAGCGGCTTGTCCTTGTTGGCGCTGGTTGGCCAGGTGCTGGGCCGCTGCCACCGTATTAAAGGTGTCGATCAGCAACGGCGCTCCGGGAAAGTAGCGATGAAACGCTTCAAAAGCGTCGGTTTCACTGCCTTCCAGGGCCGCGATCGCCATCACTAATGCATGGGCCATGGTGCCCGTCGGTTTCTGCCCCAATTGCAGCGCTGCCAACACGTTCGAGGTGCTATCGAGCCCGCCCGCGATCGCCGCCCGCGCCGCCCATAACGCCCCTTGGGGACTGAAGGCGCGGCGGGTGCCAAATTCCAGCAATTTCGCTTCGGGACCCGCCACATCCCGCAGGCGAGCTGCCCGCGTGGCAATCAGGGTTTGATAATTGAGCGTATTTAGCAGATACGTTTCCACCACTTGGGCTTGCCACAGCGGCGCTTCAATGCGCAGCAGCGGTTCGTTGGCAAAGACGGCAGTGCCCTCCGGCACCGCCCACACATCCCCGGTGAATTTGGCGTGGCGTAGGGTTTCCCAAAAGGCGGCGGGCGCATGGGCAAAGATCCCCGTCGCCTGGAGCTGCTCAAGGTGGCGATCGCTAAACGTAAAGGCTTCCAGGTACTCGATCGCCTGAGTCAACCCCATCGCAATGAGATAGCCAAAGTTTGGCGGCAATCGGCGGGTAAACAGCTCAAAGCTGGCCCGCCGCTGATCTAAGCCCTCACCGACATAGCAGGCGCTCATGGTGAGCTGATAGAGATCCGTCAGCAAACTGTAATCTTCTGGCAAAACCTGTAAAGGAGAGAGTGACATAGCGAGCCTTGGGCGACTTATGGTTATTTTAACCATAAATATCTGATGTGTCTCGTGAAATGAAAGCCAGGTTTATGAAGATTTCATGGCTTGAAAAATGACGGCAAATTGGCTGGACTGACCTTTGAATAGTCTTTGGCGATGGTTGGTGATGCCGCAAGATCTGTCTTAAGTGCCATCAAAGCCGGCGTGATATCGCTACTAAAGCATGATATTTGGTGGCCTGATTTTGGTGGAAGCTAATATTTCCCCTTGGAACGAGATTCCCCAACGGGGCTATGCTGAAGGGTGGAAATCTGTTGCTGTGACTATGGAAACGCGCGATCTGCCTCGCCCCGACCCCACCTGGAAAGCTGTTTTGCGGCTGATGCGTTGGGATAAACCCACCGGGCGGTTGATTTTAATGGTGCCAGCGCTGTGGTCCTTGTATTTGGCCGCACGGGGGACGCCGCCAGTGGGCTTGCTCGGGGTGATCATTGTGGGCAGCTTAGTCACCAGTGCGGCGGGCTGTGTCGTCAACGACCTGTGGGATCGTGACATTGATCCTCAGGTGCAGCGCACCAAAACTCGACCGCTGGCAGCGAAAGCCTTATCGGTGCGAGTGGCGATCGCCCTCGCCATCCTCATGTTTCTCTGCGCCTATGGCCTCACCTTTTATCTCAATCCGCTGAGCTTCGCGCTCTGTGTGGCGGCAGTACCGGTGATTGTGCTGTATCCCCTGGCAAAGCGGGTGTTTCCGGTGCCGCAGTTGGTGCTGGCGATCGCCTGGGGCTTTGCGGTACTGATTCCCTGGGCGGCGGTGACCGGCACGCTGGAGCTAGCAACCTGGCTGCTGTGGGCCGCCGTGATTGTTTGGACGCTGGGCTTCGACACGGTCTACGCCATTCCCGATCGCCAGTTTGACCAGCAACTGGGCATCAACTCCAGCGCGATTTTTTTTGGCAAACGGACACCGCTGGCCGTTACTCTCTTTTTTGTCGCAACGGCGGTGTTGCTCGCGGCGGTTGGCGTCGTCATGGCTTTGGGGTGGCCCTATTGGCTGGCGTGGGTGGGAGCGATCGCGGTTTGGGGCCGTGAGGGCTATCTACTCAGTCTTTACAACCCACCGCCGTCTTTGTACGGCAAGATTTTTCGCCAAAATGTACTGCTCGGCTTCATCTTGCTAGCGGGCATGATTCTCGGTTGCTTTGTTTAGGCGATCACTCGCCGCCAGAGCCATCTTGGCGGGAACTGGCTTAAGCTTCCACCACAAATTCCATCAGTCGCCCTTGGGGGCTGCCAAAACGCAGGCGCGTGCCCGATTGCAGACAAATTTCGGTGCGGTGCAGTTGCTGCCAGGTGCCCTGCTGCTCACAAAACGTGCCGTAGCGCGAATCATCGCGTAAATAGTAGGCCATGGACTGAGCCCCGTCAGGGGTATTCGTCTGTCGACAAAAGATTTCGGCATGGTGACCCGATACCCAGGGTTCAGGGATCACCAGGTCATTTTCGGGGCGGCGACCAATGCGCAGCATACTGCCGTAGAGATACCAGGCTAAATGCGGTTCATCGACCGCGCGAATGACTGCCAACGGGGTGTTAGAACAGGCTTCACCGGGCAGGCGAGTAATATCGGTGTCTTGGTCGGCGAGCACCTGGCTATCAAAATCGGGATGCCGATACAACACGGGCAACGTCCAAGCAGGTTGATTGAACTTGTAGAGGGTGAGCAGTTGCTGGCGGGCGATCGCGACGGCTCGGTCAACGGAGTTGCGCTCGGCCAGCGCTTGCGAAAAGACCTGGATAAAGCTCAGGGCTTCTTCATCGGCAATGGCATCGCGCATGGCAATGACCGCAGGCACCCCATGGTGCAACAACACTTCGGCCAGACTGCTGCGGGGAATCGGTCGCTGCTCTTGCTGATCGGGTCGCGCGCCCCAACAGGTGTTAAACACGGCTAATTTCACCTGATTGAGCAAGAGCAGTTGGGCCAGCTCCGTTCCATTCAGCGTCGATTCGGCTTGTAGATAAATGAGGCCGCCGTCAGGCGCGGGCACACCATGCCCAGCGTAGAAAAAGACGTTGTATTCACCGCGATCGATCGCCTTGATGAGTTCACTGGCGCGGGGCCGCACGAGCACATCCACCTGGCAAGGTGCGCCGGTGCGGGCCTGCAGGCCAGACGTACTTTCTCCGGTCAAGATGCGCTTGAGCAGTTGAGCCTCAGCTTCGAGCTGCAGGGTGTCGGCGGAGTCGCGATCGCCGGGCACATCCGGTTCCCCCAGCACGAGCAAAATCTTGAGTTCCTGATCGAGACGGATCTCCGCCAGGGGATCGACATCGCTCGTGGTGCGGCTAAACCGCACATATTCGTTTAACGACATGGCCTGACGACCCGGCTGGGGCTGCATGATTTCCCAGGGTAGGCCGATGAGGTCTGGGTCGCGAATGTCGAGACACAAAGACAGGGGATTGCCCTGGCCCATGGCAATGCCCAGACTTTGGTCGAGGCTGCCTTTAATCGCGCCGTCAAAGAGCCACTGCCAGAGCTTGACGCCCAGAGTTTGCATCAAGCGACCAGAATATCCCTGCACCTTGCCATCGGGCGACTTGAGCAACTCGGGCGTCACCATTTGCGGCACATAAGAAGCGGGGACGTGGGGCACGGGCGGTAAGCCCCGCAGCGAAAAAAGCTCAAGCCAGCTTTGCCACAGTTGATTGAGTTCATCACTCCAGGGGCGATCGTGGTGGACATAGCCACCTGGGTAGGGGGCTTCGACCACCCAAATTGCGTAGTGGGGGGTGGTGGCATTCGCCAGACGATCGATGGCAATACGCAGACGGGTAGGCTCTGACATCGAAAATCGTGAGGAAGAAAACAGACGCGAAGGTAAGGTAGATCAGGCTGCCCTGAATCGAACGCCGCCAACTGGGAGGGCTCCTGCCAGCGTGACTGAGATCGTTAGTCAGTACACAATCCCTGCTGAGGGCTAGATGTGTCAAGTAAGGGAGCCGCAAAGGTGGCGAGATCGGCTTGCAAGATCCATCCTTGATCGCCGGGTGCAGCGATCGGCCAGGCGGGCTCAAGACTCGTGCTCTCAGGGGACGTCGAGGGCAGTGCGTCGGTCGCTTCCCCAGTGGGTTCTGGCGTCGCTGTAGAGCAGACTTGCAGACGCACCCACAATTCACCCGCCGGGGTTTGTTGACGGCTACGCACCTGCACCACCGTTTGGGCGGTCAGCAAACGTTTGGGCGTATCGATCGCCTCGGGGGCATCGGCGGCTGGAGGTGAGGCGGTCGTCACGAAGGTGGCTGCAGCGGTCGGATCTGCCAGGGTTTTAATTTGGAGAAAATCACCCACGGCGAGATCGGCGATCGCGGTCGTTCCGGTCGGGGGCGGAGCCGATGGCGAGAGGGTTGACCCGCCCGAGGACTCAGCATCGACCGACGGCGCAGCGGCGCGGCGTTGCCACCATTGCCACCCCAGTGCTCCGGCAATGCCTACCCCAGCCGCGATTAGCACACTGACCATGATGAGCGGCCATTTTGTTTTCGGTTTGGTTGGGGGTGGGGCAACGGGCCGCAGCGTGGTGGGAGCCGTTGCCATTGCCGGGGCCGTGACCAAGGGGGCTGTGACATCAGGAGCGGCTTGATGGAGCACATCCACCAGCTGCACGGGCACGGGCTGAACTGTCGCCGCCGCTTGGGGACTCACGCGCAACAGTCCTACGGTGACATTGTCATGGCCATTGTGGGTGTTGGCGAGGGTGACTAATCGCTGAGTCGTGGCCCCCACTTCGCGATCGCCCGTCAACACGGGGAGCAATTCCGTCGCCCACAGCTGATCGACCAAATCGTAATCGCTAAGGCCATCGGAACACAGCAAAATCAAACTATTAGCGGCGATCGCAAACAGCTGCACGGTGGGATGCAGATGCTGAGTCGGGGCCATGCCCAGCGCTTGCACCAAAGCCCCCGCGCCGGATTGCTGTAGCGCTTCGGCATAGAGCCGCAGACCCAGGCGGGTGTCGCGGGCGGCCACATCATCATCCAGGGTGAGTTGCCGACAATTGTGCGATCGCACCCGATAGGCCCGACTGTCTCCCAAATGCGCGATATATAGACACCCGTCGTATACCAGCGCCATGACGATGGTGGTGCCCATGCGTCCCCGCTCCCGCTTATGATCAGCGTCGTTGCGCAGGGAAATCGCTTCATTGGCCTGCAACATGGCCTGTTTCAGTGCCAACACAATCTCGGTGTGGGGTGTGCCATTGCGCACCAGCAACGGCTGGAGGGCTTGCGTCACTTCAGCGATCGCCGTTTGCGAGGCGATATTGCCCCCTTCGTGACCACCGATGCCATCACAGACGACTAATAACGGCGCTGGGGTGAGCTGATAGTCTGTATTGGCAGTGAGGTGCACCGTTTGGGTCGTACCACTGACCGGAAAACAGGCGTCTTCATTCCGATTGCGAGTCGGCCCTTGATCTGACTTAACCGATAGTTGCACTGGGTATTGCCGCTGCGCCGATTGTTGTCTGAGGGCTTGCGCCAGAGAATTCACCAATCCACTGACCTGTCCCCGACCGGCGGCTAGCTCCTGGGTTAAGCGCATCAAATAGTCGCGAATCGCGGGTGCAGCTTGAGGGGCCAAGCCCTGCCAATGTTGCCCCAAATCCGCTAAGGCGAGGGGCGACGACTTAACGGTCAAAGTCAATAGCCGCACATCTTCACCATCGACTCGCACTAAATCAGGGTCCAGCAAACAGTGAGCGACTTGCTGATCGAGACAGGGCTGCCACAGTTGGGCCAATTGCCACAGCCACGACAACTGCTCAATCGCCGACGCTTGGGGCCAGGCTTCGGTCAGCGCGGGCAATAAGTCAGGCGGTGCAGCGGCATGGGGCGGTGCTTGCAACGGCACCTCATCGAGCAGCAGCAATGGCTGGCCATCTGCCTGCGTCACCTGGGTAAAAGGGCGGGGAATTGCTGTTAGGTAAGGTGACAACGCCAGGTAAGGCATCGCCTCAGGCGGCACATCAGCTAAGGCTGGCGGCGGCAACTGCGGTTGGGTATCGCGCACCAGGGGAAAGCGAATGACCTGATAGCGCTGCATCAAATAACTGCCCGCTGATAAGGGCGCAGCTACCGTGCCCTGTGCCCATAGATAACGATGTATCGGTGGCAACTGCGAATTCGGCATAGAGGGCGATCGCCTCGCTCGTCGGTCATGTCAGGCGGGGCTCACTGCCCCACTCAAGCTACGAAATTATGCCACACTCTCAATCTTGCTGAGAGAAAGTCCTGGTTTACAGACGTTCTCATTCATATAGAGTTGTGGCAGGCACCCGGTCCCTTGACTTGGCTCTCAGGCTACTGGCAGAACGGCCAGGGACCGGGTGCCTAAAGGCTAACCCAAGCTTTGTTGCAGAAACTAAGAGGGACCCGGTCCCTCATCACGCGCAGATCGCCCTTCTTGCTCCCTGGAATTAGCGCGCCACCATCAGGGCCGGATTTGCGGTGAGTGCGTTGAATCCCGTCGCTTCAGGCTTAGAATATGGCCCTGCGGCAGGTTCAGGACGGTCAGGTTTTGCCCTGGCTGCTGCCAAGCTAGTCGTTCACCCAGTCAGCTCACCAACTGACTCGTTTGTATCTATCCATTGACTCTGATACCCACCCACGTACTCACCGACCCCTTGAGCAATATGCATAAAATTCCCGTCACGGTCGTCACTGGCTTCCTCGGTTCTGGCAAAACAACGCTAGTGCGGCATCTGCTGCAAAACAATCAAGGACGCCGCATCGCGGTGTTGGTGAATGAATTTGGGGAAGTTGGCATCGATGGCGACATCTTGCGATCGTGCCAGGTCTGCGACGATGAGGATCCGAATGTGGATGCCACTCATCCAAATATTTTGGAACTCGCTAATGGCTGCCTTTGCTGCACCGTGCAGGAAGAGTTTTTGCCCACCATGCAGAAATTGTTAAAGCGGCGAACTGAGATTGACGCGATCGTCATTGAGACATCGGGGCTGGCGTTACCCAAGCCCCTAGTGCAAGCTTTTCGCTGGCCTGAGATCCGCACTGGGGCAACGGTCGATGGGGTCGTGACCGTGGTGGATGGCGACGCCCTAGCGAAGGGGCAGATGGTGGGCGATCTGGCCGCTTTGGAGGCGCAACGCCAAGCTGACGATAGCCTGGAACATGAGACACCGATTGAAGAATTATTTGAAGATCAGCTCGCCTGCGCGGACATGGTGCTGCTGACGAAAACCGATTTAATGGCGGCGGCAGAGCGCGATCGCGTGCAAGCCTGGCTACAAGCCCAAGCACCGACGGGCATCAAAGTCGTGACCTGTCATCAGGGCAAGATTCACCCCGAAGTGCTGCTCGGCTTTAACGCAGCGGTGGAAGATCACCTCGACAGTCGCCCCAGCCACCACGACCACGAAGCAGACCACGACCACGACGAAGACATCAACTCCATTTGCGTGGAGCTCAACCAAGCCCTCGATCCTAAAATCTTGGTCAAGCGTTTACAAACGCTCGTCCAGCAGCAAGAGATTTATCGCATCAAAGGGTTCGTGGCCGTACCCAACAAAGCCATGCGCTTGGTGTTGCAAGGGGTCGGTCAGCGGTTCGACCATTTTTACGATCGCCCCTGGAAACCCTCAGAACCCCGCCAAACTCGATTGGTCTTCATCGGTCACAGTCTCGATGGTGAACAAATCAGGCAAGCGATCGCGGGCTAAAGGCTGGGCGATTATCGGCCAGCATCCCCCTAGCTCCACGGCCCCGCTCATCCTCAGGGGCTTGGGCCTGGCGATCTCCCATGAAAATTTTGTCTCCGTGCATTGGTTTAGTAGAACATCGGTATCCTGAGAGATAAGGGAACTCATGATGCCATGCTGACTAATCCATCGATTCGTCGCAGTGTGATGTTGCTGTGCTTTGGCGCCGCTGGATTGCTGCTGGCTGCCGAGTGGCACATTATGCGATCGCGGCCTGACCCCGTGGCGACGCCCATCCGCCCGACCCGCGTCAGCCAATTGGCGACGCTGCTGCGGCAGTCGCCGCTGCCCAACATGGTGCGCGAAGCCCGTCTGGTCATTCGCCTCGGGCCTAAAAAGTTGGAATATTACGAAGGCGAAACTCTGATCAAGCAGTACGACATTGCCGTGGGCCAAGCCGATTGGGAAACCCCAGTGGGACATTTTTCCGTCCTCGATCTGCGCGAAAATCCTCTCTGGAAGCACCCGATCACAGGCAAAGCCATTCCCACCGGACCCGAGAATCCGCTGGGCTCGCGCTGGATTGGGTTTGCCTACGACGACGAATATCACATCGGTATTCACGGCACGAATCAAGAGGAACTGGTGGGGCAAGCCGTCTCTCATGGATGTGTGCGGATGCGCGACGGCGAAATTCAGGAGCTGTACCAGAAGCTCGCGATCGGGACGCCGATTACGGTGAGTCCAGAGTGAGCCGTTCCCCGGCGATTGACGACTCCCAGCATCGCTGCAACGACTCTGCTGGCTCCTGTGATTACAGCGCGATGCACCCCGACCTAAAATTACCTAAGAGGATGTTTGATAAATCGCTCAGTCAGTAAAAAAGCTCACTCGCCATAAGCTGAAGATACGAACCATCAGCCCTTGAGTGAGCATGA